>JADLFU010000233.1 GCA_020849655.1 Polyangiaceae bacterium | reverse complement strand
TCTGCTTGCCGTCGATGACGCGCACGACGGGGAGCGCCTCCGCGGCCATCGCGCGCTCGACCGCGTCGCGCACCGCCTCCGGCCCTGCCGCGAGCGTCTTGTGCGCGAAGGCGAGGGCGTAGCGCGCCTCGGCCACGATCTTGCCGATCGCGGGGTCCTCGGGCCCGAGCCGCGCGGCGCCGGTGATGCGCAGCCCCTCGGGCGCCACGGCGTCGAGGCGCGCGACCAGCTCGTCGGGGGGCAGCTCGACCGTCAGCTTCAGATCGAGCGGCTCGCCGAGCGACGGCACGCCGAGCGACAGCGCGGGGCCGTAGGTGAAATCGGGCTTCGGGTTGAACCCGCCCGTGTGGGCGAGCGGGATCTCGGCGCGCCGGAACACGCGCGGCAACGCGCGCACGAGATCGAGGTGCCCGAGGAACGCCACCGGCCCGAGCTTCTGCAGCACCAGCCGGTACCGGTACGTCGCGCCCTTCGTCGGGGCGTGCGGCTTGCCCTCCTCCGTCTCGCGCGGCGGCAGCTGCACGACGGGCAACCCGGGCCGCGCCGCGCCGAGCTGCGTCAGCCGCTCGACGCGCTCGGTGCGCATCGAGGTCATGTCGCATGCAACTCCACAATCATAACACACCAGCCGGCGGCGATCGGCGGCCGCCTCCTCGACGTTGGTGTGGTGGACGAACTGCCCGACGGCCTTGCCGCACGGCGGGGAGAGGCGCCCGCGCAGCGCCTTCTGGTACTCGCGCAGCAAGAAGCCGTCCTCGAGGCCTACGTCGATGTGATCCCACGGGACGCGCGCGTCGACGGGGACGGTGCCGAGGTAGCGCGCGACGTCGACGCCGTGCGCGGCGAGCGCGGCCTTCCAGAGATCGAGCCGCACGTGCTCCTCCCACGAGTCGAACCTCGCGCCCGCGCGCCACGCGTGCTCGACGACGTCGCCGAGGCGGCGATCGCCGCGCGCGAAGATGGCCTCGACGACGCTCTCGTCCGACGCGTGCATGCGCAGATCGAGCTTCAGCTGGCGCGCGCCGTCGCGCAGCAGCGCCTGCTTGCGGCGGACCTCGTCGAGCGAGTCCATCGCGCACCACTGGAAGGGTGTGTGAGGCTTGGGGACATGCGTCGAGACGCTGACGGTGACGCTCGCGCGCCCGACGTGCCGGCCCGCCTCGCGGAGCGCCTGCTTGCCGGCGTCGAGCGCGCGCCGGCCGGTCTCGAGGATGCCGCGCACGTCGTCGTCGGTCTCGGTGGGCAGGCCGACGATGAAGTAGAGCTTCATGCGGTCCCAGCCCTTCTTGAACACGCGCTCGGCGGTCTCGAGCAGCTGCGCCTCGGTGACGTTCTTGTTGATGACGTCGCGCATCCGCTGGGTGCCGGCCTCGGGGGCGAACGTGAGCCCGCTCGCGCGCACGCGGCGCAGCTCGCCGAGCAGGTCCTCGTCGAGGCCGTAGGCGCGGAGCGACGCGACCGACAGGCTCACCTTCTCGGGCGTCAGCCGCTCGACGACGCGCTTGATGAGCGGCGAGATGCACGTGCCGTCGGCCGTCGACAGCGACGTGAGCGCGACCTCGTCGTGGCCCGACTTCTTCACGGCCGAGACGACCGTCTCGACGATCTCCTCCGGCGAGCGCTCGCGCACCGGCCGGTAGATCATCCCCGCCTGGCAGAACCTGCAGCCCTCGGTGCAGCCGCGCGCGATCTCGATCGACATGCGATCGAAGATGGCCTCCGGACCGCCGACGGGGCTGTCGTCGGGGAACGGATACTTCGAGATGTCGGGCAAGAAGGTGCGCGTCACGCGCGCGGGCACGTCGGGGTGCCGCGTGCCGGTGACGACCTCGAACCCGGTCGCGTCGACGACGCCGACCTCGTAGAGCGAGGGCACGTACAGGCCCGGCATCTTCGCGATCTCGACGAGGCGCGCGGCCCGCGGCACGCCCGCGCGCTTCATCCGCGCCCACGCGAGCGCGACGTCGCGGCACGCGTCCTCGCCGTCGCCGACGACGAACGCGTCGAAGAAGATGGCCATCGGCTCCGGGTGCGTCGCCGTCGGCCCGCCGCCGATGACCAGCGGATCGTCGTCGCCGCGATCGAGAGCGCGCAGCGGCACGCCGCCGAGATCGAGGATCGTGAGGCAGTTGGTGTAGGTGAGCTCGTACTGCAGCGAGAGCCCGACGACGTCGAAGTCGCGGAGCGGCCGCGCCGTCTCGTGCGACACGAGCGGCAGCCCGCGCCGGCGCAGCTCGGCCTCCATGTCGGGCCACGGCGCGTACGTGCGCTCGGCGAGCGTGCGCGGATCGCGGTTGAGGATGGAGTAGAGGATTTTGTAGCCGAGGTGGCTCATCCCGATGTCGTAGACGTCGGGGAACGCCAGGCAGACCGTGGCCTCGACGCCCGCCCAGTCCTTCGGCGACGCGCCGATCTCGCCGCCGGTGTAGCGAGCGGGCTTCTCGACGAGGTGCAGGAACTCTGCGTAGGGGTGCGGCGTCATGGGAGCGGGGCAGCTAGCAAATCCCCGGCGTCGGGGCACGCGCCGTGTGTCGATCGCGCGCTCCGTGGGCCGCGGGCGCGGCTACCGGCCGCGGCGCTGCGACGTCGCCCGCTCCTCGCGCAACCTGCGCCACGCCTCGACGCGGCTCTCGGCGAGCGCGCCCTCGTCGACGGCGACGCGCACCGCGCAGCCGGGCTCGGACTCGTGGCGACAGTCACCGAACCGGCACCCGGCGGCCAGGCCCGCGAGATCGGCGAACGCGTCGTCGAGGTCGGCGTCGTCGGCGAGCCCCACCTCGCGCAGGCCGGGCGTGTCGATGATCGCGCCGCCGCCCGGCAGCAGGAACAGCTCGCGCCGCACCGTCGTGTGGCGTCCGCGCGAGTCGCGCGCGCGCACCTCGCGCGTCGGCTGGTGCGCCTCGCCGAGCAGGTGGTTCGTGAGCGTGGATTTGCCCGCGCCGGACGAGCCGATGACGACGCCCACCCGGCGCCCGAGCGCGCGGCGGGCGACCTCGAGCCCGACGCCGGCGACGACGTCGATCGCGTGCACGGGCGCGTCGCCGACGGCGTCCGCGACCGCGGCGACCGCCTCCTTCGCGAGCGTGACCGAGGCCGCCTTCGTGAGGAGGACGACCGCGTCGGCGCCGCTCGTCGCGACGAGCGCGGCGTAGCGCTCCGCGCGGCGGATGGAGAAATCACCGTCGAGGCCCATCACGATGAGCGCGACGTCGAAGTTCGCGACGACCGCCTGGTCGCCGCCGCGCGCGGCCGGGGCCCGGCGTCGCAGGCAGGTCGCGCGCGGCGCGAGGCCGGTGACGACCCCGCGCGCGACGTCGACGTGCGCCCAGTCGCCCGTCACCGGCTGGCACGCGCGCAGCTGCTTCTTCGAGACAGGCAACAGGCGCGCGTCGCCGTCGAGCCACACCTCCGCGTGCCCCCGCTCGATGCGCAGCACGCGCGCGACCGCGAGCCCCTCGGGGGACGAGTCGACGAGCCCGCGGGGCGGATCGAGCGGGCTCACGGCCCGTCAGTGGTAGAGCCCAGTGAACGACAGCTGGATGACAGTGGCCTTGTCCTCGGCCCGGAGCCCGAAGAACTCGCGCTTTCCGTTCACTGTCGTCACGCGCAGCTCCGGGCCGATCGACCACTGGTTGCCGACCCAGAAGTCGTAGCCGCCCCACAGCGCCGCGCCGAGCCCGGTGGACGACTTGTCATTGCCGTCGGAGAGGCCGATGGCGCCCGAGCCGATCATCGCGCCGAGGTGGGCGCCGCCGTGAGGGTCGAAGAACCAGTCGACCAGCGGCCCGAGCACCACCACGCCGAGGCTGCCGCTCGCGGTGGTCGAGAGGCTGCTCGACCCGGAGACCGTCACCTTGGGATCGGTGAGGTTCTGTCCGACGAACCCTCCGCCGATCACGACGCCCGAGCCGACGGTGCCGCCCAGCATCAGCTCGAAGCTGGAGCCCGACCCGGTGTACTTCGCGTCGAGCGAGCCGCCCGGTCCGCTGATGTGCGACGTCACCTTGCCGGAGCCGCCGCCGATGCCCAGCCGCAAGTAGAAGCCGTCGTGCCGGCGCGCGGTCGGGTCGACCGGCGGGGGGGCGTAGCCGGGAGGCGGAGGACCATACGCAGGAGGCGGAGGACCGTACCCAGGCGGCGGCTGCTGGTATCCGGGCGGGGGCTGCTGGTACCCGGGCGGCGGCTGCTGGTACCCGGGCGGGGGCTGCTGGTACCCGGGCGGCGGCTGCTGGTACCCGGGCGGCGGCTGCTGGGGAGCGCCCTGGGCGAGGCCGACCGAGGCGCACCCGAGGACGAGGACGATCGCGCGCGGCGCGAAGCGAAGGGCTGGCATGAGGCGCGGACGCTAGCACATCGTCGCGGCGGGGAGCGCGGGCGCGCGCCGAATGCGCTTGCATCTGCGGCCGGTCGGCGCGACGAGCCAGGCTCGCTCGGGGTGACGGCGTGGTCACCCGGGGAAGCCGGTGCGAATCCGGCGCGGAGCCGCCGCTGTGAACGGGGGGCTTCGAGCCTCTGCCACTCGCGCAGTCTGCGGGGAAGGCGCTCGAAGCGTCAGTCGAACCGTGAGCCAGAAGACCCGACGAGCGATCCACCCCCACGTCCGCGCGAGCCTCGCGGAGGAAGGTCACCTCGATGCATCGGCTGTGCTTCACTGTATCCCTCTGTTGTTGCATGTTCGCTTGTGGCGCCGACGCAGACGGCGACGCGGCCCACCCCTCCTCGACGACGGGCGGCGCGGGCGCGGGGGGCGTCGCGGGCGCGGCCGGGGCGAGCGCGACGGGCGCAGGGGCAGCGGGCGCGCCCGTGGAGGGGTTCGCGACCGAGGTCGTGTCCTTCACGGCCGGCGAGGGCGCGGGCTACGGCGCCGACCAGCTGCCCGGCGTCGTCGCGGGGCCTCCGCACGGCAACGGCTCAGGCCAGGGGAGCCTCGACGTGCTGTCGCTCGGCGCGGGCGGCGAGATCGTCCTCGGGTTCGGCGCGGACGATCTCGTCGACGGCCCCGGACCGGACTTCATCGTGTTCGAGAACCCGTTCTGGGTCGGCGGCGATGAGAACATTCCTTACAAGGAGCTCGGGGAGGTGAGCGTGAGCGAGGACGGCGTGAGCTGGCGCGCCTTCCCCTGTGTGCCCGCGAGCTACATGACGTCGTCGTGCGCCGGCTGGCGCGTCGTGTGGGCGACGCCCCAGACGCCGCTGCCGTACGATCCGGCGAAGGCGGGCGGGGATCCGTTCGACCTCGGCGACCTCGGGGTCGCGCGCGCGCGCTACGTGAAGATCCGCGATCTGTCGTCGAAGGGCGAGCCGCCGAACGCGGGGTTCGATCTCGACGCCGTGGCGGCGCTGCACACGGCGCGAGCGCGCTGACGCGCGTGGATGACCCCGGTCAATGCGCGGCGGCGCGCGGCGCCTAGCCTTGCCGGCATGCAAGTCCAAGCGCTCCCCATCAACGATCGTGCAGTGAAGATCAACGAGGCCGTGGAGCGCGTGGTGAACCGCGTCGTCCGAGGCCGCGACGCGTGGCTCCAGTCGCTGGGGCTCGGCGGCAGGGCCGCGGCCTACGACGACGTGAACTACGAGTTCATCGGCGGCCCCGCGGACGCGATGCGCCGCAAGCTCTACGACAAGAGCCTGCGCCTGCTGTGGAAGGCGGAGGTCGCCGCGCCGTGGTCGAGCTTTCGCGACAGCAACCCGCACGAGCGCGAGCTCACCGATCTCGCCGAGCGCAGCCTGACCGACGGCGAGCGCGCGGCGCGCGCGCGCATCACGAGCGCCGAGTTCCGCGCGCTGCTCGACCGCGAGTACACGCTCGAGCAGAAGCGCGCCGTCGTCGGCGTCCTGTCGGCCATCGGGCACGGCGAGGCGTACGCGTGGCTCGTGTCCGCGAGCCTGCTCACGCGCGTGCAGAGCACGGGCGCGCGCGCCGCGCTGACGATGCAGGTGCTCGAGGAGGCGAAGCACTTCGTCGTCATGCGCGAGCTCGTGCAGGCGTTCGGCGTCGAGGTGCCCCGCCAGAGCGCCTGGGAGTACCTCCTGCTCGAGGGGACGCTGAAGGCCGAGGGGCTCGACAGGTTCTTCGGGATGAACGTGATGGTCGAGAGCATCGCGCTCAGCATCTTCGGGATGCTCTCGACGCTGCCCGGGCTCGAGGTGCTGCGGCTGTTCCACCTCGACGAGAGCCGCCACACCGCGCTGCCGGTCGCGTACTTCAACGAGTTCCCGATGAGCCGGCGCGAGCGCGCGAGCGTCCGCGGGCGCGTGCGGCGGCTGAAGATGGTGCTGCCCACGTTGCCGCTCGTGATGCTGATCGAGCCGCACCTCGCCGTCCTCGGCGTCGACGCGTTCGACTTCGCCGGCTCCGTCATGCGCAAGGTGGCGACGCTCTCGACGCGCGCCGGCTTCATCGACAAGCCGACGGCGGCGATGCAGGGCGAGGTGTTCGAGCGCATCTTCAACGCGTACTGCGGGCTCACGCGCGACAAGCACGAGTGGCGGAGGTTCCTCGACGCGGAGACCACGCAGGGCGAGGTCGAGCTCGAGGTCGAGCGCCGCGCCTTCGGCGACGCCGCGGCGCCCGCGATCGCGTGAGCGCGCGCACCTGAGTCGAGGCCCAGGCTGCGCGGAAGTTGGCCCGGCCCGCGCGGGTCGGGCAACGGGGGGCGATGAGCAGGGCTCCCGAGCGGCGAGTCGTCCCTCGCGACGCCGAGCAAGCGGCGCGTCGCGCCCGGCGCCGCGGGCTCTTCGCGGTGACGCTCGCGGCGCTCGGGCTCGCGCTCACCTCGGCGTTCGCGGCGGACGGCGTGGCGCAGCTCCCGGAGCTCGGCCGCGGGGCGCTGCGCTACGCCGCCGCGCGGGCCGCCCTCCGCGCCGAGATCGCGCCGGACGACGGCGCGTCGCCCCCGCCCGCCCCCGCGCTGCCCCGGGTGACGACGCCGCTGTCGCCGGAGCTCCGCGCGAAGGGCTGGAACCCCTGCATGACGCCGGACCGCGGGTTCGGCGCGTACTCCCGCTGGCTGCCGGCCGTGCCGATGGGGCAGATGATCGTGCCGGAGGATCCCGCGCTCGCCCCCCCCGACGGCGCCTACCACGTCATCCTTCACTTTCATGGGCACGACGCCGTCCGCAAGCCCTTCGTCGAGGTCGCGCGCGGCGAGGTGCTCGTCGGGATCGATCTCGGCGTGGGCAGCGGCGCGTACGAGGACGCGTTCGCGCTCCCCGCCGCCTTCACCGAGCTGCGGGAGGGCGTGCTCGGCGCGCTCCGTCGCAACACCCGCGACCCCGGCGCGACCATCGGCCGGCTCACGCTGTCGAGCTGGAGCGCCGGGTACGGCGCCGTCCAGAACATCCTGCGGTTCCACCCCGACGCCGCGTCGTCGGTGGTGCTGCTCGACTCCGCGCACGCGGGCTACGTGAAGACGGACGCGCCGCAGCGGGGCGCCCCCACGCTCGCCACGAGGACGCTCGCGCCCTTCGTCGCGTACGCCGAGCGCGCGGCGCGCGGCGACGTCACGATGGTGCTCACCCACTCCGACATCCAGCCGCCCGGCTACGCGTCCACGCGGGAGGTGGCCGATCACTTGCTGCGCGAGGTCGGGGTCACGCGGCACCCGACGTCGGGCACGACGCCGCTCGGCCTCGTCGCGAAGACCTCCGCCCTGCGCCGCGGGTTGACAGTGAAGGGCTACGGCGGCAACGACGAGCACGCGCACTGCGCGCACACCGAGCTGCTCGCGATCGCGCTCCGCGACGTCCTCGGTCGGTAGCGCCGCGCCCGGCGCGATCGTTTCGTGATCGGCGCCTTGCCGGTGGCGTTGGCCCCGTCGTGGATGCGCCCCTGCTTCTCGCTGCAACGCGGCAGCGGCAACGACTCGTCTGCTCTCAAGAGCGGGTGCTCGCCGTGAAGGGCCTCGAACATGGTGATCGCCAGCGCAGGCACGCCGACCGCGTCGCCCCACCTCCGTGCGCACGAGCAGGTTCGGATCCACCTGGGCTGCGCCGAAGTTGCCGGTCAGCCGCTCGAGCGCCTCGGCGTGCGCGAACGCGCCGGTCGCCGAGGCCGCGTCCGGCCCGAGCGGCTGGGTGCGCGCGATCTTCACCCACGACCTGGGTGGTCCCGGTGCGCGCGGCGAACACCTCGATGCACCGCCCGCCGCCGAGCCGCCCCTCGATCGTCGCCGGCTCGCCGTCGAGCGTCAGGTGTCTTCTCGGTGGTGTGCGCATCCCGTCGTGCCTCGATACGGGCGGTCGTCGCCCGCGAAGTAGCACCCCGCGCCGCCGCCTCGCGTCACGTCCGTGACGCCGAGGTCGCTGGCCGGGTTCATCACGTCGGCGCCGGTCGCTCGCCGGGGACTCGGCCCCGCGAGGTCGCCGGGGACCCGCTGGAGCGCGGCGCGGGAGCGCCCGGTCGGCTGCGCCCAGCGCCCCGTGGCCGCCACCCGAAAATCGAGGCGATCGAAGGAGCGTCGTGCTACCTCCTGGCGATCGAGGCAAGGTGGCGGAGAGGGAACCGAAATCGACCGACGGGGGCGAGGTCTACGGTCGTTACCGCCTGCTCTCCCCGCTCGGCAGAGGGGGCATGGCCGAGGTCTGGAAGGCCAAGAGCTTCGGCGCCCACGGCTTCGAGAAGACGCTGGTCATCAAGCGCATCCTCCCGGCCCTCGCGGCGCGCCAGCAATTCGTCGACCGGTTCGTCCACGAGGCGAAGCTCGCCGTGCGGCTGTCCCACGCCAACGTCGTCCAGGTGTTCGATCTCGGGCGCGTCGACGGCGATCCGCCCTCGTACTTCATCGCGATGGAGCACGTCGCCGGGCTCGATCTGTCGACGGTCGCGGCGCGCGCGCGCGCGGCGGGCGAGCCTCTCTCCGACGATCTCGCGCTGCTCGTCACCGCCGAGATCGCGAAGGGCCGCGACCACGCGCACCGCCGCCGCGACGAGGACGGCGTCCCGCTCGGCGTCGTGCACCGCGACGTCTCTCCGCAGAACGTGCTCCTCTCGTGGGACGGCGAGGTCAAGGTCACCGACTTCGGCATCGCGAAGGCCCGCCACATCGACGAGCGCGCGGGCGACGCGGGCGCGCGCGTCGTGAAGGGAAAATACGCGTACATGAGCCCCGAGCAGGCCCGCGGCGAGGAGGTCGACGCGCGCTCGGACGTGTTCTCTCTCGGCGTCGTCCTCTACGAGCTGCTCACCGGATCGAACCCCTACCGCGCGCAGGAGGCCGAGGAGACGCTCCGGCGCGCCCAGCGGTGCGAGGTGCCGCCGCTCGAGGCGCTGCGGCCCGAGCTCCCGCGCGCGCTCACCGCGCTCGTCGCGCGGATGCTCCGCCCGCACCCCGGTGAGCGGACGCCCGACGCGGGCAGGGTCGTGGAGGACATCCTCGCCTACCAGTACGACGCAGGCGTGCGCGCGAGCCAGGCCGAGCTCGCGACGCGCGTGAGCGCGCTCGTCGCGTCGCCGTCGCCGTCGCGGGCCGACGCGCCGCCCGAGCACCGGACGTCGGTCGAGATCCCCGCGTCCCCCGCCAGCGTGAAGCTCGCCGAGACGTCGCCGGGCTCCCCGTCGGCGCCGCCCGTCTCCGCGCTGTCGCGTCGCGAGGTCACCGCGGCGGTGTTCGCGCTCCGCGCGCCCGATCCCGTCGCCGAGCGCGCGGTCGTCGACGCCGTCGAGCGGTGGGGCGGCGTGCTCGTCGGCGGCCACGGCGGCCACCGCCTGGAGGCGCTCTTCGGGCTGTCGGAGGACGGCGGCCGGGACACGGAGCACGCCGCGCGCGCGGCCCTCGTGATCGCCCGCTCGTCCACGGTCCCCCTGCTCGGCGTCGGCCTGCACGCCGGGCGGGTGAACGTATCGGCCGCGGGCGCGCCGCTGCTCGACGACGCCGCGGCGGCCGTGATCGCGCAGGCCGCCGAGCTGGCGGGGGTCCTGCCGGGGCGCGTGGTGGCGAGCCGCGCGGCCGCGCGCCTGATCGAGCCGCTGTTCGTGATGGACGCCGCGAGCAAGGAGGCGTCGCGCGCCGCGTTCGCCATCACGCGCGAGCAGCGAGGCGAGGCGCCGCAGGGGCGCTTCTTCGGCCGCCGCGACGAGCTCGCGACGCTCGGCCGCGCGCTCGCCGACAGCGCGCGCAAGCGCCTCTCGATCCTCACCGTGCGGGGGCCCGCTGGAGCAGGGAAATCCAGGTTCCTCCGCGAGGCGCAGCGGCGGCTGCAGAAGGGCGGCTACGACGTCTTCGTGCTGGTCGCGGCCTGCCCGCCGGGCGGGGACGCCGCGCCGTTCTCGGGCATCGGCGCGCTCGTGCGCACGCTGCTCGGCGCGCACGAGGGCGCGAGCGTCGATCGCTCGAGCGATCTGCGCGCGTACGGGCTCGTCGACGCGGAGGTCGCGGCGCTGCTTTCCACCACCGGTGCGGGCGGGGGCGAGTCGTCGGCGTCCGCGGTGCACCGCGCCACGCTGCGGCTGCTCTCGCGCCTGTCGAACGAGCGGCCGCACCTGGTTGCCTTCGACGACGCGCGCTCGCTCGACGAGGCCTCGCGAGACGCGCTCGAGGCCGCGGCGCTCCGGCTCCCGCACGCGCGCCTCGCGCTCCTGTTCTCGGGCAGGATCGAGCGCTGTCCGCTCGCGGTCCCCGGCGTCATCGACCTCCCGCTCGGGCCGCTGCCTCGCGCCGATGCGGCCTCCCTGCTCGCCGACAGGCTCGGGGTGCAGACCGTGCCGGACGTGGTCGCGAGGTTCGTCGACGAGCGCGCAGAGGACAACCCGCTCTTCATCGAGCAGCTCGCGCGGGAGCTGCTCGAGTCTGGGGCCGTCTCGGTCGTCGAGCGCGCGGTCGTCGAGGCGCGCCTCGACGCGCTCTCCGCGCTGCCCCGCGCGCTCCGCACGGTGCTCGCGGCGCGCCTCGGTCGCCTCGACGCGGAGGAGCTCCGCGTGCTCTCGCTGGTCGCGCTCGCGGGCGCTCCGCTCGATGACGCCGTCCTCGAGGCCGCGGTCGGCGAGCACGGGCCCGTCGTCGCCGCGCGGCTCGTCGAGGCGGGGCTCCTGCGCGACGCCGGGGGCCTCACGCCCGCGTCGGTCGCGCTCGCCGAGGCGCTCTCCGACGGGGCCGTGTCGCCGGAGGTCGCGCGCGGACACCACGCCGCGCTCGCCGACGCCCTCGTCGGGGATCCGGCGCTCGGAGCGCGGACGCGCCGCGCGCAGCACCTCTGCTCGGCGCGGCGGGCCGGCGAGGCCGCCGAGGTCTGGCTCACCGTGGCGCGCGAGCACCTGCGCGACGCCCGGTTCGACGCGGCCACCTCCGCCGCGCTCTCGGCGCTCCGGGCCGCCCTCTCCGACGAGCCCGACAAGGAGGCCCTCGCGGAGGCGCTCTCGGTGCTCGCGGGCGCGGCCATCCGCAGCCGCGTGGCGCGGGGGGCCGAGGAGCTCGCGCCGCGCGCGCTCGCGGCGCTCCGCGGAGGGGTGCCTGCCTCGCGGCTCGCGACCGCCGCGCTCGACGGGGCGGCCGCGCTCGCCGCGACCTCCTCCTTCGACGGCGCGCTCGCGCTGCTCGACGAGGCCCGCGCGCTCACCTCCCCCGACGATCCGCGCCCCCCGCTGCTGCTCGCCGAGCTGAGCGCGCGTCGCGGCGATTTTCGCCAGGCCCTGGCGGCGCTCGAGCACCCGGCGCTCGCCGCGAGCCCCGAGCACGCGCCCCGCCGCGCCCTGCTCGCGGCGCAGGCGCACGGCGCGCTCGGCGATCACGCGCGCGCGCTCCGGCTGCTCGACGAGGCCGAGGCGAGCGATCCGACGGTCGCGCTCGACGCGTGGAAGCTCCGGGGCCTCGTCTACTTCTTCGGCCGGCGGTTCGAGGACGCCGCCGCCGCGTCCGAGCGCGCCGTCTCGCTCGCGCGCGAGGTCGGCGCGGCGTACGAGGTCGCGATCAACCTGCACAACGTGGGCGACGCGCGCCTGCGCCTCGGCGACCGCGCCCACGCATACGCCGCGTTTCGCCAGTCGCTCGCGGCGGCCGAGCAGTCGGGCTCCGAGCGGCTCGCGGAGCACGACCGCGCGTTCCTCGGGTACCTCGACGCGCTGCAGGACATCCCCGGCGGCGAGGCCCAGGTGCGCGCGGCGATCGCGTACGCGGAGGCGCGCGGCTACGCGTGGGACGTCGTCAACGCGCGGTACCTGCTCGGCCTGTTGCTGCTGCACCTCGGCCTCGTGTCGGCCGCGTCGGTCGAGCTGTCGCTCGCGCGGGAGCAGTCGCGCGCCATCGGCAACCGCACGCTCGAGGAGGACTGCCAGCAGGCGCTCGGGCACCTGACGGTGGCGTAGCGCTCACGCGAAGCGGCGGGCGATCTCGCGCACCTCGCCGAGGCCGTTCACGCCGCCGAAGTAGAGCGGCACGTACGTCTTCGGCGCGGACAGCTCCCGGCCGAGCCGCGCGATGGCCTCCGCCTGGATGCGCTCGCGCAGCGCCCGGCGCGCGCCCGCCGCGACCGCGACGCCCCCCGGCGTGCCCTCGGTGACGTCGCGCGGCGCGAGCAGCGACGCCCGCTCCGGCGCCGAGAACAGCGGCGGGATCATGCCGTTGACCACCACCTCCGAGACGTGGAGCCCGAGCTCGGAGGTGAGCGCCTGCGACAGCTCGAGCGTCTCGTTGACCGGCATGTCCTCGGGCAGGGTCACGATCACGACGCCCGTCTGGCGCTCGTCGCGGAACATCTCCCACGCGCGCTCGGCGTCGCGCCGCAGGATCCCGGGCGGCACCACGTCGACGATCACCTTCGGCACGCGCAGCATGTCGAGGCCGTGGCCGGTCGCGGGCGCGTCGAGGATGACGGCGTCGTACGGGGGCGCGCCGTCGGGGCTCGGCTCGACCGCGTGGAACCACGCCTTGCCGAGCATCGCCCACTCGTAGAGCCCCGGCGTCGCGCGGAAGAACGAGCGCACGTAGCGGTTGTCGAACACGGCCCGGTACACCGTGCGCGACCGCAGGATCATCAGGCCGTACTCCTCCATCGCGCGGGCGGGGTCGATGTTCGCGGCCCACACGTTCTCGGCGACGGCGACGACGTCGTGCCCGAGCGGCGGGGCCTCGAACAGCGACGAGAACCGCTCCTTCGCGTTGCACGCGCAGATGAGCACGCGCTTGCCGCGCGCGGCGAGCGACAGCGCGAGCGCCGAGGCGACCGTCGTCTTGCCGACCCCTCCCTTGCCGGTGACGAAGTAGAAGCGGCGGTCGTGCAGGGTGGTCATCGCGACGGGGCGCGCGGTTGCTAGCCGAACGCGCCTTCCCCGGCAATCACGCTCCCGCGCCGCGCCGCCCGCGCCGCGCCGAAAGATCTTCCGATCCAGGCGGGAGCACCCTAGCTTGGTCCGCCTAGACGAATGCCGCGGATCATTCTCGCGACGGCCGAGGGCCAGCAGGTGGTGGAGCTGCGGCACCACAACACGCTCGGGCGGCATCCGAACAATTCTATCCAGTTGCTCGACAAGATCGTCTCGAAGGAGCACTGCACGATCGAGCAGCGCGGCGACGCCTTCGTGCTGCGCGATCTCGGCAGCCTGAACGGCACGTACATCAACGGCGAGCGCGTCAACGGCGAGCAGCTCCTGCGCCACGGCGACGACATCGCGCTCGGGGGCACCCGCGCCCGGTACGACGACGGCTCCGGCGCGCAGCCCGCGAGCAGGTTCCCTGGGCAGCCGTCGATGCCGCAGCCGCCTCAGATGCAGCAGCCGCCGCCCCAGATGCAGCAGCCGCCGCCCCAGATGCAGCCGCCGCCGCTCTCCGCGCACCAGGCCCCGCGCCCGTACACCGCGCAGATGCCGGCGTCGGTGCCGATGACGCCCGTCTCGCCGCTCGCGCAGTCGGGCGCGTCCGACCAGCGCGCGTGGGCGCACCACGCGCCCCCGCCGAACATCAGCTCGACCCGCATCGAGATGCAGGCGCAGGAGCGCGCCATCGGCACGCAGATCGCGGCCGGCGCGCGCGGGTTCCTCCCGTTCGACCAGGTGGCGAGCAACGCGGCGCAGCTGCGCGACGACTACGAGCGCCTCCGCATGCAGCACGAGCTGTCGCGCGAGATCGCCCTCGAGCGCGACACCGTGCGCCTCCTCGAGAAGATCCTCGCGTCGATCTTCAAGTTCATCCGCGCCGACCGGGGCGTCATCTTCCTGAAGGACGAGACGGGCCAGATGCGCGGCATGGTGAGCCGCCGCCGCGACGGCTCCGACACGCCCATCACGGTCTCGTCGACCATCCTGAACAAGGTCGTCACCGAGCGCGCGTCGGTGATCACGCACGACGCGGCGATGGATTTCGCCGCCGCGAAGGGCAAGAGCATGATCCTGAACCGGATCAGCTCCGCGATCGTCGCGCCGCTCCTGCACAACGACGAGGTGCTGGGCGTCCTCTGGCTCGACTCCGAGTCGCTGGCGGTGTTCCAGCCGAAGGACCTCGAGCTCGTCACCTCCGTCGCCAACCAGGCGGCGATGTTCATCGAGATCAACATCCTCGGGAAGAAGGTCGAGGAGGAGATCATCGCGCGCGAGCGGTTCGCGCGGCTCGTCTCGCCCAACGTCGCCGAGCAGATCGCGTCCGGCGCGCTGAAGATCGAGAAGGGCGGCGCCCTCGTGCGCGACTGCACGGTGTTCAACAGCGACATCCGCGGGTTCACGAGGATGAGCGAGGGCACCTCGGCGCAGGTCGTCGTCGAGATGCTCAACGACTATTTCGAGATCATGGTCGAGTCGATCTTCCGCTTCGAGGGGACGCTCGACAAGTTCATGGGCGACGGCATCATGGCGATGTGGGGCGCGCCGGTCGTCCACCCCGACGACGCCGCCCGCGCCGTGCGCTGCGGGCTCGACCAGATGGAGCTGCTCGGGCGGTTCAACCGGCGGCGGATGGAGCACGATCTCGCGCCGATCGCGATCGGCATCGGCATCCACACGGGCGAGCTGGTGGCCGGGTACGTCGGCTCGTCGAAGGCGCTCAGCTACACCGTCATCGGCGACACGGTGAACACCTCCGCGCGCCTCTGCGGCATCGCCGAGTCGGGCCAGGTCGTCGTCAGCGAGAGCACGTACCAGCGGCTCGGCAACCGGTTCGAGGTCGAGGAGCTCCCGCCGGCCAAGCTGAAGGGCAAGGAGAAGCCGTTCCGCAACTTCAACGTCCTGCGGGAGCGTTGACGCCCGCGGCGAGGACGCTGCTCGCGGTCGCCGCGGCGCTCGGGCTCCTGTCGGTCGCGCTCGGGGCCTTCGGCGCCCACGGCATGCGGGCGACGTTCGCGTCGGCGAGCGACGGCGCCCTGCGCGCGGGGTGGTGGCAGACGGCGACCACGTACGCGACCGCGCACGCCACGGCGACGGCCGTCACGGCCCTCGTCTGCGATCGCACCGGCGCGTCGCTCGCGGCGGCCTCCGGGTGGGCGTTCGCGGCCGGCGTCGTCGTGTTCTCCGGCACGCTGTACGCGATGGCGCTCGGCGCGCCGCGGTGGCTCGGCGCTGTGACGCCGCTCGGCGGGCTCGCGCTGATCGCCGGGTGGGGGCTCCTCGGCGCGGCCGCGCTCCGCGGGCAGGGTTGACAATCATTCTGTTTTTGCAGAATATTCGAGCATGCAACTCCCGGTCGTCGGCGCGCGCGAGGTCGCGCAAGTGGACGCGGCGCCAGCGGACACCGCGCGCGCCCACCTCTCGGACGCCGAGCGGAGGATCGTGGCGGCCATCGCCGAGGCCGCGATCCCGGGCGGGCGCCACGTGCCGCCCGGCGGCGCGCTCACGGCGGATCGCCTCGCGCGCTTCCTCTCCGGGTGGCCACCGCGGATGGTGCAGGGCGTCCGCGCGCTCCTCTGGAGCCTCGAGCTGGCGACGCTGCCGACCCACGGCCGCAGGTTCTCGTCGCTGCCGCTCCTCACGCGCGCGCGCTACGTCGAGGAGGCCGCCGGCGGGCGGGGCTCGCTGCGGGGCGAGTGGATGCGGGCGCTCCTGTCGCCGCTGAAGGGCGCGCACTTCGACGATCCCGCGCTCTTCCGCGCGCTCGACGCGCCGTACCGCGGCCCCGCGGTCGCGCGCGAGGAGCAGCCTCGCTGGCTCGAGCGCGTCACGCGCGGCGGCGACGTCACCGTCGACACGACGCTCGAGTGCGAGGTCGTGGTCATCGGCACGGGCGCGGGCGGCGCGGCGGCCGCGTACGAGCTCGCGTCGCGCGGGCGCGCCGTCCTCTTGCTCGAGGAGGGGCACCTGCACCGGCGCGGCGAGCTGACGGGCCGCGCGTCGCAGGCGTTCTCCCGGCTGTACCGCGACAACGGCTTCATCGTGACGCTCGGCAACGCGCCGATGCTCGTGCCCGTGGGGCGCGCGGTCGGCGGCACGACGATCATCAACAGCGGCACGTGCTACCGCGCGCCCGAGCGCACGCTCCGCTACTGGCGCGAGCGCCACGGGATGCCCGCGGAGTTCTCGCCGGCGGGGCTCGCGCCCTACTACGAGCGCGTCGAGCGGATGCTCGGCGTCGCCGTCGCCGATCGGCGCTACCTCGGCGGCGTCGGCGAGGTCATCGCGCGCGGCGCCGAGGCGCTCGGCTACGCGCACGGGCCGCTCTCGCGCAACGCGCCGGACTGCGACGGCCAGGGCATGTGCTGCTACGGCTGCCCGACCGGCGCGAAGCGCTCGACCGACGTGAGCTACGTGCCCGCCGCGCTGAGCTCGGGCGCGGAGCTCTGGACGGGCGCGAAGGCGCGGCACGTCGACGTCGTCGCCGGCCGCGCGCGGGGCGTCACCGCCGATCTCGCGTCGGGCGCCGTGCTGAAGGTGAAGGCCGACGCGGTCGTCGTCGCCGCGGGCGCGCTGATGACGCCGCTCCTGCTCCGCGACAGCGGCGCGTGCCTCTCGTCCGGCTGGCTCGGCGAGAACCTCTCGCTCCACCCGGCGCGCGGCGCGCTCGCGGTGTTCGACGAGCGCATCGACATGGGCCGCGGGATCCCGCAGGGGTACGCCATCGAGACGTTCGCCGAGGAGGGGCTGATGTTCGAGGGCGGATCGTTGCCGCCCGACGTGCTGGCGATCAACCTGCCGTGGGTGGGCGCGCGGCTGACGTCGCTCGTCGACGACTACCCGCACGTCGCGAGCTTCGGGCTGATGGTGCAGGACCACTCTCGCGGCTCCGTCCGGCGCGGCCCCGGCGGCTCTCCGCTGCTCCGCTACGATCTCTCCCGCCGCGATTTCGAGCTGTTGCACCGCGGGCTCGGGCTGCTCGCCGAGGTGTACCTGCGCGCCGGAGCGAGGCGGGTCATCCTCGCGGCCCGCGGGCACGAGGAGCTGACGACCCAGGCCGACGTCGACGCGTTCCGCGCGGCGCGCCTCCGCCCGCGTGACATCGACGGCGCCGCCTTCCACCCGCTCGGCACCGCGCGCGCAGGCGCCGATCCACGCCGCAGCTGCGTGAACCCCGAGCAGGAGGCCCACGACACCGAGCGGCTGTACGTCTGCGACGGCAGCGCCATCCCGTCGAGCCTGGGCGTGAACCCGCAGCTCACCATCATGGCGATGTCGCTCCGCGCGGCCGAGGCGATCGACGCGCGCCTCGGGTGATCTCCTTACCGGTCGGTAAACCATTTGCTTACCGGTCGGTAATCTCGTATCGAGGGGGCATGCCCGCGTACAAGGCCCCCCTCCGTGACATCCGGTTCGTGATGAACGAGCTGCTCGACTACCCGGCGCACTACGCGTCGCTCTCGAACGGCAAGGACGCAGACCCCGACACCGTCGAGGCCATCCTCTCCGAGTGCGCGAAGCTCTGCGAGGAGGTGCTCGCCCCGCTGAACCTCCCCGGCGACGCGGAGGGCTGCCGCCTCGTCGACGGCAACGTGGAGACGCCGAAGGGGTTCAAGGAGGCGTACGACGCGGTCGTCGCGGGCGGCTGGCAGGGCATCTCGCACCCGACCGAGTACGGCGGCCAGGGCCTGCCGATGTCGCTGAGCGTGATGAAGGCCGAGATGATGGGCTCTGCCAACTGGGCGTTCACGATGTACCCGGGCCTCGCCATCGGGGCGATGAACACCCTCATGCAGCACGGCACGGCGGCGCAGAAGGCGCTGTACATGCCGCCGCTCGTCGACGGCCGCTGGGCCGGCACGATGTGCCTGACGGAGCCGCAGTGCGGCACCGATCTCGGGCAGCTGAAGGCGCGCGCGGAGCCGCAGGCGGACGGCACCTACGCCATCACCGGCACGAAGATGTTCATCTCCGGGGGCGACCACGACCTCACCGAGAACATCATCCACATCGTGCTCGCGCGGCTGCCGGGGGCGCCGAAGGGCACGAAGGGCATCTCGCTGTTCCTCGTGCCCAAGGTGAAGGTGAACCCCGACGGCTCGCTCGGCGACGCGAACGGCGTCTCGTGCTCCGCCATCGAGCACAAGATGGGCATCAAGGCCTCGGCTACCTGCGTGATCGAGTTCGAGGGCTCGACCGCGTACCTGCTCGCGGAGCCCAACAAGGGCCTCGACGCGATGTTCACCTTCATGAACTCCGCGCGCATCGGCACGGCGGTGCAGGGCGTCGCGCACGCGGAGCAGAGCTTCCAGGGCGCGCTGCCGTACGCGAAGGAGCGCCGCTCGATGCGCTCGCTCTCCGGCAAGAAGGAGCCTGCGCAGGAGGCCGACGCCATCATCCACCACGGCGACGTGCGCCGCATGCTGCTCACGCAGAAGGCGATCGCCGAGGGCGGGCGCGCGATGCTGTACTTCGCGGGGCAGTACGCCGACCACATGGTCAACGGCGTCGTCGAGGGCGACCAGGCGAAGTTCCGCGAGTGGGACGACAAGCTCGGGTTCCTGACGCCCATCCTGAAGGGGTTCCTCACCGAGCTGGGGCTCGAGGCGGCGAACCTCGGGATGCAGGTGTTCGGCGGCCACGGGTACATCCGCGAGCACGGCATGGAGCAGATCGCGCGCGACGCGCGCATCGGCACCCTCTACGAGGGCACGACGGGCATCCAGGCGCTCGATCTGCTCGGGAGAAAGACGCTCCTCTCGACGAAGGGCAAGGCCGTGCGCGACTTCTCCGCGCTCTTGCTCGCGTTCGGCAGGCGGCACCTCGCCGATCCCGAGCTGCGCCCGATCGCGTGGTCGCTGCTGAAGATCGCCGCCGAGTGGAACTGGCTCACCGCGCGGCTGATGCTCGCCGCCCGCAAGGATCGCGACGTCGTGTCGACGGCCGCGTTCGATTTCCTGATGTACTCGGGGTACGCGACGATGGCGTACTTCTGGGGCCTGATGGCGGCGAAGGCGCACGAGCGGCTGCGCGCCGGCGGCGGCCCGGAGACGCCGGAGTTCTACCGCGCGAAGATCGCGACGGCCGAGTTCTACTTCGCGCACCTCCTGCCGCGCGCCGCGGGCCACGCGGCGTCGATGCTCGCGCCGACACGCGCGACGATGCAGCTCGCGCCCGACGACTTCGCGATGGTGTGAGCGCCTCGGCGCGACAGGTCGAGCGGGCGGCTTCGAGGTCATCGCGGGCCTCGACGTCGGCCGCTCAGGGGGGCGTCACCGCCATGATGACGGCGTCGAACGTACCGTAGGCCTCCGCAGCGCGAGGGTGGTTTGGCGGGACGACTGACCCCTGGACCCAGAACACAAACTCGCCGTTCCGTATCACCTTGGTCCTTGATCCGTCGATGGGTGTTGCTGGAAGCGCGCGGAGCAGCTCCTGCTGGCCCGACGCTGCGCTCCGCTCGCTCGAGAATCGGTAGATGTGCACCACTGTGCTCTCGCTGTCGGACAGGTACTCACGGAACCCTGCGACGTCCGGTCCCGACCATCCGAGCGGACCAGGCACCTACTTGGCCGTCGGCACCCAACGACGAGCCGACCTGGTGAGGAGCGCTTCCGCGCGGACGAACGAGGGATCGGTCATGGCGCCATCCTGCGTTGGCTCAGTGGACACGGCGGGTGCTGTCTGCGTGGGTTGCGCCTTGCAGCCTTGTGTGACGAGGCCAATGAGGAAAACCGCCACTGCCCGCCGACCTTGAACGCCGGGAGGTGTCCCTTCTGGGCCATCGAGTAGACGGTCTTCTCCGCGACCTTCAGCAGCTGCGCGACCTCGGGAAGTGCGAGGATTTCATCCTGCATGGGGCGACCAAGCTCGAGTAGGCATCGTTTGGCAGAATTTGCCAGCCGACGGCACGATACAGCAGGCGGTCAGGTGCTCGCAACGCTCCGGCCGCTGCCCGGCGTCGAGCCACGCGCCCCGGTCCGCGCCCTCTGTCGGAGCCAGTGCCGCTCGTACTCGGCGAAGCGCGCGCGCAGCTCCGCCGGAGCCACCGCCCGGCGCCGCGCGCTACCTGCCCCAGACGTTCAGCGCCGCGGTCGTGTCCGCGTCCCACCGCGCGGACTCGCGTCGCGGGGGCGGATCCTTGCGCTGCTCGGCGTCGAAGGTCTCGCGGAACAGCGCCACCGCCTGGTGCGGACGATCCTCCAGGGCGTCGCGCTCGCAGCGCGGATCGGACGGCAAGTGGCAGAGCGTCGGCGTCGCGCCCTGGCGGCCCGCGAGCCGCAGATCGCCCCAGCGGCTCGCGTAGCGGTCGCCGAGCCGCGCCACGAGCGCGCGCTCGACCGGCGTCGTCCCGGTCGCCGCGAGCGAGAACAGATCCTTGCCCCCCTGCGCGCCGAGATCCACGTCGAGCGCGGCGAGGGCGGTGCGGGCGAGATCCGCGGACGTGGCGGGCGCCTGCGCGCGCGTGCCCGCGAGCGCCCCCCGCGGGAACCTCACGACGAGCGGCACCGAGAGCACGTCCTCCGAGAGATCGAGCGCCTCGGGGAAGGGCGGCGCGACCGGGTCGAGCGCCGCCGCCACGTCGGAGGTCACGATGAGCAGCGTGTCGTCCCACAGCTCGGCCTTGCGGAGCGAGTCGATGAGGTTCGAGAGGCTGCGATCGGTCGCGACGAGCGCCGCGTCCATCATGCCCGACAGCCGGGCGCGGTCCGGGGCGCTCCATTTCTCCTTCGCCCTCTTGCGCTGCCGGAACCGCTCGAGCACCTGCCCTGCGCGCCGCGGATCGAGCGGCCCCGCGTAGTCGGACGGCGGCAGCTGCGCGAACTCCCCGGGCGACAGATCGTAGGGCGGGTGGATGCCGCGCGCGTGCGCGACGGCGAGCAGTCCCTTCTCGCGAGACTGATCCTTCTCCGCGATGAACTTCACGATCTCGTCGATGGGCGCCGTGCCGAGCGCGGGCGAGATGGGCGAGAACATCGTGTAGCGATCCCAGCCGCGCGCGAAGCCGAACGCCTCGCCGGTCCAGGGGTTCGCGGTGAACATCGCGGTGCGCGCGGACGCCTCCTTCACCACCGTCCCCAGCGTCGGCAGCAGCTCGGGCAGGCGCGCCTGGCCGTCGTTGAGCGCGTGCTCGCCGGGCGAGAGGCCCGTGATGATCGACGCGAGCACGCCGCCCGTCACCGTCGTGGGAGCGCGGCACCTGTCGAACACGACGCCCTCGCGCGCGAGCGTCGCCAGCGTCGGCAGCGGGCGATCGGGCGACCACGGCGGCAGGCGGTAGAGATCGACGCCCGTCAGCACCACGACGACCACCGCGCGCGCCCTCGGGATGGCGACCGCGCTCATGTCCCGCCCGACGATCACGGGATCGCCGAACACGACGCGCGCGCCGCGGGTGGCGGAGGTCGCGGCGAGCTCGAGTGTCACGATCTGGCCCTCGAAGCCGAGGAGAGGCAGGTCCACGTCCGTCCAGGTCGCGCGGTCGCCACCGACCAGGCGCGCGGCGCGCAGCGTGACGGGCGCGCTGCCGTCGACGAGCACGCGCACCTCGGCCTCGCCCTCGCCCGCGCCGAGCAGCCCGAGCGACGTCCGCAAGCGCCCGTCAGGCGGGACGCCGAGCGTGCAACGAAGGCTGCCAGGGCCGCGCAGCGAGACGGCGCGGTGCGGGACGCCGGAGAGCGCCACGTCCTGCTCCACGTCGCGCAGGGTCGGCGCGGCGAAGCTCGACGGATCGTCGTCCGCGAAGCCCACCCGCACCCAGTCGACCTCCGCGAACGGATCGACGCCGTCGCGCGAGCTGCCGGAGAAGCGCAGGGCGACCGTGTGCATCCCGGCGGAGACGGGCGCGGCGAACAGCGGCGTCTCGACCTTGCGCGTCTGGTGTCGAGAGAACGAGAGCGTGCCCACGGCCTTGCCGTCGATGAGCACGGTGGCCGCCTTCGACGCGAGGCCGCGCACGCGCGCGCCGACGAACACGCTCTCCGGCGCGTCGAGCACGAAGCGGAAGCTGAGCTCTCGTGTCGAGACGCGCGCCCACGTCGCGCCCTCGCGCTCGACCGACGTGACCCCGGCGTCGGGCGTGAGCCGCAGCAGCGACAGCCCGTCGACCGCCGGCGTGCCGAGATCGAAGAGCAGCCCGCGGTGGCGGAGCTCGCAGCGGGGGAGCTTCGCCAGCAGATCGATCTTGCGCGGGAGCGTCCTCGCCGTGCGCTCGATCTTCGGCCGAGGTGCGCCGCCGTCGGCGCCCGGGTCCACCTGCTCGCGCCGCCCGCAGCCCATCAGCGAGAGCGCCGCCGCGGCGAGCGCCCATGCCCACCGGCGCGCGCGCGACGCCCCCGCGGTCGTGCTCAGCGCCGCCACGGCGCGCGCAGATCGACGCGCGTCCTGCGGCCCGGACGCACCAGCACGACCATCGGCTGCTCCTCGCCCTTGCGCCTCGCGCGCACGTCGTGGGAGCCGGGCGGCAGCGCGGCGGTGACGCGCGGGC
Source organism: Polyangiaceae bacterium (assembly GCA_020849655.1). GTDB lineage: Bacteria > Myxococcota_A > Polyangia > Polyangiales > Polyangiaceae > JADLFU01. The sequence continues at coordinate 18,015 of JADLFU010000233.1, read as the reverse complement.
CGCGGCCGAGGTCGCGTCGGTCGACGGACACGTGATCTCGCTTGCCTGCGACCACCTCGATCATGCCGTGTCCCTCTGGCACGGACGCGCCGGGAGGCAACGGGAGATCTTCGAACGGCGCCTCCGCGACGACGGCCGGCGCGGACGTGGCAGGCAGCGGCGCGGAGGCGCTCGCCGACTGGGCCGCGGGCTCGACGCGCGCAGGCTCCGCGCGCGCGGGCTCCATGGGCGCGGGCTGCGTCGCTCGTGCCTGCTCCGTCGAGGAGGGCGCCACGGGCGCCACCGGTGTGATCGACCTCGCCAGCAACAGCGCCGCGCACGCGCCCGCGACCGTCACCGCCGCCGTGGGCGCGAGCCAGCCTCGTCGCCTGCGAGGCGGCACCGCGTCCGCGGGAGCCTCGTCGCTCGGCGTCGCGTCGCCCGGTGCGCTCGCGTCGACGTCGCGCGGGGGCGCGGCGGTCGGCACGACGTCCTCCGCGCGGACCGTCACGGACGGAAGCGCCAGCGCGGCCGGGGTCGGGGTCGGCGCGCGCGGGGCGAGCTCGGTCGTGGGCCCGGCCTGCGGGGCCGCGCTCGGGGTGATCACGTGGTCGACCGCGCGTTCGCCCTCCTCGGGGGCGGCCGTCGCGCTGGCGAGCGGCGCGGAGCTCGGCTGCTCGGTCGCGAGCTCGCCGTCGGCCGCGGCGAGCGCGGGGAACAACGGCTCGATCGGCTCGATCAGAAGCGCGTCCACGGCGCTGTCCGCCGCGCTCGGCGCCGGCGTCGGCGTGCGCGGCGCCGACGTAGCGAGATCGGCGGGGCGCGGCCCTGGCGTGAGCACCGCCGCGTGATCGATCTCGACCCGCGGCCTCCGGGGCGCGACCGCCGCGCACTGTCCGGTCACGATCGCCTCGAGCTCGGCGGCGGCGCGCGCGTCGAGCAATTCGTCGCCCGACGCGTCGTGGATGGACGTGACCACACCGTGCGCCGCGGCGTCACAGAGGAGATCCTCCAGCGTGCGCGCCGAGACCCCGGCGCGCAGGAGCAGCTGGCGGGGGGAGGCGCCGGCCGCGAGCTTCTCCGCGATGGCCCGCGCGATCGGCGGGCTGGCGGCGAGGTACGGCGCGAAGCGCGCCTCCGCGAGGGACACCCTGGCGACGTCCATCAGCGACGTAGAGGAGAGGAGCCGCTGCGCCGCGCTCGCGCGGGCGACGATCGGATCGAGCTGCTCCGCGAGCCCGCCGTCGAGCTCGCGCCTCACCGGCGAGGTCGACGGCGCGACGACGAAGCGCCCCGCGCGCGCGCCGAGCGCCGCCGCGAGCGCGTCGCGCCCGCGATCGAAGCTGCCGTCCGCCGCGGTGCGGGTCGCGCGCACGGGCGCGCCGTCGCGCAGCTCGAGCTCGTACAGGAAGGTGGCGTCGCGCACCGTGACGGTGGCGTCCGCGTGGTGGCGCGCGGTCATCCGCAGCAGCGTCGCGACCGTGAGGCCGTCGAGGCGTCCGCGCACCTCCCCGCCGGCGCGGAGCCGCGCCTCCGCGCTCGTCCGCGCCCTCAGCACCTCGCGGACGCGCGCGAGCGCCACCGCCCCGCTCGCCTCCTTGCGCAGGTAGCCGTCGGCGTCGGCGCCGAGCTCGCGCACCCGCTGCAGGAGATCCTCCTTCCACGACAGCAGGATGACCGGCACGTCGCGCAGCTCGACGTCGCGCTTCAGCGCCTGGCAGAGCGCGAAGCCGTCGAGGTTCGGCATCAGCACGTCAGTGATCACGAGATCCGGCCGGGTGCGGTACGCGAGGCCGAGCGCGCGCTCGCCGTCCTCCGCCTCGTGCACCGTCGCGTGCGCCGCGCCGAGGACGCCCGCGAGGAACCACCGGACGGCCGGATCGTCGTCGGCGACGATCGCCGTGACGCCGTCGAGGCGCGCGTCGACGTCCGGCGTCGCGCCCCCGCGCGCGCCCGGCATGCGGGCGTCGGGCGCGAACGATCCGAGCGCGATGGCGCCGGCCGGCCCGTGGTCGGCGAAGCGCACGACGCCGGCCGACCGCACCGTCACGATCTCGCGGACGCGCGCGATCGCCGACCACAGCGCCGCCTGCACCTCGTGCCCCTCGCCGAGATCGACCTTGCGTCCCCGCGCGTCGGTCGACACCGCGTCGGAGAGGCCGCGCCGCAGCTCCTCGGCCAGCCTGGCCGCGAGATCGTCGACGCTGAGCGCGCCGAGCGCCTCGGCCCGCGCTCCCCGGCGGACGGCGCTCGTCGCGGACGCGCACGCCTCCCAGAGCGCGTCGGGGGACGACGGCTTCGGCAGCACCCGCAGCGCCCCTTGCGCGAGCCAGCGCGCCGCGCTCTCGGGCTGCGCAAAGCGCCCGAGCACCACGATGGGCACGGGCTCCGTCAGCGGATCGTCCGCGAGCGCCTCCGCGAGCGCCTCCGTGCCGGCGACGTCCGCGTCGAGCACCACCACGTCGGGCGCGAGCGCGCGGGCGAGGGCGAGGGCTCCCTCGGCGTGCTCGGATCGCTCGCACTCGACGGCGTCGCCGCCGCCCCCGACGACCGCGGCCGCGAGCGACGCCGGACCGACGACCAGCACGGTCGACGGCGCCGACGGCGCGCTCGGTCGCGCGCGCTCTTCGCCCCACGCGAGGCCGACGAGCGCGCCGAACGCCGCGTCCAGCGCCTCGAGATCGCGCGCGCCCGTGCCCGTGAGCGCCCCCTCCGCGAGCCGCGCCTCCGCGGCCGCGAGCGCGGCCGCGACGGCCTCGAGCTTGTGGATCCGCGCCGCGGAGCAGAGGGCGTGCACCCTCCGCCGCAGTTCGTCGCGCGCCCCCGCGGCCGTGCGGGGATCACCGACCGCGGCGAGGACCCGCCGGAGCTCGCCGACCTTGCGACCGAGCTCCGCGACGAAGTCCGCGCGCGCGCCGCCGACCTGTGACGCCGCGCGGTGGGTGGTGCTGTCCATGTCGCGGCCGGTATCACAGCGCGACAGGCCGTGAGAAATTTGCGGTGACCGCGGGCGCGCCTATCCTCGGCGCGAGATGCCGCGCCTCGTCCTCGAGCAAGCGCTCCCCGCACCGGCCGCTGCGGTCTGGCCGCTCCTGGTCGTCCCCGACGAGATGAGCGCGTGGTCGAAGGCGCGCGTCACCGGCGTCGCGCGCGGCGACGGGGGCGGGTTCGACGGCGTGGGCGCGACGCGCAAGATCACGGTGCACACCGCCGCGGGGCGGCGCTCGTTCGACGAGGTGGTGGTCGAGTCCGAGCCGCCCCGACGGCTCGTGTACCGGGTGTTCCGCGGGCTGCCGACGCGTGACCACGAGGGCACGATCTCGCTGCGTGACACCGAGCGAGGCTCGCGGCTCCGGTGGGACGTCGACTTCTCGTTCTGGCTTCCGGGCGGCGCCTCGGCCGCGCGGCTGATCGAGGCGCAGCTGCGCGAGAGCCTGGCGACGCTCTCGGACGTCGCGCGGGCCGCCCGCCCGGCGCCCTTCGACGCGCGCGTGTTCGCCCCGGACGACCTCGCGCCGCTCCGCGCGGCGGCAGAGGCCACGCTCGCCGACCAGCGCGCGCTCGTCGAGGAGCTCGCGGGCGACCGCAAGCGCTGGTTCGCGCAGGTGTACGAGTACGTCACCGAGGGCTTGCTCGCGCTCGTCGACGCGGGCGGCGCGCGGCACCCGGGCTGGGTGCTGCGGCTCATCCCGGTGTTCCACCGCTACTACGTCGACAACCTGCGCGCGTGGCGCGACGGCGGCGAGGTGGAGGAGCCGTGGGCCCGCGCGCTCCGCGTGATGGACTCCGGCGACGACTTCACCGCGGTCGTGGGCGGGCTCATGCGCGGCGTGCGCGCGCACATCGAGGAGGATCTGCCGCGCGCGCTCGCGTCGGTGTGGTTCGTCAACTACCGCGAGCGCTGTGACTACGCGCGGTTCCGCGGCGACTACCTCGGGCTGGCGCCCGTGTTCCGGCGCGCGGCCGACCGCATGCTCGACGCGCTGCCGCGCGACATGGTCCCGCGGTCGGTGCGCCTCGTGCGGCGAGCGGCGCCGCCGGAGGTCCCCGACGCGCTCTTGAACCGTCGCGTCTACGACGTGCCCACGCGGCGTCTGCGCGCCTTCGAGCGCGGCGGGCGCGTGGCCAGGCTGCTCGTCGAGCACGCGCGGTGACGGCGCCGAGGGTCAGAGCCCGCGCAGGATCGTCCGCCCGAAGTTGGTCACCGTGACCTGCTTCTGGGGCGCGAGGGCGCCGAGGGGCCCCGCGTACTGGTCTGCCTTCCCCGCACCGAGCACCCACATCACGCTGCGCGCCGTCGCGTCGACGTCGCCCACGACGGCGACGCGGTCGGAGTAGGACGTGTAGCCCGCTCCCGGCGCCGAGAGCTCCTGGCCCAGCGAGAGCGTCGAGGTCGCGGCGCCTGCCAGGACACGGACGCGCGGGCCCCCCGAGCTGCAGCCGCTCGCGCCGCCCGGGTGCGACTCGGTCGAGACGAGGGCGACGTCGTCGAGGCCGTCGCCGTCGAGATCTCCGCCGCCGACGAGGCGCCCGTCTACGAGGAAGCTCGGGCCGTACGCGAAGCCGTTCGTGCAGCCCGGCACCACCTCGACCGGCATCGTGTACGCGCCCTCGGTGAGCGGCCCCGCGGCGGCGCCGTGGAACACGCGCACCTCGCCCGGCAGGAAGCCCGTGCGCGTGTAGCTCCCGCCGCACGACGTCGACGGCGGGATGGGCTCACGCGTCTCGCGCGGCTCGCGCGCGACGCCGACGTCCGCGTGACCGTCGCCGTCCACGTCGCCGAGCGGCGCGGGATCGAACCAGTCCGTCATCGTGGCCAGCACCGAGTCGAACGTCGCCGCCGCCGAGCCGCGCCGGATCTCGACGCGGCCGCGACGCGCGGGCAGGCAGCTGTCGGGGTTCGACGTCTGCAGGCCCACGGCGAGGTCGGGCACGCCGTCGCCGTCGACGTCGCCGACCCCGCGCACGGGCATGGGGGTCTGGTGGAACGTGCGCTCCGCCTCCGCGACGAGGATCTGGGTCTTCGCGGTGCGCGACCAGCCGGCGGAGCTCCCGAACAGCGTGAGGATCTCGATCCCCGTCTGGTAGGAGAGCGTGCCGCCGCCGGGGCCGGAGACGAGGACGGGCGGCAGCTCGCTCACCACCGCGAGGTCGGCGTACCCGTCGCCGTCGACGTCACCGAGCGGCGCGAGCTGGCGGAAGAACTGGACCAGCGGCAACGTCACGTCGAACCGCTGTCGCTCGACCACCTTCTTCGTGTCGCGATCGAGCTCGAGGCGCACGATCGTCACCGGGCCGCCCGAGGGGACCTCGCGGTCGATCGTCGCGAGCTCCGGGTAGCCGTCGCCGTCGACGTCGGAGGCGAGGACCAGCTGCTTGCCGAACCCGCCCCAGCTCATGCCGTTCGGCGACTCCGACGGGCCGTCCACCCGCGAGGTCTTGCCCGTGCTCGACAGCCACACCGCGATCTGACTCTCGTTCGAGGACGCCGTGCCGACGCCGAGGTCCGCGTGACCGTCCCGGTCGACGTCCGGGACCAGGCCGACCGGCGCGCGCGACGTCGACGGCTGGCCGCTCGACGACACCACGCGCAGCGGCGACGGCGTCCCGCCCTCGATGAACGTCCCGTCGCCGCGCGGCACGCGCCCGAACGCGCGCACGAAGACGCTCGCGCGCGGCAGCGGCGCCGACGGCGTCGCCGAGCCCACGCCGGTCAGCGCCTCGAGCACGGTCGCGCACGCCTCGTCCGCGCACAGCTCGACGCGCGCGTCGGCCGTGCTCGCCCCCGGGGCGGGGACCCAGCGCAGCTCCGGCAGCCCCGAGACGCGATCTCCAGAAATTGGGAATGTAATGAATGGCGGAGGAGGCCCCGTGACGCACGTGGCGGTCTGCGTGTCGCAGACGAAGCCGGCCGTGCATCCCGGAGAGCAAGCGCCGGGCGCGCCGCCGGCGCCTGCGCTGCCCGCGCTGCCACCCGCGCCTGCGCTGCCTGCGACGCCGCCCGCGCCTGCGCTCCCTGCGCCGCCGCCCGCGCCGCCGCTGGTGCCTGCGCTGCCCGAGTTGCCGCCCGCCCCCGCGCTCGCGCCGCCGGATCCCGCCTCGCCCGCGCCGCCGCCCGCGCCTGCGCTGCCCGCGCCGCCCGCGCCCGCGGTCGCCTTGCCCGCGCCGCCCGCGCTCGCGCCGCCGGCGCCCGCGGTCGCCTTGCCTGCGCCGCCTGCCGCCCCCGCGCTCGCGCCGCCGGCGCCTGCGGTCGCCTTGCCCGCGCCGCCTGCCGCCCCCGCGCTCGCGCCGCCCGAGCCCGCCTTGGCCGAGCTGCCGGCCGAGCCTGCCGCGGCCTTGCCCGCGCTGCCCGCGGCCCCGCTCTTGCCGGCGACTCCGGCGGATCCTGCCCCGCTCGCGCCGCCCCGTGAGGCCCCGCCCTGCGCGGAGCCCGCGGCGCCGGAGGGCGTCGACGCGGTGTCGTCGCCTCCTCCGCAGGCGGTCACGGCGACGAGCGAGAGGGGCAGGAGGATCGAAGCGCGGCGCAACGCCGCTCGGTACCGCGCCGCGACGGGCCATGCAACGCGCGACCTCGATCAAGCGAGCCTGAGGCGGAGCTCCGCGCCCGGTCGCAGCCGCCCGAGCACACCTTGCGACGCGCGGCGCAGCACCGCGATGACGGGGTAGCCGCCGGTCGTCGGGTGGTCGGGGCCGAGCACGATCGGCGCGCCGTCCGGCGGCACCTCGATGGCGCCTCGGGTCATCGGGACCGGGAAGGCGAGCGGCCCATGGTCGATCGCGAGGGGCGGCCCGTCGAGGCGGACGCCGACCCGATCGCCGCGCGCGCTGCGCGTCCACACGGCGTCGAACAGCCTCTGCCTGGACGCCTCCGAGAAGCACCAGAAGTGCGGCCCCGGATCCGCGTAGAGCGTCGCGGGTGACGGCGGCGCCTCGACCGTCGGCCCCGCGCGCGGCGGCCCCTCCGACCCGGCGAGCCCGAGCGCGTCGCCCCGCGCGAGCGGGGCCCCGAGGCCGACCGACGGGGACGCGCCGCGAGAGCCGAGCACCCTCGGCGCGTCGAGGCCGCCCGAGACGGCGAGCACGCGGACGAAGCGCTCGCACGACGGCACCCGCAGCGTCTCTCCCTCTCGGATCCGGGCCCTCGGCGCGCCGTCGAGCGACACCGACAGCGCGCGGAGCGCGAGCAGCTCGACGCTCCCGCCCGCGATCTCCAGCGCCGCCGCGCCGGGCGCGTTGCCGACGGCGAGGTTCGCGGCCGCGAGCGCGGTCGGATCCCAAGCGCCCCCCGGCGGCACGCCGGCCGCCCGCCAGCCTGGGCGCCCCGCGTCCTGGACGGTCACCAGCGCCGCGATCTTCGCGACGATCAGCGCTGGCGCCGCGACCGGCGAGGGCGTGGCCGGCGTCGGCGCGGGCGGCAGCGAGTCGACCTCGACGAAGCGCACCCGATCGCCGATCGAGAAGCGCGCGGGGACTTCCCTCGCGGCGTCGAACTGATCCGCGACCGTGCGGCCGACGATCCTCCACCCCCCGGGCGACGCGGACGGGTACACGCCGCCCCAGCCGCCCGCGACCCCGACGCTCCCTGCCTCCACGCGCGCGCGGGGCGTCGCGCGCCGCGGGACATGCAGCTCCGCCGGCAGCCCGGCGAGGTACGCGAAGCCCGGCATGAAACCAACAAGTTCTACGGTCGTCTCCGCGCCCGAGTGCAGCGCCATCAGCTCTCGCGGCGTGGCGCCGAGCGCGGCCGCGAGCTCCTCCGTGTCGGCGCCGTCGTACACGACGGGCAGCTCGTGCACGACCCGGCGCGCGTCGTCGTCGTGAGGCGCTGCGCGCGCGACGTCGCGGAGCGCGTCGTCCGCGTCGTCGAACGTGCCGACGCCGAACGCCGCGACGCACCCCGCGCCGACGACCACCTCGGCGTGGGGCAAGGCGCGCGCGAGCGCGCGGGCCGCGGCGCGGGTCTGGGCGGCGCGCGCGGGCCCGGCGAGCTCGAGATCGACGAAGATCCCGCCCTCGCCGTAGGGCGAGGCCCTCATGGCCCGAACGTCTCGCGCGAGAGCGCGAGCAGCCCCTCGCGGACGGCGCGCGCGATCTCGACGGCGCCCGGGGTGTCCGCGTGCACGCAGATCGTCTCGACGTCGCCGCGATCCGCGAGCGCGAGCGCCTGCGTCGCGGCCTCGGCGGGGCTCGAGATCAGCGCCCCCGGCTGCGATCGCGGCGCGAGCTCGCCGGTGGGGAGGTAGACGCGGTCCGCGAACCCCTCGCGCTCGAACGGGAGCCCGAGCGCGTCGGCGTGCCGCGCGAGCTCGCCGCGCCGTGCGCCCACGAACACGAGGTCCGCCACGCCGAGCCCGCGCCGCGCCCCTCGCGCGAGCGACCGAGCCACGACGGGGTCGCGCGTCGCGTCGTGGTAGAGCGCGCCGTGCGCCTTCACGCGCGTGACGGGCACGCGGGCGTCGTACGCGATCCGCGCGAGCGCGGCGCACTGCGACCGCACGTGCTCCGCGAGATCGCTCGGCGACAGGGCCATCGTCGCGCGTCCGAAGCCCGCTCTGTCCGGGTACGACGGGTGCGCCGCGACGGCCGCCCCCCGCGCGCGCGCGCGCTCGACCGCTCGAGCCATCGACGCGTCATCGCCCGCGTGGCCGCCGCACGCGACGTTCACGACGTCCGCGAGCGCGAACAGCTCCTCGGGCTCGTCGTCGTGCTCGCCGAGGTCGAGGTTCAGCAGCGGCCGCGGGCGCGTCACTGGGCGAGCGTGACGCCGAGCTTCTCGGCGACGCCGCGGACGATCCCGCCCACCGTCCCGGCGTCGAGCCCGAACGCCTTGCCCATCGTGTGCAAGACGAACAGCTCGCTCGGCGCGAGCTCGCCGTCGCAGAGCGCGACCAGCGCCGCGAACCCGACGATTTCCTTGCGCGCGCGCGGATCGGAGACGTGCTCGGCGATCGCCTGCGCGCGCGCCGTCCGGCCCTCCTTCTCGAGCGAGACCGAGAAGTCGTACACCATCCCGGCGAGCTCGCTCGGCGTCGCGCCCTCGCCGATCTGCGAGACGACGTCGACGAGCGAGCCCACCTCCTCCTTCGACAGCTGGCCGTCCGCCGCGGCGACGAGGAACGCCGCCTCGAGCAGCCCCGTGTGGTACGCGTCGTGGTCGGCGGCGGCCGTGCTCGACGAGAGCACCTCGGCGCTCGGCAGGTCGGCGGCGTTCTGGCGGAGGAGCTCACGGGCGCGGAGGACGCTGTCGGCGGGCATCGCGAGCGCACGATTTCACCCTGACGACACCCGGTCAAGGCGGCTGTCGCGCGCGACGGCGTTCGGGTATTGAGCACGCTGGAGGCTCGAGAGAGAACATGAGCGAACAAGCGCGGCTGGGTCGGGACGTCTTCCTCGCGCTCGCGGCGATCGGCTGGGCGGACGGCGACCTCGACCCGGAGGAGGCGGACGCCATCGTGCGCACGGCGACCGAGGAGGGGCTCGAGCTCGACGCCATCGCCGAGATCGAGGCCGCGACGAAGACGAAGGTCGAGCTCGGCGACATCGCGCGCGGCGCGATGACGAAGCAGGATCGCCTCTTCGTCTACGCGGTCGCGTCGTGGATGACCCGGCTCGACGGCGTCGTCAGCGACGCGGAGACGGCGGCCCTCCTGCGGCTCGGCGAGGCGCTGAAGGTGCCGCCCGCCCCCCGCGCGCACGCCGACGCGATCGCGCAGGAGGTCGCGTCGATGGAGCAGGGAGATCGCCCGGCCCGCTACGATCTGCGCAAGCTCCGCGACCTCATTCACGAGCGGCTGCTCCTCGCTCAGCAGGCCCGCGCCGAGCAGCGCGCGGCGGCCGACGCGGCTCCCTCGGCCGACGCGAAGGCGGATCCCGCGCCCGACGCGGGCTGACACCCGCGCGAGAAACTGGCCCGGCGGCGCGCGCGCGCGGTAGCGGTGCCGCGTGCCCCAAGCTCTCCTCACAGACGAGCGGTCGCCGCTCGGGCTCGTGCTCTCCGGCGGCGGCGCGCGCGGCGCTTTTCAGGTCGGCGTATGGAAGGTGCTCCACGAGGAGGGCGGCGTCCGCGCGCCCGCCGTCGTCAGCGGGACGTCGGCCGGCGCGCTGAACGGCGCGCTCATCGCGGCCGGGCTCGCGCCGCGCGACATGCTCGAGTTCTGGCTGGGGCTCGCCGACGCGCCGCCGGTCCGCGCGAACCCGGTGTTCTTCCGGTCGCTCGAGCGCGCGGTCGGGCGGCTGCTCCTGAACGAGCCGCTGCGGCCGTTCTGGCGCCGCGGCCGCGAGGCGCGCATCCTCGCGAAGGTGCTGCGCCAGCACCGCTGGTTCGCGAGCGGCACGGGCCCCTCGATGCTGCTCGAGTACCTCCTGACGGCGAGGTTCGACCTCGTCAGCGACGCGCTCGATCGCATCACCACGTCCTACCTGTTCGACACGTCGCCCGTGCGCGAGCACCTGCGCCGCGCGATCGGGCGCGACACGCTCCGCGGGACGAAGGTGCGCCTCGCGATCAACACCGTCGACGTGCGCACGGGCGGCGTCGTGCGCATCGTCAACGCGCCCCCCGCGAAGCGCAGCGCCGAGGCCGCGGCGCACTACCGCGTCGTCGACGAGATCACGCTCGACATGGTGCTCGCGTCGGCGAGCATCCCGCTGCTGTTCAACCCCGTGCAGGTGGGCGGCGAGCTGTTGTGGGACGGCGGGCTCCTGGTCAACACCCCCATCGCGCCCGCGGTCGCGCTCGGCGCGCGCCGTGTGTTGCCGGTGCTCGTGACGTCGGGCGGCCTTGGGACGGCGCCGGGGCTGCCAACCTTCGGCGCCGCGGTCGAGCGGCTGGCCGACTCGTTCCTCGAGAACGCGTACAACACCGACAAGAAGCTGCTCCTGTCGCGCAACCACGTCGCGCGCGCGGGGCGAGATCCCGAGCTCGCCGTCGTCGAGCTGCTCGAGCCCGTCCGCCCGCGGACGAGCCGCACGTTCAACGCGGGCTCCTACCTGTACTTCGAGCGCCGCGCGATGACGGCGATGCACGACGCCGGCGTCGAGGCGGCGCGCCACTGGCTGCGCGCCGGGCCGCGGATGGAGTCGTAGGCGTCAGCGCGCCGCCGGGCGCTGCGACCAGGACACGCGCACGCTCTTCGCGCCGTCGGGCTCGCGCCCCCCGACCGCCTTCGCCTCGACGTCGACGACGTCGTCCGCCCTGGACTCGGAGACCTTCGGCTGGTGCGCGCCCTGCCGCGCGCAGGGCACGAGCTTCTCGTCGGGCGGATCGCTCGAGGCGTCGAGCAGCACCGTCTGCCCCGTCGGGAGCAGCTTCACCCGCACCTTCAGCGTCACGCCCTCGACGTCCTTGTCGCCGAAGCAGCGCAGCAGCTCCTCGCCGAGCGCGCGCCCGGCGGCGTCGACGCGCCCCGCCGCCGCCACGGCGCGCTTCGTCGCGCGGTGCTCGGCCGTGCGCTTCGCCGCCCACCAGAGGCTGAGCGCGATCGCGAACGCGAGCGCGAGCATCCCGAAGAAGAAGACGAGCACCTTGCGGCCCGCGACCGGCGGCGCCCCCGCGGCAGGCGCCGCGCCCTCGGTGAGCGCGCGGTTCTCGGTCTCGAGGGCGGCGACGCGCGCGCGCAGGTCGTCGAGCTCGCTCATGGGCTCACCTCCGTGGTCGCCAGGCGCGCGTCGTGGAACCGCGCGAGCGCGACCGCGCGCGCGCGCGTGATGGCCGCCCCCAGGCTGGAGCGCTCGGTCGCGTCGAGGCACCGGCTCCGCGCGATCACCGCGCCCGCGACGTCGAGATCGTGCACGTCCCCCAGGCGCTTCTGCGCGCGCTCCGCCTGCCTCCTCAGCGGCTCCGCCGCGTCGCCGAGCAGCGGCGCGAGGCCCATCACGAGGTACCGCACGCGCTTGTGGGCGATGCGCAGCTCGTGCAGGCCCGCCACGTCGCCGTCGACCGGGAGGCCGAGGCGCTCGACCTCGGCGACCGCGCGCGCGACCGCGCGGGCCGCGAACTTCCGGCCGTCACGATCGCGGCGCGGGTCGATCGGGAGGTGCAGGAGCGCGTCGAGCGTGCGGCGCGCCTCGAGCAGCTCGCCGCCCTCGACCGCCCGCAGGAACACGCGCCGCCGCGCCCGCGCGCCGGCCGCCCGCGCACGACCGAGCCTCGCCGTGAGCGCGCGCAGCCGCGGGGTCACGGCGACGCGCGCCAGCGTCTCGTGCAGCGCCTCCTCGTCGCGGAGCGCGCCCGTCTGCTCTGCGACGCGGCCGAGCTCCGCGCGCACGAAATCAGCGTGAAATCTGCCGAAAATGCGGCGGGCCGGGCGGAGGAGCGAGCGCAGCCGGCGCAGCGTCACGCGCAGATCGTGGATGGCCTCGGGATCGTCCGTCGAGAGGCGCGGCGTCACCTCCTCGAGCTCGTGGGACAGCCCTCGCAGCGCGGGGACGAGCACCGCCGCGATCGTGAGCGTCGGCGGCGAGGTCATCGGGCCCTCACGACGTGCACGCTCGTGATCGGCCGGCGACCGACCGCGTGATCGAACGCGCGCCGCGCGGCCGTCCGCGCCGCCTCGATCACGTCGTCATCGGTCGCGCGCCCGCGGCCCCGGCCCGCCGTCGCCACGCGCTGCTCGATCTCCTGCGCCACCTCCGCGAGCAGCTCGGGCTCCTCCGCCTCGTCGATCACCCCCCGCGTCGACAGGGTCGGCCGCGCGAGGGGGCGCCCCTGGGAGTCGACCGTCACCGTGACGAACACGACGCCGCTCCGCGCGATGCCCTGCCGGTCGAGCAGCACGCCCGGGGCCACCTCGTCGCCCATCCACGTCGCGACCTTGCCCGCCTGCGCGCGATCGGTCGACTTGTCGAGCGCGACCTCGTCGTCGAGCGCGCCGATCTCGCCGTTCTCGAGCACCAGCACCTCCTCGACGCCGAGGTCGCGGGCGAGCGCGGCGTGCCCGTACAGGTGCGGCACGGTGCCGTGCACCGGGACGAAGCCCCGCGGCCGGACGAGCTCGATCATCCGCGCCTGCTCGTCGCGCTGCGCGTGCCCGGAGACGTGGACGCCCGGATCGGAGCGGTGATCGCGCACCTCGACGCCCTGCCGCAGGAACCCCCCGAGCATCTCGGCCACCGCGGGCTCGTGGCCAGGGATGACCCGCGCCGACAGGATCACGCGGTCGCCGGCGTCGAGGGAGAGCCGCGGGTGCTCTCGGCGCGCGAGCCTCGACAGCGCCGCGGGCGCCTCTGCTTGCGTCCCGCCTGCGAGCGCGAGCACCGCCGCGCGCGGCAGGCGTCCGACGTCGTCCTCGCTCGCGACGAGATCGCTCGGCCAGTCCAGCAGGCCGAGCTCCCGCGCGATGCGCGCGTGCGTCGCGACGCTCCGCCCGAAGAGCCCGAGCCGTCGCCCCGTCGCCCGCGCGATCTCGCCGAGCGCCCGCAGCCGCGCGAGGTTCGACGAGAACAGCCCGACGACGACGCGCCCCTTGGCGCCCTCGACGGCGGTCCGGAGCGCGCTCGCCGCCGTCCGCTCGCTCGCCGAGCGCCCGTGCGAGTCGATGTTCGTGCTGTCGGAGAGGAGCAGGCGCACGCCCTCGTCGCCCAGCTCCGCGAGGCGCGCCTCGTCGGTGCGCTCGTCGGCGTCGGCGTCGTCGTCGAGCTTGAAATCGCCCGTGTGCACGACCGTGCCCGCGCGCGTGCGGATCGCGAGCGCCGTCGCGTCGGCGATCGAGTGCGCGACCCGCACCGGCTCGACCTCGAACCCGCCCACCTCGAACCGGCGGCGCGGGCTCGACTCGCGCAGATCGACCTCGCCCTTCCTGAAGTCGTGCTCCTCCAGCCGCCGCCGCACGAGCTCGAGCGCGTACCTCGGCCCCCACACCGGCACGTCGAAGCGCCCCGCGAAGTACGGCACCGCGCCGATGTGATCCTCGTGGCCGTGCGTGAGCACGAGCCCTCGCACCCGCGATCGCCGGGCCTCGAGCCAGCGGAGGTCGGGGTGGTACGTGTCGACGCCGAGGTCGCTCCGGGGGAACGACACGCCGCAGTCGACGACGAGGATGTCGTCGCCCACCTCGAGCGCGAGGCAGTTCATCCCGATCTCGCCGAGCCCGCCGAGCGGGACGACGCGCATCGCCGGGCGCTCGCTCAAAACACGCTCGACGCGTTCTTGCGGAGCGCGTCACACGCGCTCGCCGGATCGGAGAAATCGAGCTTCCAGTCGGGCGCGGCGTGCTTGCCGTCGACGCGCACCGCGCGGTACTTGCTCGTCTCCTTCACGACCTCGAACGCCGGGATCGACGTGATGACGGAGCCGACGGGCAGGAGCGAGCCCGAGAGCCTCACGTTCGCGCCGAGCACGTTGTAGCGGATGGAAGCGTCGGCGCCGCCCGCGATCTCGCACGAGCTCTTCGCGACGCCCGAGAGCTGCGGATCGATCACGAAGTCGACGAACGCCTTGCCCTGCAGCGTGACGCCCGGCTCCGACGGATCGTCGGTGTTGCAGAGCGCGCCCGGCGGCTCGTCGCCGCGCCCGCAGACGTCGAAGCTCGCGCCGGGGTAGCCGTCCTGGTCGGCGTCCACGACGTCGCCGCAGTCGGAGACGCACATCACCTCGCAGTCCATCGACGTGCCGAGCGGCTTCGTGAGCGAGTTGCAGGGTGACGAGCTCGACGTGTCCTTCCACTTCGCCATCCCGTCGGCGGACGCGGCCTTCGAGCCGAGGATGAAGACGAGCCGCTCCGGCTCGAACGTCGCGCCCGGCGCGGTGCCGCCGAGCGTGGCCTTCACCGTCTTCGGCCTCACCTTCGGCACCTGGGCGATGAGCGCCTTCGACAGCGACACCTGCGTGGCGACGGTGCCCTTCTGCCCCGCGGAGCACGAGCCGGCGATGGCGGTGACGGGCGGCAGCGTGACGTCGCAGACGATGGTGTCGAGCGCGTCGACCGTGGTGCCGCTCTGCGAGACGCGCACGATGCCGACGAGATCGGCCGCGCCGCGCTGGTCCGCCGGGCAGACGCTGACGACCGCGGCGGGATCGCTCTTCATCGTCACCTCGAGCCGCACCTTCACGGCGAACAGGCCGCCGACGTCGAGCGCGCCGTCCTCGACGCACGCGATCCCGCTCGTCCCGCCCGCGGCCCCCGCCGCGCCGCCCGAACCCGCGCCGCCCGCGCCGCTGCCTCCCGCGCCCGCGTTGCTCGGCGGGGCGTCGTCTCCGCCGCCTCCGCACGCCGTCAGCAGCAGCCCGAGCATCGACCCGACCGTGACGACCCAGCGAGCGGCGCGCATGCCGGCGGCTTCGCAAGTCCGCGGCCCGCGGTCAACCGCGGCGTCCGGTCGCCGACAAAAATCACGACAGGGGTGGAAAGTTTGTGCGCAACCGCGTACGAAGGCGTGTATCGAATCGAGGGGGCGGCTCGTCCATGCCCCTGGCAACCCAGCGGGCCAGGCCTGCATACCCGGAGGATCCATGCGTAATTCTGCCTTTGTTGCGATGTTTGGTGCGGCGCTCGCGGGCGTCTCGATGATGAGCGTGGCCTGCACGGCCGAGGAGAGCGCCGGCACGGCGGGCTCCGGCGGCTCGGCCGGCAGCACGGCGGGCGGCTCGACCGCGGCGGGCTCCGGCGGCTCGACGACGGCGGGCGCTGCCGGCTCGACGGCGGGCGGCGCGGCCGGCTCGACGGCGGGCGGCTCGGCTGGCTCGACGGCGGGCGGCTCGGCTGGCTCGACGGCGGGCGGCGCGGCTGGCTCGACGGCGGGCGGCTCGGCTGGCTCGACGGCCGGTGGTTCGGGCGGCGGCTCGACGGGCACGCTCGATCCGGCGAGGGCGTACGTCCGCTTCGCGCAGATGGCGCCGTCGGCGCTCCAGAGCGCCTACGACGTCTGCATCCGCGGCGCGGGCTCGACCAACTGGGACACGAGCGCGTCCGGCGACGCCTCCCGCATCTTCAAGGACGCGGGCGACGAGGGCGAGTTCTACTACCCGTCGGTCTCGACGTATTTCGAGTTCCCGGCCGGCGGCAACTACGAGTTCCGCTTCGTCAAGGGCGACGCGCCCGACTGCAACACCCCGTCGACGAAGCTCCCCGGCGGCGCGGGCGGGTTCTACGCGCTCACCGTCCCGTCCGGCGTCGTCTACACGCTGGTCGTCTATGACACCGACGGCTCGGGCCAGGAGAAGGCGCTCGACATCGTCGCGTTCGGGAACCAGGCGCCCACCGCCGGCAAGGCGACGGTCACCTGGGCGAACGCCATGACGAACGTCCCCGGGCTCGACTTCGGCAGCGTGACGGGCAACCAGTTCTCCGACCTGCAGCTCGACGTGAAGAAGAAGTCGAGCACGACCGGCGTCCACGATCCGGTGACGGCGCGCATCGGCTCGATCCGCACCGACGACAGCGCCAACAAGATCCACTCGGTCACCGCGACCGACGTCGCGCTCGCGGCGGGCGGCACGTACACGACGTTCGCGTACGGCGTGAACGAGTTCGCGGTCGGCAAGCTGAAGCCCGGCATCACCGTCTGCAACGACGTCGGCCTCGACACCGTGAGCGGCACGACCACCATCGCCGCGGGCTGCGTCTACTCCGCGCCCTGACGGTCGCTCCGACCCACGACACGTGGCGGCGGGCCCCTGTGGCCCGCCGTTCGTGTCTCGTGCTAACCCATCCGCGCGGGGCAGCCCGCCTTACGAAATCAACCCTGGAGGATTCATGCGTAACTCAGCCTTTGTCGTGATGTGTGGTGTGGCGCTCGCGGGCGCGTCGATGTTCAGCGTGGCCTGCGTGGCCGAGGAGAGCGCGGGCGCGGCCGGCGCGTCGGGCAGCGCGGGCAGCGTCTCGGGTGGCAGCGGCGGCAGCAAGGCGGGTGCGGGTGGATCGACGGCCGGCGCTGGCGGATCGACGGCCGGCGCTGGCGGATCGACGGCCGGCGCTGGCGGATCGACGGCCGGCGCTGGCGGATCGACGGCCGGCGCCGGCGGATCGACGGCCGGCGCGTCTGGTGCGTCTGGTGCGGCGGGCGCTGCGGCGGGCGCTGGCGGAGCTTCGGGCGCTGGCGGCGCTGCGGCGGGCGCTGGCGGCGCTGCGGCGGGCGCTGGCGGCGCTGCGGCGGGCGCTGGTGGCGCTGCGGCGGGCGCTGGCGGCGCTGCGGCGGGCGCTGGTGGCGCTGCGGCGGGCGCGGCGGGCGCGGGTGGCGCGGCCTTCAGCTGCACGCCCGGCGAGTACAGCTGCGCGGGCCAGGCGCTCCAGAAGTGCGACGCGTCGGGCTCCTCGGTCACCACCGAGAAGACCTGCGCGAGCGGCGAGATCTGCGACGCGGCGAGCGCCAAGTGCACCGCGCCCGGCACGATCGAGCCGGCGAAGGGCTACGTCCGCTTCGCGCAGCTGGCGCCATCGGCGGCCCAGACGGCGTACGACGTGTGCATCCGCGCGGCCGGCTCGACGAACTGGGACACCAGCTCGTCCGGCGACGCGACCCAGATCTTCCGCGACGCGGGCGATCCGGGCGAGTTCTACTTCCCGACGGTCTCCACGTATTTCGAGTTCCCGGTGGGGGGCAACTACGAGTTCCGCTTCGTGAAGGGCGACGCGACCAACTGCGACACCCCGTCGACGAAGCTGCCCGGCGGGGCCGGCGGCTTCTACGCGCTCAACGTGCCCGCCGGCCAGGTCTACACGCTGGTCATCTACGACACCGACGGCGCGGGCCAGGAGAAGGCGCTCGACATCGTCGCGTTCGGGAGCCAGGCGGCGACGAGCGGCAAGGCGACGGTCACCTGGGCCAACGCGATGACGAACGTGCCGGGCCTCGACTTCGGCGCCGTCGAGGGCAACCAGTTCTCGGATCTGCAGCTCGGCGTCGCGAAGTAGTCGAGCGTCGTCGGCATCCACGATCCGGTGACGGCGCGCATCGGGTCCATCCGCACCGACGACTCGAACAACAAGATCCACTCGATCACGGCCGTCCCGGTCGAGCTCGCGTCGGGCGGCATCTACACGACGTTCGCGTACGGCGTGAACGAGTTCGCGTTCGGCAAGCTGAAGCCCGGCATCACGG
>JADLFU010000232.1 GCA_020849655.1 Polyangiaceae bacterium | reverse complement strand
GTGGACGGGAGGTGGTCTACGCGGCCGCGACGGTCGAGCTGCTCGCGAGCCTGCCCCGAGGGGCGCGGTGCCCGAGCTGCTACCTCGAGTCTCCCGAGCGGAGGGAGCGCGAGGAGGCGACCGGCGAGCGGGTCCGGGGGTGGCGGAACCGGGACGCGACGCGCCCGCGCCCCGAGGCCTCTCCGCGGTGCGGAGCGTGGGCGCGGTCGGCGGGTCGCCCGTGCGTGGCGAAGGCGCTCGCGAACGGGCGATGCAAGAACCACGGGGGGTGCTCGACGGGGCCGCGGACGCCGGAGGGGTGGGCACGGGTCAAGGCGGGCACGCGGGCCGCGTGGGCGCGCTGGAGGGCCGCCGCGCCGGTCACGCTCCCTCTCGAGGCTCTCCCCCCTGACGCGGCGCTGGCGTGGCTCCTCGAGGCCGCCGCGCGCGAGGGGCGCCCTGTCCGGTTCCACGTCGAGACGGAGCGCCCCGACCTCGAGGCGTGGCTTGCCGCCGCGCGCCTCGCGGGAGCCGTGGCCCGGCGGCGCTCGTCAACGAAACGGACGTCTCGTTGACAGATTGTGTCTTGACGACGTCAATTCCTTGGGCCATGTTGCTGGTCATGGCGACGCGCGTTGTGGGGTACATCCGGGTGAGCACCGAGCAGCAGGCGGACGGGGGCGTGTCGCTGGACGCGCAGCGTGCGAAGCTGGCGGCCTACGCGGTGGCGATGGATCTGGAGCTCGTGGCGGTCATCGAGGACGCGGGGGTGTCGGCGAAGACGCTCGGGCGTCCGGGCGTGGCGCGGGCGCTGGCGATGCTGGACGCGGGGGAGGCCGACGGGCTGCTCGTGGTGAAGCTCGACCGGCTGACGCGCTCGGTGCGGGATCTGGGCGACCTGGTCGAGCGGTACTTCGCGACGCGGTTCGCGCTGCTCTCGGTGTCGGACAGCATCGACACGCGGAGCGCGGCGGGGCGGCTCGTGCTGAACGTGCTCGCGTCGGTGGCGCAGTGGGAGCGCGAGGCGACGGGGGAGCGGACGCGGGACGCGCTCGCGCACCTCCGCACCGGGGGGGCCAAGCTTGGAGGTGAGGCGCTCGGGTGGCGTCGCACGGAGACGCGGGACGGCGAGGGGCGGCTCTCGGTGGCGGACGTCGCCGAGGAGGGCGAGACGGTCGAGCGCATCCGGGAGCTGCGCGCGGCGGGCGCGAGCCTCCGGGCCATCGCCGAGGCGCTGACCCGCGAGGGTCGCACGACGAAGCGCGGCGGGAGGTGGGCGCCCGAGACGGTCCGCAAGGTGCTCGCCCGATGACGATGCGCACGGCGCACTACCTGTGGGGCGAGGAGGCGGTCGCGGTGGCGCTCGCCGAGCCCGACCCCGATCCGGTCACCGACGAGCTGCTCAAGGCGATCAAGGCCCGGAAGGACCCGCCGGGAGCGTTCCGCGCGTGGGCGCTCGCGCAGAGCTGGCCGCGGTTCTGCACGATCGTTCGTATCGTTTCAGGCGAGATCCGCCGGGAGGTGATGAGGCATGGCGACCAAGACGAAGACGAAGACGACGACCCCGAAGCGTAGGGGCTTCCCGCCCGCCGAGGACGGCCTCGACCGGATGATGAGCTTCCGCGTCGCGACCGAGGACTACGAGCGCATCGCGGCCCTCGGGGAGGCGCTCGGGCAGAAGCCGCAAGCGCTGACCCGTACGGCCCTCAGGATCGGCCTCGCCGTGCTCGAACGTACCCCGGGCGCCTTCGTCGGCCCGGACGCCAAGAGGCGCCCGCCACGGGCCACGACGGAGGGCGCGTAGCGTGGGGCGCCGTGCGACCGGCAGCGTCCAGCGAGAGGGCGACCGGTTCTACGCTCGAATCACGGTCGAGGAGGGCAAGCGCCGCGCGTTCCGCCTGCCGACCTGTCACGACGAGCGCGCAGCGGCCGCGCGCACCTCGTTGCTCGCGGGGTGGGCCGCGCGACTGCGCGAGACGGGCAAGGGCGGCGCCGTGCTGTCCGTCGTGGAGGGCGCCTCGCGGGTCACCGACGACCAGATCGACACCTACGCGGCGCTCGTCGACCGGCTCGCGGGCGCCGCCCACGTCACGGTGAAGGGCAAGCCGATCGCCGGTGACGTGCTGACGTTCCGCGCCTTCGCCGAGCGGTGGACGTCGGGCGAGCTCGCCCGCGACTGGCCCGATCTCGTCGCCACCAAGCGGACCGCCGACGACGACCTCTTGCGCCTCAAGAAGCACGTCTTCCCGCACGTCGTCGATCTGCCGCTGGTCGCATTCACCGCGCAGCACTTCGAGGCGATCATGCGCGCGGTGCCGTCGACCGCCGCGCCCGCGACCCGGCGCCACGTCGCCCAGCTCGTGCTCCGCGTGATCAAGCTCGCCGTCTACCCGGCCCGCGTCCTCCCACGAAGCCCGCTCGAAGGCGTCCGCCTCCCGAGGCTCGACCGCAAGGCCAAGGCGACGCTCTACCCGAGCGAAGAACGCCAGCTCCTCGGGGCCACCGAGGTTCCGCTCGTGAACCGTCTCGTCTACGGCTTCCTCGCGCGCGAAGGGTGCCGAGTCGGCGAGGTGCTCGGTGATCCACGCCGCGACCGCCCGGGGCTGCGCTGGCGAGACGTCGACCTCGTGCGCGGCGCCGTGCGCGTCGTCGACACGAAGACCGGCGAGGAGCGCTCGTGGGCGCTCGGGAAGGACTGCGCGCGCGCCCTCGCACGGTGGGCCCAGCACGTGCCCTCGACGCCGAACGACCCCGTGTTCTGCAACCTCGACCGCGGGCACTTCGCGCGCGACCTCCGCGACCACCTCAGGACCGCGAAGGTCGACCGCCCAGAGCTGTTCGAGTCGACCGCCATGCGCCGCAAGCTGCGCGCCCACGATCTCCGCGGCGTCTTCGTGACCGTCGCCCTCGCGAACGGCAAGACGGAGGGCTGGGTCATGGCGCGCACCGGGCACGACACCTCGGACATGATCAACCGCTACCGGCGCGTCGCCCGGACGTTCGAGGAGCTCGACCTCGGCACGCTCGCGCCGCTCGACGAGGCCCTCCCCGACCTGCCCTCCCCTCCCGACCCTCCGGGCGCCGTCGAATCGGCAGCGGAATCGGCAGGACGACGCGGACCGGCCGAGCCGCCGCGGGCGGGAACCCCTGAATTTGCCAAAGAAAACAGGCCTGTGCACGAGGCGGGACTCGAACCCGCACGCCTTTCGGCACCGGAACCTAAACCCGGCGCGTCTGCCTTTTCGCCACTCGTGCGCGCCGCGCCGCCCGCGCGACGCGGGCCCGCGAATCGCCGGGACGCTACCACGCCGGGTGGTATGGTCCCGCGATGTTCCGCCGCGTCTCGCTCGGTCTGCTCGCGCTCGCGTCCGCTTGCTCCTCCGGTGATGACTCGGGCGGCAGCTCGCCGCCCGCGACCCCCCCGGCGGTCGCGCAGCTGCCGGCGCTCGCGTCGGTGAAGACGACCCGCGACGGCGTGCGCACGCCGCGCCACGCGCGCGCCGACATGAAGGCGCAGCCCAACCCGGCGCTCACCGAGAACTGGAAGACCTACGACGCGGACGGGTGGGCCGAGACCGACGTCGCGCCCGGGGACCCGTACGTGCCGCGCACGCTCGACGGTTCCCCGCCGCCCGCCGCCGGCGCCGCGCCGAAGCGCCTCGTGCGGTTCGCGCACCTGTCCGATCTGCAGCTGCTCGACGACGAGTCCCCGAACCGCGCGTCGATGACCGACGGCGGCGATCCGCTCGACGCGGCGCTCCGCCCGTCCGACGCGGAGATCTGCCGCATGACGAACGCCGCGGTGCGCACCATCAACGCGCTCTCGAAGGCCGATCCGATCGACTTCGTGCTGATGGGCGGCGACAACGCCGACAGCGCGCAGTCCAACGAGTACGAGTGGGTGCTCTCCATCCTCGGCGGCAGCGATCGCGTCGAGTGCGACTCCGGGGACGACGACGATCCCGTGCCCGGCCCCGACAACGACGGCAAGGATCCGTTCCGCGCGGAGGGCCTCGCGATGCCGTGGAAGTGGGTCACCGGCAACCACGACGTGCTCGTCATCGGCAACTTCAAGGTCGACGACTCGCGCAAGGCGACGGTGCTCGGCGACAGAGCGGCGCTCGGCACGCGCGACTGGTCGCGCGGCGGCGTGGTCGACACGGGCGACTTCGTGAAGCCCGACCCTCGCCGCGCGCTGCTCGCGCCGTCCGACAGCCTCGCGCGGGTGCTCGCCGACAAGGACGGCCACGGCCTCAGCCAGGCGAACGTCGACAGCGGCAAGGCGTTCTACACGTTCGACGTGCCGAGCACGCCCATCCGGTTCTTCGTGCTCGACACCACCCACTCGGAGGGCGGCTCGGAGGGCGTCCTCACGAAGGACACGGTGACCGGCGTGATCAAGCCCGTGCTCGATCAGGCCCGCGCCGACAAGAAATGGGTCGTGCTCGCCTCGCACCACTCCGCCGACTCGCTGACACCCGACGGCGGCGCGTTCGGGAAGAAGGGCCCCGAGGCGGTGACGAAGGACGAGTGGCTCACGTTCCTCGGCGGCTACGACAACGTGCTGTTCAGCATGGTCGGCCACGCGCACGTCGGCCGGGTCACGCCGCGCGTCCCGACGGCGGGGCACGGGTACTGGGAGGTGATGACGCCGTCGATCGCCGATTTTCCGAACGCGTTCCGCACCGTCGAGATCTGGGACCAGGACAACGGCTGGGTGATGCTCCGCGCGACGGTGGTCGACGTCTCGAGCGAGGGAGACAAGGTCACCGAGATCGGGCTGCGGCACGGCGTGACCGACGCCACGAGCGGCTGGCTGCCCGGCGACAACCGCCGCGGCGATCCCACCGATCGCAACGTCGAGCTCTGGATCAAGAAGCCCGCTCCTTGACGCCGCTCGCCGTGGGGCTCGTGTCGCTCGCGTCGTTCGCGGGGGGCGCAATCAACAGCGTCGCGGGCGGGGGGACGCTGCTCGCCTTCCCCGCCGCGATGGCCGCGGGCCTGCCGCCGATCGTCGCGAACGCGACCAACTCCGTCGCGATGACGCCGGCGTCGCTCGCGTCGGCGCTCGCGTACCGCCGTGAGCTGTCCGCGAGCAGGCGCTGGCTCGCGCTCCTCGCGCTGCCGTCCGCCGCCGGAGCGCTGCTCGGCGCGTGGCTGCTCGTCGTGACCCCCGAGCGGTGGTTCGCGCGGCTGGTGCCGCTGCTCGTGCTCGGCGCGACGGCGCTCCTGCTCTGGCAGAACCTCCGCCCCGAGGTCGCGCGCGACGCCCCGACGACCCCTCGCCACCGCGCGCTCGCCGTCGCGGTGCAGCTCGCGATCGCCGTGTACGGCGGCTACTTCGGCGCGGGGATGGGCATCCTGATGCTCGCGGGCTTCTCGCTGCTCGACCTCGGCGATCTGCACCAGAAGAACGCGGTGAAGAGCGTGCTCGGCGCGGCCATCAACGGCGTCGCGACCGCGTCCTTCATCGTGTCGGGCAAGGTCGATCCGACGCTCGCGATCGCGATGGGCGCGTCGGCGACGCTGGGAGGGTTCCTCGGCGCGGCCGGCGCGCGCAGGGTGGCGCCGCGCACGCTGCGGTGGCTCGTCATCGCGATCGGCGTCGCGCTCTCGGTCGCGCTCGGCGCGCGCGCGCTCGGCTAACGACAGCGCGAGCATGCGATCGATCGGCACGCGCGCGCGCTCGCGCAGCCCCTCGGGCAGCTCGAGCCGCGGCGACAGATCGCGCAGCGAGAGGTAGACCTTCTCGAGCGAGTTGCGCTTCATGTGAGGGCACTCGTTGCACGCGCACGTCTCGTTGAGCGGCGGCGCGGCGATGAGCGTCTTGTCGGGCGCGCCCTTCTTCATCTGGTGCAGGATGCCGGGCTCGGTCGCGACGATGAACGCCTGCTTCGGCGAGCCGACCACGTATTTCAGCAGGTTGGTGGTCGAGCCGACGAACGCCGCGAGCCGCAGCACGGCCTCCTCACACTCCGGGTGCGCGACGATCTCGGCGTCGGGGTGGCGCTCGGTGAGCGCCGTCAGCTTCCGCTCGCTGAACGTCTCGTGCACGATGCAGCTCCCCTGCCAGTGGATCATCGGGCGCCCCGTCACGCGCTCGAGGTACCGGCCGAGGTTGCGGTCGGGCGCGAACAGGATCGTGCGGTCCTCCGGGATCGATCGGACGATCTTCTCGGCGTTCGACGACGTGCAGATGTAGTCGCTCTCGGCCTTCACCGCCGCCGAGCAGTTGATGTAGCTGATCGCGACCGCGCCCGGGTGGCGCGCGCGCCAGCGCTTGAAGCGGTCGACGGGGCAGCCGTCGGCGAGCGAGCAGCCGGCCTCGAGATCGGGCACGACGACGACGCGATCGGGGTTCAGGATCTTCGCGGTCTCGGCCATGAAGTGCACGCCCGCGAAGCAGATGACGTCCGCCTTCGTGCCCTTCGCGGCCTGCGCGAGCTGCAGCGAGTCACCGAGGAAATCGGCGACGTCCTGGATCTCGTCGTCCTGGTAGTAGTGCGCGAGCACGACCGCGTTCCGCTCCTTCTTCAGGCGCTGGATCTCCGCGGCGAGGTCGAGGGCAGGATCGATCGGGGCAGCCATCGTGGCGGCTGTCTAGTGCCGCGGTGGGCTCGCTGCCACCTCACCGTCACGGCCCCCGAGGGCGCACGATCAGCGCGCGCCCGTTGCGCTCGAGGGCGAGCGAGTGCGCGGACGCGAGCGCGTCGAGCACGATGAGCGGGTCCGCGCGCCGCACGTCGAGCGACACCTCCTGCTCGAGCGCCGACGCGAGCACGACGTCGAGCCCGGCCTCGGTCGCCAGGAGCCGCACGACCTCGCCGAGCGGCGCGCGCGAGACGCTGAGCGTGATCCTCCTCCCCGACCGCGGCGACCGCTCGGGCGCGTCGACGATCCTCCGCGGCGTGGGCGCGGGCGGAGCCGATCGCGGCGGCGAGCCGCTCGTCGAGGGCGCGGCGAGCAGCCGATCGATCACCGCGGGCTCGGGGGTGTACGCCGCCGGCGACCCCGACCCGCAGGCCGCGAGCAGGACCGAGAGCGTCGCGACCCCGCGCACGCCGACCAGCATGCGCGGGCGCGAGCCTCCCCACAAGACGCGCAAGGCGGGGGGCCACCGCGCGGCTCGAGCGCAAACCTTTCGCACACCGTCCGCACGCCCTGCGTCATGCGCGCGATCAATCGCGAACGGCACCGACGTTGCAGAGCGGCCGGCCGGAGGTCGACATGACCAAGATCGAAGACGCAGTCCTCGCCGCCGCGCGCACCCACAAACCCAAAGCGGGGCTCGACGACGTGACCGAGCGCGCGCTGGTGGCCGCCTTCCAGCGGGGAGACCGCCGCGCGGGGGACAGGCTCGTCGCCGCGTGCCTGCCCTTCGTCACGTCGATCGCGCTCGAGTACCGCCGCTGGGGCGCGCCGCTCGAGGATCTCGTGCAGGAGGGCTCGATCGGCCTGCTCCGCGCGATCCAGCGCTTCGATCCCGACAAGTCGTGCCGCCTCGTGACGTACGCCGCGTACTGGATCCGCGCGCAGATCCGCGACTACGTGATGCGCAGCTACCGCGTGGTGCGGTTCGGGACGACGAAGGGCGAGCGCCGCGCCGTGCGGCTGTACCGCACGACCCGCGAGGAGGATCCGGTCAAGCTGGCCGCGGCGAGCGGCCTCTCCCTCGAGCGCACGACGCAGCTCCTGCCGATCTTGATGGGCGGCGACGTCAGCGTCGACGCGGCCTCGCCCGGCAGCGGCGCGGTGCTCGGCGACCGGATGACCGACGGCGCGGCGACGCCGGAGGAGCGGGCGAGCGACGAGGAGCAGCGCGGGATCCGCGCGGCGGCGCTCGCCGAGGCGCTCGCGGACCTGCCCGAGCGAGAGCAGCTGATCGCGCGCGAGCGGTGGAGCGCGGATGATCCGCAGACGCTCGAGGCCCTGGGTCAGCGGCTGGGCGTGAGCAAGGAGCGCGTCCGGCAGCTCGAGGAGCGCGCCCGGTTGAAGCTGCGCTCGCGCCTCGCGACGCTGGCGGCGTTAGGCCGTCCGGTCGAGCGCCGCGAGCAGCGCGTCGGCCCGGCGCGACAGCTCCGCGCGATCTCCCTCGCCGAAGTCGCCCGAGATTCCGGCCCGCAACAGCTCCGCCTCGGCGCGCAGCGCGGCCGTCCGCGACGGTTCGCGGGTCAGAGAGGCGAGATCGTGGAGCGCGCGCATCAGCCGGAGCGACACGGCCATGTCACCCTGGGCGTACTGGCGGAGCTGGGTGAACGCGAGCGCCACCAGCCGGGCGAAGGTCGTGCGCGCGAGCACGACCTTGCCCTCGCCCGCCGGGAGCTCGCGCGCCGGATCACGCCGCGTGGCGACGAACGCGAGCAGCGAGGTCAGGTTGTCGACGCAGGTGACGCCGGTGCTGGGATCGTTCACCGCGGGAGAGATCGCCTTCAGGCCGATGTCCACGATGCGGCGCACGCCGTACTCGGCGTCCTGCTGGAGCGTGCGGACGGCGCCGAGATCGAAGTCGTCGCGGATCGCGAGCGCGACCGCGGCGGCGCCGGGCCCGCGGACGTACCCGACCGTCACGCCCTCGACGACGTACTCGCCGACGGCGCGCGCGAGGACGATCTCGACGCCGGCCTGCCGCGCGCGCTCCAGCACACCCTCGACGTCGAGGAGCTGGATATAGCCCGACCGCGCGAGCGTGATCGCCGCGGCGCCGTCGGGGACGGGCGCGAACGGCGACGGGCACGGCGCCGTGGGGAGCGGCGGCTCCTCGGAGAATTCCTCGGCCAGCACCTCGCGCGTCGCGTCCGCGAGCCCCGCGATGAGGGTGTTCGCCTGGATCTCCTGGGAGATGTGGTGGAGGAAGGTGAGCAGCGTCGTGATGCTGGCGACGGCGAGCGTGATCGCAAGCGCGACCCCGAGCGGCGCCACGTAGGCGTCGGGGTCGCCGTGCACGGCGCGGAGCACGAGCAGCGCGTAGAGGAAGGTGCCGGCGAGCATGCCGAACGACGTCTGCGTCAGCGGATCGCGCGTCAGCGTCGAGAGCCCCCGCGGAGAGAACTGCATCGACACGAGCGTCATCGCGACGAGGAACACCGAGTAGACGAGCGCGAGCAGCGTCAGCATCGACCCCGCGATCGTGCCGAGCACGACCTGCGCGCTGGAGACGTCGACGACCCCGAGCGGCCTCGCCCAGGCGAACGCCCCGGGGTGTGCGCGCTCCGCATGGGTGACGGCCAGCGCGAGCGCGCCGCTGCCGCCCAGGATGACGAGCGGGCGGAGCAACATGCCCACGCGAAGATCGTGGACCACCTGCTGGAGCGCGAAGCCGACGCGGATCATTCGGGCCATGCTAGCCGCTCGGGCGCCGATGTAGTTTGACGCAGCGGACCGCCCTGACTACTTGACGCGGATGCCGAGCGAGCGACCGCCGCCGCCGAGAGCCTCGTCGCACGACGCGCGCGACGCCGACCCGCGCGACGACGAGCCGGAGAGCGAGCGCGATCGCCGCCGCGAGGGCGCGCGGAGGCTCGTGCAGCGCATCCTCGGCGAGGGCGTGCGGCGCGCGGTGGAGCGCGGCGTCGAGCAGATCACGGAGGGCCCCGAGAACATCATGGCCTTCGTGAACGAGCTGAAGCTGCCTCGTGAGGTCGCGGGCGTCGTGTTCCAGCAGATCGACGAGACGAAGAACGGCCTGTACCGCGCGACCGCGCGCGAGATCCGCGATTTCCTCGAGCACACGAACCTCAGCGAGGAGCTCGTCAAGGCGCTGACGACGCTGTCCTTCGAGATCAAGACCGAGATCAGGTTCATCCCCAACGATCAGAAGATCGACGGCGACCCGAAGGCCGTGAAGCCCGACGTGAAATCCTCGGTGCGCATCCGAGACGAGAAGAAGGATCCCGAAGAATGACGACGACGAAGAAGCTCGCCCCCGGCAAGGAGGTCGACTCGTGGTGCACGAAGTGCAAGCTCGACCTCGCGCACCTCATCGTCGCGATGGTGGGCGACACGCCGAAGCGCGTCGAGTGCCGCACGTGCGGATCCGTCCACAATTTTCGCGCGCCGAAGTCCGCGCCCGCCGCCGTGAAGACGAAGGCCGCGAAGCCGGCCGCGGCCGCGCCCACGCGCGCGAAGTCGACCGCGGGAGAGCGCGCCGTCGCCGCCGCGCGCGCCGAGGCAGACCGCGAGCGGACGTGGGAGAAGCTCACCTCCGGCCACGCGCCGACCGACTTTCGCCCCTACCGCCCGACGAGCGCGTACGAGGTCGGGCACCTGCTGCGCCACCCGAAGTTCGGCGACGGGTACATCATCAAGGTCTTCGACCGCAACAAGATGGAAGCGATGTTCCGCGATGGTCCGCGCACGCTCGCGCAGAGCCTGGGCGGCTAGCGCGATCGTCGCCGCGGCCTCCTCGAGCGCCGCGGCGGAGGTGTCGGTCGCCCCGGGGCCGAGCGGAGAGATCGGCGCGTGGTTGGTCGCGGGGCCGCTGCGCGCGGCGAAGGCCAGGAAGCGCGCGGAGCTGTCGGCCGGCTTCGAGCTCCCCGGCGGCATCCTCGCGGGCGGAGCCGGGATCGAGGCGGGCGCCGTCGTCGACAAGGCGGCCGGGCGCGCGTTCGAGGTGCTGGCGTCGTCCGATGGATCGATCGATCTCGGCAAGCACATGAGGGCCGACGGCGCGGAGGCGACCGCCGTCGCCTTCGTCGTGCTGCGCGCCGCGGCGCCGTGGCAGGGCTGGCTGGCGCTCTCGGTCGACGACGGCCTCTCCGTGCTGCTCGACGGCAAGGAGGTGGCGTCACGCGAGGAGGCGCGCGGCGCGTTCCCGGACGACACGCTCGTGCCGCTCGAGCTGTCCGCGGGCGACCACCCGCTCTTGCTCAGGCTGCACCAGCGCAGCGGTAGATGGCAGCTCCGCGCGCGCGTCGTCGATCGTGCGCTCGCGCCCCCGACCGGGATCCGCGTGGTCCTGCCGGGCGAGATCGACACGACGAAGCTGACGAGGGAGCTGTGCGATCTCTCGCTCGATCGCGGGCTCGGGCCGGTCGGCGCGCGACCGCGCTTCTCGGCGCGGTGCCTTGGGTTCCCGGACGGGGTCGCGAGGACCCTCGACGTGCGCGCCACGGAGGGCCCGCGCGCGCTGTTCGCCGTCGGCGCGGGCGAGCTGCCGGTGCCCGCGGACGGCGTCGTCGACGAGCTGGAGGTAGCGCTGCCCAGGCTCGCGTCGAGCGCCCCGGTCACGGTGACGGCGTCGCTCGGCCCGCTCTCACGCGCGTTCGAGTACGAGCCCCACGCGCCGCTCGTCGAGGCGCTCGCCGCGGGCGCCCGCGCCGAGGCCGCCGTCCGCGACGGCAAGGCCACGCTCTCGGACGCGGAGACGACGCTGGCGACGCTGGAGCACCTGGCGGACCGCGTGAAGCTGTACGCCGGCAAGGGAGATCCCGACGCGCGGGCGCAGCTCGACGAGGCGGCGTGGCTCGGCGAGTTCGCGGGGGAGATCCTCGCGGGGCGCGATCCCGTCCGCTCGGTCCAGGGCGCGCGGCGGCTCGCGCTGCGCTCGAAGCTCGACGGTCGCCCGAGCCCGTTCGCGATCTACGTGCCTCGAAAGCTGCGAGAGGGCCGGAGCTACCCGCTCGTCGTCGGGCTGCACGGCCTCAACGGCAAGCCGATGAACATGCTGCGCTGGCTGTTCGGGCGCGACGATCCGAGGCACGACGGCGAGTGGGAGGACCGTCACCCTGGCGACTTCCCCGACGTCGAGGGCATCTTCGTCGCGCCGATGGCGCACGGCAACGCGATGTACCGGTACGCGGGCGAGGTCGACGTGATGGAGGTGACGCGGTGGGTGGCGCGCACGTTCCCCGTCGATCCGGCGCGCGTGTCGATCACGGGGCCCTCGATGGGCGGCACCGGCACGGCGGCCATCGCGCTGAAGTACCCCGACGTGTTCTCCTCGGCGGCGCCGCTCTGCGGGTACCACTCGTGGAACCTCCGCGGCGACTTCGCGGCGCGACGCGAGCCGTGGGAGCGCGCGCTCGGCGAGCACCGCAGCACGGTGGCGTGGGCCTCGAACGGCCTGTACCTGCCGATGTACATCGTGCACGGCACGCGCGATCTGCCGGTCGAGAACAGCGGCGTCCTCATCGATCGCTACAAGGCGCTCGGCTACGGCCTGCTGGAGGAGCACCCCGACGAGGGGCACAACGTCTGGCAAGGGACCTACGAGGGGATGAAGGCGTTCTCGTGGCTCGCGGCGCATCGGCGCCCCGACCACCCGCGGCGCGTGGTGTTCCGCACCGACAACCTGCGCTACCCGGGCGCGCACTGGCTGAAGATCGAGCGGCTCGCGCGGTCCCAGCAGTTCGCCGACGTGAGCGCGGAGATCAAGCGCGGCACGCCTCCGCGGATCGTCGTGGGCGCGAAGAACGTCGCGGCGCTCTCGTTCACGCGCGAGGCGAAGCTGCTCGGCGACGAGCCGGTGGAGATCGAGCTCGGCCGGACGAAGCTGCGCTTCGACGCGGGCGAGGCGCTCCTGGTCGAGCAGCGCGACGGCGCCTGGCAGAAGGGCCTGACGCCGCCGCCCGCGCGCGCGAAGCGAGGCGGCCTCGCGGGACCGATGAAGGACATCTTCTACGATCCGGTCGTGGTCGTGTACGGCACGCAGGATCCCAGGCTCGCGCGCGCGAACGAGCAGGTGGCCCGTGACTTCGCGCGGGTGCGCCAGGGGTTCGACGTCGCGTACCCGGTCCTCGCCGACCGCGAGTTCGACCGCGCGCTCGAGCGGACCCACGCGCTCGTGCTCGTCGGCGGGCCTGACTCCAACTCGGTGACCCGCGCGCTCGACGCGCGCCTGCCGATCCACGTTCGATCGGCCCCGCCGTCGGTGGTCGTCGGCGACGAGGTCTTCACCGGCGACGAGGTGGGCGCCGGGTTCGTCTGGCCGAACCCCGACAGCCCGGACCGCTACGTCGTCGTGCTCGCCGGCGCGACCGTGGAGGGCACGCTCCGGGGGATGTCCCTGCCGGACCTCTTGCCCGACTGGGTGGTGTGGGACGCGGCGCTCGCTCGCGCGCGCGGCGGGATGGTCCTCGGGCGCGGCGCGGTGCGCGCCGGCGGACAGTTCGACGAGGGCTGGGCCCTCACTCCGAGATGAAGACCGACAGGAGGATGCCCAGCACCAGCCCGACGCCGATCGACGCATAGAAGCCGACGCGCTTCCACATGACGAGCGCGTGGGTCTGGTCGTCGAACTCGTCCCCGAAGACCGTCTGCCAGAGGCCCCCCGCGCCGAGCGGGCCCGCGAGCAGGAAGATCTTCACGTAGAATTTGTTCGACATCACGATCATCGCGACGTTGAGCAGGCACAAGAGGAGCGCCCCGCCCAGCATCGCCAGACCGCGCAGACGCTCGCGCCAGAACCCCTGGGTCGGGACGTCCTCGCCCGGCGGCGGGCCCTCCATCGCGCGCGGATCCGCGGCCCAGGACGCCGCCTGAGGCGCGGAGGGCATCATCGGCTGCGGCGGGGGTGTGACCGGCGGCGCGGCGGCAGGCTGCTCCCAGCTCGACTGAGGAGGCGCTTGCCACTGCTGCTGCTGGGGCTGCTGTTGCCATTGTTGCTGCTGGGGCTGCTGTTGCCACTGTTGCGGCTGGGGCTGCTGTTGCCACTGCTGCGGCTGGGGCTGCTGTTGCCACTGCTGCGGCTGGGGCTGCTGCTGCCACTGTTGCTGAGCTTGCCACTGTTGCGGCTGGGGCTGGCCTTGCTGCGGCTGCCCCTGCCACTGTTGCCCCGGCACGCCGGGGGGAGCGCTCCAGCCGCCGGGAGGGGCGCCCTGGCTCATGCCTGCCCTGCGCCGGACGCGAGCATGGCGCTCGCCGTCTCCTCGGAGATCTCGAGGGCCTTCGCCGCGCGGAGCACCCACGCCGCCTCGCGCGGATCGAGGAACTTGTCGGCGTAGAGGACGTGGACGGCGATGTTCAGCGCCGCCTCGCGGGTCCGCGCGTCGCCGAGCCGACGGCGGATGCTGTCGAAGCGCTGCTCACGGGTCGACGACGCGAGCGCGCGCTCGATCGCGGCCAGCATGGCGGTCATCGCCTCGCGCGAGAGCACGCCGTTCGTCGCGCCGACGACGTGCGCCGCGAACACGTCGCGCTCCTCCGCGACCACCTCGCCGTCTGCGTACGCGGCGAGGTACATCAGCTCGACGACCGCCTCGAGCTTCGTCAGCTCGAGCGCACCCAGAGAGAGGACCGTCCCGTCGTGGCTCACGCGGCGATGCTACACGAAGCGCGCGGGGCGGTGGCTCGGCGGATTTTCGGGGACACAGCCCGGTCAGGTCGCGAGGCGCGCGCGCGCCCACTCGGCGGCGTCGGGGCCGCGCGAGACGCCCGTCACCTCTCCACCCTCGACGAACACCTCCGCCGGGAGCGCCCGCCCGTTGTACTGCGACGCCATCGTGAAGCCGTACGCGCCCGCGTCGCGGATCATCATCAGGTCGGGCGGCGGCCAGGGCAGCTCGTAGGTGCCGAAGTCGTCGCTGCTCTCGCACACCGGGCCCCCGACGCGCGCGCAGGCGAGCGGCGACGCGGAGGGCGCGAGCGGCTCGACGCGGTGGCGCGCGCCGTACATCGCCGGGCGCGCGAGATCGTTCATCCCCGCGTCGAGGAACACCCAGCCAGCGGTGTCGCGCCCGCTCCAGCGCTTGGTCTGCACGACGCGCGTGACGAGCACGCCGTGCGCCGCGACGATCGCGCGACCGGGCTCGCACAGGAGCCGAGGCACGTCGACGATCGCGGCGACCGCGCGCGCCGCCGCCTCGACGAACGCGCGCGGGCGCACGGGGCAGCCCTCGCCGTAGTCGACGCCCATGCCGCCCCCGAGATCGAGCAGCGAGAGCGCGCGCCCTCGCGACCCCAGCTCCCGCGCGAGGCCCGCCGTCACCTCCGCCGCGCGCACGTACTCGTCGACGCGCACCATCTGTGAGCCCACGTGCGCCGAGAGACCGACCAGCGAGAGCGAGCTCGAGCGCTCGACCTCGGCGAGCGCGTGCGGGACGTCGGCGAGCGGGACGCCGAACTTCGCCTCGTCGTGCCCCGTCGCGATGTTCGCGTGGGTGTCGGCCTCCACGCCCGGGTTGATGCGGAGCGAGACCGCCGCGCGCTTGCCGACGGCCCGCGCGCGCGCGTCCAGGCGCGCGAGCTCCTCGACGCTCTCGGCGTGCACCGAGAGGATCCCGGCGGCGAGCGCGCGATCGAGCTCTGTTTCCGTCTTCGCGACGCCGCTCCACACGATGCGCTCGGGCGGGACCCCGGCGCCGAGGCACACCTCGAGCTCCCCCGCGGAGACGACGTCGGCGCCGACGCCGGCGCGCGCGAGCCGGCGCACGAGGCGCCCGGCCGAGTTCGCCTTGACGGCGTAGCAGACGAGGTGATCGCGCCCTGCGAAGCCACGGGCGAGATCGACCGCCTCGTCGACCATCGCGTCGAGATCGTAGGCGTAGAACGGCGTGGGGACGTCGCCTCGGCGGGCGATCGCCTCGAGCAGCACTCCCCCGAGGCGCGCGCGGCCCTCGGCGTCGCGAAGCAACATGGCGGGGCGCTTAGCACCGGCCCCGAGCGGGGGACACCCGCCCGACGGCGCGGCGCTCAGCCCTTGCGCGCCTCGGCGTGCTCGTTGCTCACGCTGAAGACGACCAGGTCGCGCGCCTCGGCGTGGCGGCCGATCCACTTGACGCGGTCAGGGCCCGTCGGCGCGGCGCCCTGCCCGGCCGCGAACGCGAGCGCGTCGAGGCCGACCGACAGATCTCCCTCCGAGAGCAGGGCGACGCGCGTCCCCCACGAGTTCGCGGCGGTCTGCAGCGTGCTCGCCTTGTTGCCGATCGTGCCGATGACCTCGAGCGCGAGCGCTCCCGCCTCGGCGCCGACGCCCGACGTCGGCAGCGCTCGCCCGATGCGCGCGCGAAAATCCGCGAGCTTGCCGGCGTCGACGGACTGCGGGCTCCAGCTCGGCGCGAACGTCTGCAGGAACGCCGCCGTCATCGGCCACAGATCGATCGGCGCCGTCCTCGCGAACGCGGCCGCGTGCCCGCGCAGCACCGTCAGCGCGCGGACGACGAGGAACCTCCGCACGGCGGGGCTCGCGTCCGACACGAGCGCCGCTCCGAGCACGAGCGTCGGCGGAGATGACGAGACCGGCATCGCGACGGGGCCGACCGACGTGGAGACGAGCACCTCGGGCTTCATGACCCCGAACGTCTGCGCGAGCTCGAGGACCTCGCGCTGCACGTCCGACGACGAGACCGGGAACGGCGTCGCGCGCAGGCCCTTCAGGTCGCTCGGCGTCGCCCCGTCGAGCGCGGCGCCCGCCTGGCGCAGCAGCTCGCGGAAGGCGGGCGTGAACACCTCCGGGGCGACGAGCTCGACGAGCTCTCGCTGGCCGGCGCGCGCGCCGATGCCCTCGACGCCGCCATCGTGCCCCTCGAGCGCGGCGACGGTGCTCTGCGCCACGCGGGACGCATCGGCGTTGCCCCGGAGCGCGAAGACCGTCGCCAGCGTCGTGAACAGCGGCAGCTCGAAGCGACCCGTCCCGAGCGCCCGACGCGCGTCGTTCGCCGCGCGGTCGAGCAGCACGTTGACGGCGGGGCCGCGACCGTGACGCAGGTTGAGCTCGGCGAGCGCCCGGAGCGCGAGCGGGTCGGCCGGGGCCTCCTTGCGCAGCGCCTCGAGCATCTGCTCTGCCTTGCGGACGTCCCCCCCGACCTCCTCGTGCAGCCGCGCGAGCTCGACAGTGCGCCTGCGCTTCTCTGCGGGGTCGGTCGCGGCCGCGAGGAGCGCGCTCTGCGCCTCGATCGCGCGCGCGGCGTCGCGCTGCTCCGCGAAGATCGCGACGAGCGCCTCCTGCGCTCCGACGTGGCCTGGCGCGCGCCGCTGCACCTCGACGTAGGCCGCGAGCGCGCGCTCGGGGTTCGGCAGGTGCGCGCGGTAGATCGCGCCGAGCTGAAGGTAGATCTCCGCCTGCTGCGCAGGATCGGGCGCGAGCCGCGCGAGGCGAATGAGCGACTGCTCCGCGCCCTCCCAGTCGCCGTCCTGGCCCGACAGCTCCGCGAACACGAGCAGGGCGTCGACGTGGTCCGGGCTGCCGAGGAGCGCGCTCGAGAGGGCGGCGCGGGCGGCGTGGGTCTGACCGAGGGACGCGAGCGCGCGGCCACGCGCGACCTCGAGCTCGACGCGACGCCCGGGGTCGGCCTCCGTGTCCAGCCGGCGCTCGAGCAGGCTCGCGAGCTTGTCCTGGTCTCCCGCCTCGAGGAAGAGCGCGCGGAGCCGGTCGAACGCCGCCTCGTGCGTCGGCGCCGCCTCCAGCACTGTCTCGAGCGCCGCGAGCCCCCGCGCGCGATCCGAGGCGCGATCGAGCCAGCTGACGGCCGCCTCGAACCGCAGCTCGACCTGGTGGGACACAGCGCCGCTGGCGGCGGCGGCGGCCTCGAGCGCCTCGGCCGTCGCCGCGCCGTCGGCTCCTTCTGCGAGCAGCTGCGCGAGCACCCGCCGGGCGACCGCGTGGTCCGGCGCGAGCTCGACCGCGGCGCGCAGGTGCGCCGCTGCGAGCGAGGTGTCACCCGCGTCGCGCGCGAGCTCGGCAGCGCGCAGGAGCAGCGTGGCCTTCTCGAGCGGGCGGGGCGTCTGCGCGGCGAGCGCCTCGAGGGCTCCCCGGCGCGCCGCGGGAGCGTCTCCGGTCGCCGCGGTGACGCGCTGGCGTAGCGCCCACGTCGCGCCAGGGTCGACGCGCCCTGCGACCTCGAGCAGCTCGGTCGACGGGCCCGCGGAGGGATCCCGCTGCCGCAGCCGGTGGGCCACCCGCGCGTGCGCGAGCGCCTCCGCGCCGTCGATCGCCCGCGCGATCGCCGTGAGGATGGGCTCGAGCTCCTCCTCTCGGCCTTCCCCCACGAGCGCGTGCTCGAGGCGGCGCAGCGAGACGAGCGCACCAGGGTCGCGCTCCAGGATGGATCGGTGCCAGAGCAGGGCGCTCGCGACGTCGCCTCGCCCTACCTCGTCGAGGTAGGCCAGGCGCTCGTACGCCTCTCGCTCGGCCTCCGGTGACTCGGCGGCACGGGCGGTCGCCATCAGCTCCTCGGCGAGGCGCGCGGCGCCGGTGCCGAGCGTGTCGAGCCTGTCGCGGACGAGCGCCGCGAGCGGCGACGTCGGCGCGGCGATCGCGGCGGCCTTCGCGGCCGCTTCAGCGTCACCGTCACGCTCGAGCTCGAGCGCCGCGATCAGCGCGATCCTGGTCCGCGCGGCCTCGGGCGCGGCCTCCGCGCGCGCGAGCAGCGCGGCCCCTCGCCCCGACGCCGTCCCCACCTGGAAGCGCTCGATGAGGTCGGCGAGCGCGAGATCGCTCGGCGCCGAGCGGGCCGCCTCTTCGAGCGCGCTCCGCGCCGCGTCCCCGTCGTCACCGGCGGTGAGCAGCGCCTCACGCACGAGATCCGGCGCGGCCTCGCTCGCGTCGGACGCGGCCTCCCTGCGAGCCTTGACCCACTTGACGAGCGCCTCGGCGTCGCCGCGTCGACGCGCGAGGTGCGCGCCGACCGACGACGCCATCGGGAGCTCGGGGGCCGCGTCGTGCGCGCGCTGGAGCAGCGCCTCGCCCGCGTCTTCACCGGCCCGGAGGGCGAGCTCGAGCAGCAGGAGCGAGGAGCGCACAGGGTCGTCGACCCGCGCGGCCAGCGCGGACAGATCGTCGGCGTCTCCCGCGAGGCGCGCGCCGAGCTCGAGGTCAGGGGCCGCTTCGACGAGCGCCTTGCCGAGCGCCCGCGTGCGCGCCTCGTCGTCGAGCGCAGCCACGGCGGCGGCGAGGCATCGATCGACGCTGCCGTCCGAGCCGAGCAGCGACGACACGATCGACGGCTCCCCCGCGCGCGCCGCAGCGTCGAGCGACAGCGCCCGGGTCAGCTCGGGGCCGATGGCGTCGGCCGGATCGGGATCGCCCACGGCGAACGCCCGCCCGAGCGCGACGGCCTCGCGCGCCTCGGCCGACCCCAGCCCCTCGGGGAGCGCGGGCACGCCGAGCGCGGCCTGCACGGCCGCCCCGAGCGCGACGAACGGACCGGATCCCAGCTCGAACGCGGCGCCGGCAGCCTCGTCGCGCCCGAGCAGCGCCGCGAGCGCGGCCCGCTCGGCGGGCGTGAAGGGAGAGCCGACAGCGTCGAGCGACAGCGCGGCCCCCGACTCGCCGAGCTCGAGCGAGCGCGCGGCGAGTGCGCGGCGGGCCTCTGTCGGGGCGTCACCCGACGTGAGCGACGAGAGCAGCTCCCGTGACGTCGCGCGGAGATCACGCTTCGGCGCCGCGAGCGCGGCGGCGAGCCACCTCGCGCCCTCCCCGATCCCGGCGAGCGACCCCAGCCTCGACAGGTGCGCGACCGCCGCCGCCGTCTCCTCGGCGCCGAGCGCGGCCCGCGCGCGGACCAGCGACACGGCGGGCGACTCGGACACCGCGCGCTCATCGCCGCGCAGCGCAGCCAGCTCGGCGACCGCGCCCGCGAGCGGCTGGAGCGCCTCGACGTCGGGGATGCGGTGGCGCGGCGGCTTCTCGGGGGTGGCCAGCTCGCCGGACACGCGCTCCACGTGCGCGCGAGGATCCGCGGGCGAGACGCGCGCGGCCTGCTCGAGGCGCTTCGTGGCCGTGTCCTCGTCCCCCGCGGCCCGCGCCAGCGCCGCGCCGAACAGCGCCGCATGGAGGCGCCCGGCAGGGGTCGGCGCGCTGCGCCCCTCCGCCTCGACGAGCGGCGAAAGCGCCGCGACGTCCCGGTCGCGCGTCGCGCGCCCTCGGAGCTGGCGCAGGACGAGCGGGTGCTGGGGGGAGAGCTCTCTCGCCTCACCGGCCAGCGCCTCTGCCCTCGCCTCGTCGCCCGCCATCGCCGAGAGCTCGCTCGCGACCAGGAGCCCGCGCGCGCGCGCCTGCCGGTCTTCGAGCGCGCGCGCCTCCGCCTCCAGCCACGCCGCGCGCTCGAGCCAGCTCTCCAGCTGATCTTGCTCTCCCAGGTGGGTCGAGGCGTCACGCTCGTCGCGCCAGGGCGAGACGGGCGCCGGCGGCGCCGACGGTGGGGGGAGCGACTCGGGCGCGGAGTCCTCGGGCGCGGCGGTCGGCAGATCCTCGAGCGACGTGGGCTCGTCGAGGGGGGAGGGCGCAGACGCGCCCATGCGGAAGCTCGCAGGCCCGATCATCGTCGCCTCGTCGGGCTCGAACTCGCGCGTCTCGGGCTCGTGCAGCTTGGGACCGGGCGCGCTCTCGACGTCGGCGCTCTCGACCGACGGCGCGGCGTCACGCGCTCCGGGAGGGGGCGGGACCGTCGGCCGCTCGTGCTCGATCGACGGGCCGCGCTCGTCCGAGGGCAGCGTCTCGACCGTGTGCCGCGCGTCGGGCGGCGCGGGCGACGCGCCGAGCGACGGCGCGGTCTTCACGGGCGCGCGCGGCGGCGCGGGGCGCTGCGGCGACGCGGGGCGCGGCGGCGGCGGCGGCACCCGCGCGGAGGTGAAGAGGTCGGGCGCGGGCTCGGCGGGGGGGGCGGGCTCGCTCTCCCGTCCGCGGGCCAGCAGCTGGGACAGTCCTCCTCCCCGCATCGCCCCCCCGCGCATGGACTCGGCCATGATCTCGCGCGGGATGACCCCGATGACCGTACGCTCGTCGTGCTCGTCGTGGCCCGCGTGGTCCTCCCCGCCGGGCGAGGTGGGGCTCTCGGAGCGCGGCGGGATGCTCGGCGCCTTCACGTCGGGCTCGAGGCTCTCGAGCAGGTTGTCCCACTCGCTGTTGCCGCCCGGGGGCTTCGGCGTCGACATCAGCGCACCCCCATGCCGAGCTGGCTGCGGAGCTGCAGGTACGTCGGTGAGAGCACGAACCGGAGCAGGCGATCGGCGCGCGGGCTGGCCGCGACGGCGCGCCGCAGGTCGCCCCGCGAGGCGCCGAGCACGTCGGTGAGCACGAGCGCGGCGTCTCCGCCGGCGATCGCCGCGACGCGGTCGAGGCTGCGCTGCGACGCCTGAGAGAACCGGACGACGTCGGCGCGGCGCGCGACCATTTCCTGACAAATCTCGGGGATCATCTTCTTGACCTTGCGCGACATCGCCTTGCCGAGCTGGCGCTGCACGTCGCCTAGGATGGCGAAGTTGGGGGCGTCGAGCCGCAGCTCGCACAGGTTGCACGCGGCGATCGCGATGCTCGCGATCGTCGCCTCGTCGCGCAGCCGCCCGATGGTGGGGCCGCGCCGCAGCGCGAACGCCTCGCGCGCGACGGCGGCGCGCGCCCGCGGGGAGAGCGGGCTGCGCACCTCCCCGCCGACCACGATCGCGGGCACCTCCCCCGCGACGCCCTGTACGCCCTCCAGGTCGCGGCCGCCGACGTACAGCTCGAACTCGCCGATGCCGAGCGCGCCCAGCCACGCGGCGACGTCGTTGCGCAGGGGCATGCCGCTCTTCGCGTCGATGCGCTCCTTGCGGCCGACCCCGAGCCCCTCGCGAGACGGGCCGAGCGCCTCGGCGATCGTCTCGCCGAGCGCCGCGAAGAGGCGCGCGATGGGGCCCGAGTCCTCCGGGTCGCCGAGCGCCGCGAGCGCCGCGTCGTCGACCTGGATCTGCGGCACGCGCGCGGCGCGAGCGTCGAGATCCGCCAGCTCGTCCGAGACCCCCGGCTCGTCACGCCCGAGCGCGACCAGCGCCCCGAGGGACGCCTGCAAGAGCGCGCCATCTCCCGTCGCCCGGGCGATCTTCGCGAGGCGGGCGACGGCGTCCGGGTCGAGCGGGCCGCCCGCGAGGTCGCGCACGACGGCGTCCCGACCGGTGGCGACGAGCCGCCGCGCGAAGGGCTCTGTCGGCAGGCGATCGAGCAGCAGATCGAGCGCCTCGCCGTCCGAGGGCGCTTCTGCCAACAGCTTCGTCACGGCCCGCTCCGCGCCGCGGGGATCGTCGAGCTTGTCGCGCCAGATCGCCATCGACAGGCGCGCCGCGGCGACGCGCGCGTCGGCGCCCTCGCGCTCCCCCATCAGCTCCTCGAGGATGGCGGTGGCCGCCGGCCACGCCTCCGCGCGCGCGGCGACCGTCGCGAGGCGCTCTCGCACCGGGAGCGTCGAGAGCCCGCTCTCGTGCAGCGACGTGAGCACGCGCAGCGCCTCGTCGACGCGATCGAGCTTCTTCTCGTACAGGTCGACGGCCGCGACGCCCGAGATGAGGCGCTGCTGCGGCGGCGCCTCTTCGTGGAGGGCGAGGCGAGAGAGCGCGGCCGCGGCCTCCGCGAACTCGCCCTTCTTGATGAAGATCTCGCCCGAGAGGGCGAGCGCGCCGACGTGATCAGCCTCGAGCATGGTCACGTTGCTGAGCGCGTCCTGCGCGCCCTCGTAGTCGCCCTGCTTGCGGAGGATGCGCGCCTGCTCCCAGTAGAGCTTGACGATCTCCGGGGTGTCCTCGGTCACCTCGAGGCGGCGCTGGGCGAGCTGCAGCACGGCGTCGTCGGCGTCGCGGGCCCGCAGGCGTCGAAACAGCTTGTCGAACGCGTCGACCCGCGTCGGATCGCGCTCGAACGCCGCGAGCAGGGCCTGCTCCCCGGTGTTAGGATCGTCGAGCGCGTCGATGTAGAGCACCCCGGCCTGCTCGAACCACGCGGCGCCGCGCGCATCGTCGGAGCAGAGCTCGCCGAGCTTCACGCACGCGTCGGCGACGACGGACGGGTCTCCGATGGCTTCCCCGGCCGCGCGCACGCCCTCCCAGGCGGCGAGGTCCTGGGCCCTCGCGTCCGTGACGCGCCGAAAGGCGTCGAGCGCGGCGACGGGAGCCCCCTCGGCGAGGTGCGAGTATCCGGCCAGGAGCAGCGCGTCGACGCCGGCGTCGTCTCCGAGCGCGCCTCGCTCGAGCGCGCGCAGCGCGAGCGCCCGTCGACGAGGATCGCAGCCCGTGGGGGCGAGCTCGAGGTTCACGAGGTCGGCCGCGTGCGTGTCACCGTCGACCGGAGGAGCCGAGCCAGACGCGAGCCAGTCGACCATCGCGGCGTGGGCCGAGAGGGCGATCGCCGCCTCGCCCGAGAGCGAGGCCGCCGCGAGCCGGAGCGCGCCGGCGACCCCGCCCTGGTCGTCCACCGCGCGAGACGCGGCGTGCCACTCGAGCGCGGCGGGCAGCTCGCCCGACGCCGCGGACCAGGCAGCGGCGTGACGCGCCGCCGCGACCAGGTCCGCCTCGTAGTCTCGCGAGATCCGCAGGCGCTCCTCGTGCGCGAGCGCCGCGGCCCGGTAGCCCGAGGACTGGAGCGCGGAGAGCGCGGCCTCCAGCCTGTCGCGATCACCGACGACCGCGGGCCAGCAGACCCGCGCGAGCGCCCCCGCGATGGCGAGCGGCCCGGCGTCGTTCTCGAGCGCGACCAGCGCGACGCGAGCGTCGTCGGCGTCGCCCCCCGGCCCTAGCTCGAGGCCGAGGCGCTCCAGCGACGCGAGCGCGGGAGACTCACCGCCCGCGAGGGAGCTGTCGATGGCCTCGCGCCGGGCGCCGAGATCGTCGGGTGACACCGCGCGGGTCGCCCACGCCAGCATCGGCGCGGCCGAGTCCGGATCTGCGGCGTGGGCAGCCCTGAAGGACTGGAGCGCGGACTCACGCTCCGCGGCGCGCCACCACAGAAGCCCCGCCTCGAGCGACGAGCACGCTGACAGCGCGCGATCGTCGAGCGCGGCGGCCGTGGCGTCGAGCACCGCGGCGGCGTCGGTCAGGCGCCCTGCTCCTCGCAGGGCGGCGGCGCGGAACGACGCCGCGAGGAGGTTCGACGCGTCCTCTTCGAGCAGGGCCCCGAGGCGCTGGTTCGCGCCGTCGACGTCTCCCGCCCCGAGCGCGCGCCGCGCCGCGACCAGCCGCAGCGCCCCGGCCGTGGGGGCGTCCGTCTCGACCGCCGCGAGCGCGTCGAGCGCGGCGGCGTCGAGCGCGGCGCGACCCTCCTTGGGCGAAGCGGCCGGCAGCACATACGCCGCAAGCGCGCGTGCGATCCACGCGCCGCCGGGGGCCTGCGAGAGCTGCTCGACCGCCTTCGCGGCGCCGTCGTGCTCTCCTCGGGCGAGGCGCCCGCGCACGAGCTCCAGCCACAGCCCCGGCAGCTCGGCCTCCGGAGGTCCGGCCGCGAGCAGCCGCCGGGTCGCGTCGTCGTACCACTGCGCGTCGTCGCTCAGCCTGGCGAGGAGGCGCCCCAGCCTCGCGACCGTCGCGTGGGGGACGCCGAGCAGCCCTGCCTGGGAGAGCGCGGCCTTCGCGCCCGCCGCGTCCTTCGCCGAGACGGCCCACTCCCACGCGGCCCGGAGGTACGCGCGCGCCGTCGCGTCGTCGGCGCCGAGGAGATCCGCGCTCGCCTCGACCATCGCCGCGAGCTGCGCGTGATCGGCGGGCTCGTCGCTCAGCGACAAGAAATCGAGGTGCATCACCCGCGGCAGGAGCGACGAAGGATCGGCGGCGACCGCGGCCGCGAGCGCCGCGAGCGCCCCGTCGCGATCTCCCCGCCCCGCGGCCTCCTCCTCGACCCGCATCCACAGCGACGCGGCCTCGTCGCTCGGCGCGCCGCGCTCGATGAGCGCACGCGCGATCTCCGCGCTCCGCGCCCCATCTCCCTGCGCGTCGCGTACGCCGAGCTCGAGCATCGCGAGCGCGGGCTCGTCCGGCAGCTTCTCCGACGCGGCGACGAGCAGCGCGGCGGCCCCGTCGAGATCGCCCAGACGCCGCTTGCACATCGCGGCGCGCACCCACGCCTCGGCCGCGAACGCCGGGGTCCGCGCGTAGACCGGCACCCCCGCGCGCGCGCCAGCGTCCGCGTCCTCGAGCGCCTCGACGACCAGGTGGGCGAGGGCCTCCAGCGCCTCCGCGAGCGCGGCGTCGTCGAGCGGATCGCGCGCGAGATCCACGAGGACGGTGAGCGCGCGGAACCTGGTCGCTCCCTCGAGCGCCACGGCCGCTCGGCACCCGGCGATCGCGGCCTCCCGATCGCCCGACGCGTGATCCATCTGCGCGAGATCGAGGAGCAAGAGCGCGCGCCACGCCGGCGGAGCCGCGAGGGGCGCGCGCGCGGCGAGGGCCTCCCGTCGCGCGCCCGCGTCGCCCTCCTTGCCGGCGAGGATCTCGAGCTCCAGCCACGGCGCGAGGTCGCCTTCGCGCTCCACCGTCGCCTCGCGCAGGAGCGATCTCGCGAGGTCGACGTCGCCCTTCTCGAGCGCGAACGCGGCGCGATCGATCTTCGCGCGGGCCACCTCGTCGGGGGTGGAGGCCGCCGCCTCGAGCGCCTCGAGGAGCTTGCCGAGGTTCTGCACCGACCGGCGCCTCCCGAGCAGCGCGACGAGCGCCTCGAGCGGCTCGCGGAACTCGTCGTCGGCGTTGAAGGCCGCCAGGAAATCTCGCGCGGCCCCCGCGTCGTCGCCCGAGCGCAGGAGCAGCGCGGCGCGCTCGTGCAGCAAGAGCGCGCGCTGACGGTCGTCCGTCGCGGCGTCCAGCTCCTCGGTGATCCAGGCCGCGGCCTGGGCCTTCGTCGCGTCGGGGGGGCCGCTCTGGTTCGGGGGCAGGCTGGACGTGGTCATGCGCGATCCGGCGGCTCGCGCGCCCCGCCCGGCGCCTCTCGAGGCCGGGCACGGAGGGGTTCGCGACGCGAGCGAAGCCGGCCCGGCAGCGTAGAAGGAACACCCCGTGGAAGTCGAGCGCGAAGGGGCAGGGACGCGCAAATGGGGTTGAACGACGCGCCGGGTTGTGGCACTCCTCGCCGCCGCCTCGCGGGAGACAGCGCGAGGGCTTGTCAAGGAGAGGTGGCCGAGTGGTCGAAGGCACACCCTTGCTAAGGGTGCGAAGGGGAAACTCTTCCGAGGGTTCGAATCCCTCCCTCTCCGCGGAGCCTGCACGGCCGATGCCCATCGATCCCGCCAGCGTCGGCCGCGAGAGCGGCGAGCATGTGCTCGCGCACGGCGCGGACGCGTGCATCCTGTACGCGCTCGGGGTCGGGGCGAGGCGCGACGAGCTCGATCTGCTCTACGAAGGCAGGGGGCCGCGGGTGCTGATGAGCTTCCCCGTCGTGCCCGCGGCGCCCGCGGTGTT
Source organism: Polyangiaceae bacterium (assembly GCA_020849655.1). GTDB lineage: Bacteria > Myxococcota_A > Polyangia > Polyangiales > Polyangiaceae > JADLFU01. Next base: position 58,182 of record JADLFU010000232.1, on the reverse strand, counting down.
CGAGTGCCTGACGTCGACCGGCGCGGCGCTCGAGGCGGTGGTGCACGGCGCCCAGTCGGTGCGCGTCCACCGCGACCTGCGCCCCGAGGCGACGCTCCGCACGCGCGCCACGGTGAAGGCACTCTACGATCTGAAGCGGTTCGCGCAGGTCGTCATCGCCACCGAGACCCGCGACGGCGACGCGCTCGTGGCCGAGACCGAGTGGTCGCTCATCGTGCGCGACGGGGGCGGCTTCGGCGGCCCTCGCCCCGACAAGCGCGACGAGCCGAAGCCCCCCGCGGGCCGCGCGCCGGACTCCACCGTCGAGCAGGCGACGAGCCCCGAGCAGGCGCTGCTCTACCGGCTGAGCGGCGACAAGAACCCCCTGCACGCCGATCCCGAGCTCGCCGCGCGCGTCGGGTTCGCCGCGGGGCCGCTGCTGCACGGCCTCTGCACGTACGGGTTCGCGCTGCGCGCGTTCGAGGGCGCCTTCCCGTCCCGCCGGGTCACCCGCTTCGACGCGAAGTTCCAGAAGCCCGTGTGGCCCGGCGAGGTGCTCGAGACGTCGCTCCACGCGCTCGACGACGGCAGGGTCACGCTGTCGACCCGCGTGCCGGCGCGCGGCGAGACGGTGCTCTCGGGCTGGCTCGACGCTCGCGAGGAAGGGTGATACCCGCGGCCCCCGTGACGCCCTCCGCGCCGCTCTCCGCCGACGCTCAGCGCGATTTTCTCCGCGGCCTGGTCGCGCGGGCGCAGGAGACGTCGGCGCGGGGCGGGCGCCCCGTCGTGGTGTTCGACCTCGACGGGACGCTGTTCGACAACCGCCCTCGCACCCTCTCCATCCTGCGCGAGCTGGCCGACACGCTCGGAGGGACCCACCCCGAAATCACGCGCGCGATCATGGAGATCGACGCGGCGAACCTCGTCTACGGGATCACCGACAGCCTCGCGCGGCACGGCATCAACGACGAGGGCATCTGGGCGCGGGCGATCGCGTTCTGGCGGTCGCGGTTCTTCCGCGACGAGTACCTGGTGCACGACGTCCCGCTGCCCGGCGCCGCCGCGTTCGCCGAGGAGCTGTGGAGCGCCGGCGCGACGCTGCTCTACCTCACGGGCCGAGATCTGCCGGAGATGAGCGTCGGCAGCTGGGTGAGCCTACGCGAGCACGGGTTCCCCATCGGGCGGGTGGGCACCGAGCTCGTCTGCAAGCCCGCGTTCGATCTCCCCGACGAGGAGTACAAGCGTGACATCGCGCCGCGCGTCGCGCGCCTCGGGGAGCCGATCGCGTCGTTCGACAACGAGCCGGCGAACTGCAACGCCTTCCTCCGCGCCTACCCCGCGATGAGCTCGGTGTTCCTCGCGACGCAGCACGCGCCGAGCCCGCCTCCGCTCGACGCCGGGGTGGTCACGCTGCGCGACTTCCGGTCGTGAGGCGCTGGGCGTTCGCCCTCGTCGTCGCGTGCGCGGGGTGTGAGCGCCCGCGCGCCGAGCCGCCGCCGGGCGAGCTTCAGCCGAGCCCGAACGCGTCGATCCTGCCCGCGCCGCTCACGTCGTCCGAGCCGCGCGCGCGTGAGGCGCCGCAGGCCCTGCGGAGCGACGAGCCGATGCCGCCCGACACGCTGGGCGCCAAGGAGACCTCGGGCGTCTCGCTCGTGATGGAGTGGAAGCCCCAGGAGCTCCCGTCGCCCCCGCGCGCTCCGGAGACCCACGCGGAGGGGCTCGCGACGCTCAGGCGGGCGACGGCCCTGCGCACGACGCTGCAGCTCACCGAGACGGGGCGGCTGCGGCTGGTGTTCGAGGGGCGTGGGTTCCCGCTGCCCGCGGGGACGGAGCTCCGGGCGCGCGGGGATCGCCTGGGTCACGCGCTCGTGTTCCCTGGGGCGACCGAGTACCGCCCCGCCGCGCCGGGGACGCTGCGATCGCTGTTCGGCGACCGACGGCTCGACGCGCTCCCGCTCGTCTCGGGCCAGATCGGGCCGAAGAAGGAGCTCCCGCCGCGCCTCGGTCGCGCGGTCAGCCGGTACTCGATCACCACGAAGCTCGGCGCGCTGACGCTGGACGTCGCGCGCGCGCCCGAGCTCGGGCAGGGCGGCGTCATGCTGTGTCGACTGCTGGTCGAGCTCGTGGGGGTCGACCCGTCGACGCTGGCGTGCGAGGCCGACCAGCTGCCCATCCGCGCGCACCTCGCGTTCCCCACGGGAGGGATCGTGCTCGACCTCTCCGACCTCCCCGCGAAGCGCGTGGAGCTCCCGCTCGCAGACCTGAGCGCGCCGCCTCCGGGCGCGACGCTCGCGGCCGCCACCACCCCCACCGGACCAGCCGTCGTCGCGAGCCGCGAGGAGCTCGCGCTGCTGCGGACGCGCGAGCTGGACACGACCCCCGCGCCGGGCGCGCCCCCGGACGGCCTGCTCGTCCGCAGCGGCGTCGACTCGCTGCGCGCGGTGATGCTGGACGGCGCGCTCGTCGCGTGGCTGGACGCGGGGGAGAGCGTCACGCTGGCGGGCCTGCGCCGCGGGCGGTACACGGCGTCGTCGCGCACCCTGCTCGGAGACGCCGCCGATGCCCCGAGGGCGGTGGAGGCGCCGGGCAGGTTCACGCTCGGTGAGCCCCCTGCACCGGCCCCCGCGCGCTCCGCGAAATAGTCAAGCGGCGAGCGCGAGGTGATCGCCCCCGCCTCGCTTCGCGGCGTACGCGGCGGAGTCGGCGCGCTGCACGAGCCGGCGCGCGTCGTCGCCTGGGCCGGCGAGCGCGAGCCCCACGCTCGCCGTCACGGGCCGCGCCGCGTCGTGGAGCTCGCCGACCGCGCGCACCTGCGCGACGATGCGGGCGGCGACCGTCGACGCCTGCTCGACCGAGGTGTCGGGCAGCACGACGACGAACTCGTCCCCGCCATAGCGCGCGGCCACGTCGGTCGATCGGACGGACGACGAGAGCGCGGCCGCGACCTCGCAGAGGAGCCGGTCCCCCTCGAGGTGCCCGCGCTCGTCGTTCACTCGCTTGAAGCGGTCGAGGTCGACCATGATCACGGCCACGCTCGCGCCCCGACGCGCCCGCGCGAGCTGGCGCTCCACCTCCTCGAGCAAGCGCCGCCGGTTGAACAGCCCCGTCAGTGGATCTCGCACGCTGAGCGCCTCCAGCCGGAGGTTCGCCTCGAGCAGGGCCGCCTCGCGCGCGCGCAGCACCCGGTGGAGACGCGCGACGATGTACGTCGACGCGAACAGCAAGAAGACGATGAGCGACGCCGAGATCGCCGCGGCGCGCCATGACGGCGGCCCGAGGGCCGAGAGCCAGGGGACGTCCGGGGCGTACGCGACGACCCGCGCCTGCTCGGCCGCGACGATCCCGACGTACATCGCCGCGTAGACCGACACGAGCGCGAGCCCCACGCGCGGCGTGATCACGAGGGCGTTCATCACGCCCGCGAACAGGTACAGCGCCGGGACGACCGACCCTGACGAGCCCAGCTGATGCACCAGCGCGGTCACCATCGCGCCGTCGATGACACCGAACACCAGGGATCGATGGGTCGAGCCGACGCGACGGGAGATCAGCAGCTGCTCGACGAGCGCGAGCACGAGGTACGCGCCGTAGACCCACGAGACCCGGCTCGTCGTCGGGTACGCGAGCGGCACGGCGACCACCGCGGCGGCGCCGAACACGAGCCGCGCCAGCCCCACGCGGAACACTAGGTCGTCCGGGGCGCCTCCCCGCTCGCCGCCTCGATCCCCCGCGCCCGACATCGAGCGCAGCGTACGCGACGACGCCGCACAGGACCACCGAGGCCGCGGTGAGTCGAACCGAAATGAATACGGAGCATCCGTGGCACGTCTCAGCGTGGGTTTCGGGAGACCAAGGAGCGAGTGTCGGAGTCCGAAGCGAAATTCGAGCCGAATGGGGCTGAAACCGCGCGCAGGCGTGGCCCTGCCACGTCGAGCACGGGTTCACCCGAGGCGGCCGAAGGGCGCACGGAATCCGGCGCTCGCGACGCAGGGATCTCGAAATCCACGCTCAGCGCCGCGGACGGGTCGCGGAGAACCCAACAAGTGGCACTTTATCGGCATTTTTCGCGATTCTCGTCGCTGTCGAGGTGACGATTCAGCCTTGCAGCGCCCCGAGGGATCGTGCGAATGATTCGCCCCCAGGCGAAAAATCGCCTAGCACTCCCCCCTTGGTTCCAGCGGGCGGGGGCTTGACCCACGCGTCCGTCGGCGCAATGCCCGGGGGTCGGGCAACGACCACGGCGCCACGAGATTCCACTCAGCACCCGCCCGTCGGCGGGAGAGAAGAAAGCAAAAGGAGAACTAAGAAGATGCGTACTCGAAAGCTTGGACTGGCCGCGCTCGTCGCGACGCTCGGCGCCGCCGGCACCGCCTCCGCTCAGCTCGGCAACGCAGCCGCCGCCAAGGGTGACCGCGGCCTGGCGCTGCAGCAGTTCGACCCGGCGCCCTCCGGCGACCACTTCTTCCAGGTCCCCGACGCGAGCGTCGGTGCGAAGCCCTCCGTCACGCTGCTGTTCAACTACGCCCACCAGCCGCTGAAGCTGAAGGTCGACGGCACGGAGAAGGCGAAGCCCGTGAAGTCGCAGATGTACGGGCACCTCGACGCGTCGTACGGCATCGCGAACCGCTTCCTGCTGTTCGTCGACGTGCCCTTCGCCCTCGCGCAGAGCGGCGACGCGAACGCGGCCGGCGAGAAGGTCAAGGGCGGCAAGCTCGCGGACGTGCGCGGCGGCTTCCGCCTCGCGGCGTTCGGCAAGCCCGAGGCCGGCCCGTACAACGGGTTCAACCTCGCGCTCCAGACGGACGTGTGGGTCCCGACCGGCAAGGAGGTCGACGGCACCGGTGACGGCCAGGTCCGCATCAACCCGAAGATCGTGATCGGCGGGGAGTCGGCGGGCTTCGTGTACGCCGGTAACGTCGGCTACCTCATCCGCAAGAAGAAGGACCTCGGGTCGTCGGCCGAGATCGGCCACGCCCTCACGTTCGGCTTCGCGGCGGGCGTCAAGGTCGGCGAGAACCTCCAGATCGGGCCCGAGGTCTACGGCAACACGGTCATCGGGACGTCGGACGACGTCCTCGGCACGGGCGGCGCGGTGAAGGGCATCGGCGAGGCGAAGTTCCTCGGCACGCACTCCTCGCCCATCGAGGCGATCCTCGGCGCGAAGGCGCGCGTGGGCGACATCGTCCTCGGCGGCGGCGTCGGTCCCGGCCTCACGAAGACCCCGGGCGTCGGTCAGTTCCGCGCGGTCGCCAGCATCGCGCTCGTGCCGAAGATCGAGATCGGCCCCGGCGACAAGGACAAGGACGGCATCACCGACGACAAGGACGCGTGCCCCGACGTCGCCGGCGTCGCGTCGAGCGATCCGAAGAAGAACGGCTGCCCGGCGCCGAAGGACCGCGACGGCGACGGCGTGGTCGACGCGCAGGACGCGTGCCCCGACACCCCCGGCGTCGCCTCGAGCGATCCGGCGAAGAACGGCTGCCCGGCCGACCGCGACAGCGACGGCGTGGTCGACGCGGTCGACGCGTGCCCCGACACCCCCGGCCAGGCGGACGCCGACCCGAAGAAGAACGGCTGCCCGGCCGACAAGGACGGCGACGGCATCCCCGACGCACAGGACGCGTGCGTGGACGTCGCCGGCGTGAAGAGCGACGACCCGAAGAAGAACGGCTGCCCGCCCGACAAGGACGGCGACGGCGTCCTCGACAAGGACGACGCGTGCCCCGACGTCGCCGGCGTCGCCTCGACCGACCCGAAGAAGAACGGCTGCCCCGCGCTCGCGAAGCTCGAGGGCAAGGAGATCAAGATCATGGAGCAGGTCTTCTTCGAGACCGGCAAGTCCGTGATCAAGCCCGAGAGCGACAAGCTGCTCGGTGAGGTCGCCGCGATCCTGAAGGAGCACCCGGAGGTCCAGAAGCTCCGCATCGAGGGCCACACGGACAACAAGGGCACCAAGTTCGGCAACCAGGCCCTGTCGCAGGCCCGCGCCAACGCCGTGCAGAAGTGGCTCGCCACGAAGGGCGGCGTCGACGCCAAGCGCCTCGAGGCGAAGGGCTTCGGCCAGGACAAGCCCATCGCGGACAACGGCACCGAGGACGGCCGCGCGCGCAACCGCCGCGTCGAGTTCCACATCTCGAAGGAGTCCACCGACGCGGCGCCCGCGCCGGCGAAGGCCCCCGCCCAGGCGCCGCCCGCGGTCGGCAAGAAGAAGTGAGCTGACGCGCCGGCGCTCGCCGGCGTGACGCTCCCTCCGGGCGCCGCATCCTCCACGACGGAGGGTGCGGCGTTCGTGTTTTGTCAGCAGGACGTCAGCGCCGATCGGCGCCGCTCATCCGCACCACCGCGTCTGCGCGGGACAGCGTCTCGGGCCGATGCGAGACGAAGAGGACGGTGCGCGTCCCGCGCAGCGCGACGAGGGCGTCGAGCACCCGGCGCTCCGCGTCGGCGTCGAGGCTCGCGGTGGGCTCGTCGAGGAGCAGGACCGGCAGCCCCGTCGCCTGCGCGCGGGCGAGCGCCACGAGCGCCCGCTCTCCGCCCGAGAGCGCCCGTCCGCCCGGGCCGAGCGGGTCGGCGGGGCCGAGCGTCGACAGAGAAGGATGGTCGAGCGCGAGGAGCCGCGCGAGCCCCTCCTCACCGAGGTTGTCGAGCGCCGTCCCCGCGAACACCGGAGCGTCCTGTGGCACCCACGCGAACGGTCGATGGGCGGGCCCGACGCCCGCCGATCCGAGGTTTTCCACGCCATACCGGAGCATCCCCGACTGCGGCGCGAGGCCGAGCAGCGCCCGCAGCAGCGTCGTCTTGCCGACCCCGGAGGCGCCGGTGATGACGACCAGCGAGCCGGGCTCGATACGTGTGGTCACTCCGCACACCCCCTCGAGCACGAGGGGCGCGAGCTGCCAGGCACGCGGGGGCGCTGCGCCCGTCGCGGCCTCGGCCACCCACGGCGAGAGGACGCCGAGCGCCTCTGCGCCCTCCTCCGCCGCGCTCCTCGCGTCCGTCAGCTCCCGCACCGGCCGGTACGCCAGCAGCGCGAGCGGTACGACGACGGCCAGCTCCGAGAGCCCGCCCAGCAGCCCAGCCTCGGCGAGCGCCACCGCGGCGGTGATCGCGAGCGCGGCCAGGACCTCGTTGCCAGAGGAGAGCAAGACCCTGGCGCGTTCGACCCCCCGCTGCGCGCGCGACGCCGCCTCCGCCGCGCCCGCCGCGAGCGCGAGCGCCGCGCGTCCCGCGCCGTGGACGCGGAAGAGATCGACGTGCTCCACGACCTCGCTCGTGCGCAGCTCCAGCTCCGCCAGCAGCCCGAGGCGACTCGCCTCCCGGCGGCGCAAGGTGAGCCGCAACCGTGACATCGGGATCGCGAACGCCGCAAAAGAGACGAAGGCCACCGCGGCCACACGAGGCGACAGCCACGCGCACGCGGCGACGGGCGCGGACAGCTGCAAGAGCGCCCGCCCACGCCCGAAGAAGCCGGCGCGGAGCGCGGGCTCGAGCGCCCGGAGCGCGATCGCGACCACCTGGGCGGCGCGCGGGGCGTCGGCCGTCCCGCGGACGAGCAGCCCGCGGAGCGCGTCGCGGCGCACGGCGTCGGCCGCCTCGCCCGCCAGCCGCCCCTCGCCCCCCGTCGCGAGCGCGCCCGTCAGCATCTTGACAAGCGCGCCGCCGCACCCAAGTAGGGCGAAGCCCGTGAGCGAGGCCCCCGGCGTCGCCGCCCCGCGCACGAGCAGCCCGGCCGAGAGCGCCATCGCGGCCTGCCCGCCTGCCCCCAGCGCGACCGCGACCGCGGTCGAGGCCGCCACCCCCGGCGCGCGCCGGACCGCCCGCCAGCCGAGCTCGTAGAACGCGGAGACACGTCGTCCGTCAGGTTGAGCGGTCACGTTCGGTCCACGAGCGGCGACAGAGGCCCACGAGGAACAAACCGAGCACCCTGCCTGTTCAGCACCGACCGTCTCGCCTTCCACACATGATCCAGATCGTCACGAGGCACAGTCCTTGCTCCGTCGAATGCTCGCTAGCGCGAGGCAACCAACCTCCCGCTGGCGCGTACGAGGAACGACTCGCTGACGTGACAGCAGCGCGCGCGTCCCTCGACGCCTCTTCGAGAGAGCTTACCAGTTGACCAAGAGCCGAGACCTCCCGCGCAGCCCCGCCTCCCAGGCACGCTCACGCTTTCGCCGCGCCGACGGGCGCGACCTTGACAGAACCACGCACAGAGGAGACAGCCCGATGCCGAACCACCGCCAACACGCCGCCGCCCGCAAGCTCCCCGCCGAGCGTGGCGCCCGTCTGCCGGACGAGCCCGCGCCGCTGCCTCCCACATCGGCGGTCACGCGCGACGACGAGGTCGAGGTCGACCTCGAGGACGCGAGCGCCCCCCCGGTGTCCGCGCTGCTCGACGCCCCGAAGAAGCCCGCGGCGACCGAGGCGACGACCGGCGACACGATGCTCGCGCGGTACTTCCGCGACATGTCCCAGCACGGCGTGATGGGCCCCGACGAGGAGCTCCGCACGGCCGTGGAGGTCGTCGAGACCGAGGTGGCGCACTGGGTGACGATGCTGTCGTTCCTCCCGGCCGCGGGCATCCTGCTCGACGAGCTTGGGCGGAGCGTGGAGGCGATGAGCGAGGAGGAGCGCCCGAGCGTGCCGCAGCTCGCGGAGCTCTCCCGCCTGCTCCGCGTCGCGAAGAAGCAGCGGATGAAGCTCGGCGCCGCCGACACGAAGCGCTACCAGGACGCGTGCGCCGCGCTCGCGGTCGCCATCCGCCTGCCGGACTCCGACCGCCTCTGGATGGCGAAGGCGCGCGACACCGCGGCGCGGCTCGCCGGCGTCGCGGAGCTGCTCGACGACGACGAGTCGGGGCCGCGCAGCGCGCTCGTGCTGCTGCCCGGCACCGCGCGCTGGCACGCGAGGATCGAGCGGAGCTACGAGCGCCAGCTCACCGCGAAGAACCGCTTCGTCAAGGCGAACCTCCGCCTCGTCGTCAGCATCGCGCGCCGCTACAACCGGGGGCGACTGCCGCTCATCGACCTCATCCAGGAGGGCAACATCGGCCTGATGAAGGCGGTCGAGCGGTTCGACCACACGCGCGGGTACCGGTTCTCCACGTACGCGTCGTGGTGGATCCGCCACGCGATCAGCCGCGCGCTCGCCGACAAGGGGCGCGCCGTGCGCATCCCGGTGCACATGCTCGACACGTACAACCGGGTGACGCGCGTGACGCAGACCTTCATCGCGCGGATGGGCCGCGAGCCCAGCGTCGCCGAGCTCGAGCAGGAGACGGGCATCCCGCAGGACAAGCTCGAGAAGGTGCGCGAGTTCCACGCGGAGACCCCGTTCTCGCTCGACCGCCCCGTCGGCGACGAGGACGGCCGCCGGTTCATCGATTTTCTCACCGAGGAGGACGCGGCCTCCCCGTACGACCAGCTCGCGAGCCAGAAGTGGGGCGAGGAGATCTGCCGGCTGCTCTCGCAGCTCACGCCGATCGAGGCGCGCATCATCCGCTGGCGGTTCGGCCTGCAGAACCACGACGAGCTCACGCTGAAGGAGATCGGCGACAAGTACGACCTCTCGCGCGAGCGCATCCGCCAGCTCCAGGAGCAGGCACTCGTCAAGATGCGCAAGCACATGCGCGACTACTGAGACGGGCGGCGGGGCGGCGCGAGATCCCGACGGATCGCGCGCTGCCCCGTGATTTTTCGGCGAAACCCCCTCCCCTTCGTCGGGGGTCGTCCGTAGCATCGCGGGCCCGACATGGATGCCCCGCCCGACCTCCTCGCCGCGCTCGAGTCCGCTCGCTCCGAACCGCACGAGCTGGCGGCGTGGGAGGATCTCGAGGACATCGCGGCGAGGCACGAGCTGCCGGAGCAGGTGTTCGAGCTGTACCGTGAGGTGCTCCTCGGCGACCAGACCCCGGCGGCGCTCGCGGAGCAGCTGACCCAGCGGGCGACGCGCTTCCACGACGAGTGGTTCGACGATCCGTACCCGCTCGCCGAGCTGCTCGCGCGGCTGCTCCGGCGGATCCCCGACGCGGGGTGGGCGTTCGAGCGGCTGACGCTGCTGTATACGGCGAAGGAGCGGTGGGACGAGCTGTTCGCGCTGTACGACTCGGTGCTCGCGGCCACGACGGACGTGACGCGCAGGCGCGAGCTGCTGGACGAGGCGGCCCACGCCGCGAAGGATCTCGCCGCGCGCCCGGACCGCGCGGTGACGTACCTGATGGAGCTCGCGCCGCTCCGCCCCGCGGACGCGCAGCTCGCGGCGTCGCTCGAGCGCCTGCTGGAGGCGCGCCACCGCCACGCGGATCTCGTGAAGCTGTGGACGCTCCGGCTGCCGGCGCTCGCCCCGCCCGTGCAGGCCAAGACGCGGCTGCGCATCGCGGGCGCGTGGCTCGAGAAGCTGGGCGATCCAGGCGCGGCCCTGGAGGCGGCGCTGCCGGCGCTCGACGCCGCAGACGAGCCGGGCGGCGCGTGTGAGCTCATCGAGCGGGTCGGCGGCGCCGAGGGGGCCCCGGTCGACGTGCGGCGGCGCGCGCTCGACGCCGTCGCCGCGCGGCTGGAGCTCGCCGGTCGGGGAGAGGACGTCGCGCGCGTGCTCGCGGCGCGCGTGCCGCTCCTCGAGCCGGGGGCGCAGGCCGCGGCGCACCGCGACGTGGCGGCGAGGTTGCTCTCGCTGGGTCGAGAGGCGGAGAGCCAGGATCAGGAGGCGCTGGCGCTCCGACGGGCCCCCGGCGACGCGGGCGCGCGCGAGGCGCTCATCGCCCGCGCCACGGCGACGGGGCGAGTGGAGGAGGCGGTCGACGCGCTGGAGCTCGCCGCGCGCGCCGCCGAGGACGGCTCCGCACGCCAGGAGCTGCGGAGGCTCGCGGCGCGCCTCGCCGAGGAGCAGCTCGCCGCTCCCTCGAGGGCCGCCGAGCTGTACACGCTGGTGTTCGACGACGAGGACGCGTCACCCGACGCTCGCCTCGAGGCAGGCGGGAGGCTCGACGCGCTGCTGGCGGAGGCGGGCAAGACCGAGGAGCTCGCGCGGGTGCTGGGGCGCCTGAGCGAGATCTCCCCCCCCGACGCGAGAGTCGGCCTCTGGATGCGCAAGGCGCGCCTGCACGAGCAGCTCGACGCGATGGACGACGCGCTCGCCACCTACCGAGGCGTCGTCGCCGCGTCGCCTGGGGAGCTCGGCGCGCACGACGCGATCGTGCGCATCCTCGACGCCCAGTCGGAGCACCCGGCGCTCGTCCAGGCGCTCCGACAGCGGGCGGCGCTGCGTGAGGGCGCGGGGCGCAGGGACGATCTCGCGGCGGCCGCGGCGCTCGTCGCGGCGAGCGGGGAGCTCGACGAGGCCATCGAGGCCTGGCGGGCGATCGAGGCCGAGCTCGGGCGGGACGACGCGAGCATCGACGCGCTCTCGCTCCTGTACCTCCAGGCTGGGCGCGCCGACGATCTCGACGCGCTCCTGGCCGCGGCGGCGCGCGAGACGCGCGACCCGATGCGCCAGGCCGAGCTCTCGTCCCGCCGAGGCGACCTCGCGCGGGTGACGCCCGGCGCCGAGGCGACGGCGTTCGCTGCGTACCGCGACGCGCTCGACACCTACCCGGAGCACGAGGGCGCGCAGCGCGGCCTCGCGGCGCTCGCGTCGACCGCCGTCGGGCGGGACGCGATCGCGGCGCTCGTCGCCGCGCTCGATCGCACGGAGAACCAGGCGAAGAAGGCCGCGCTGCTCGAGACACGGCTCTCCCTGACAGGCGAGCCGGTCGAGCAGGCCGCGCTCCTGCTCGAGGCGGCGGCGATCCACGAGGCGCTCGGAGAGCCGGACCGCGCGCTCGACGCCGCGGCGCGCGCGTTCGCGCTGTGCCCCGACGATCCGTCCCTCGAGTCCGAGGCCGCGCGCCTCGGCCAGCAGACCCGCGGGTTCGCGCGGCTCGAGCGTGGCTACGTCGAGGCGCTCTCACGGGACGGGCTCACGCGAGAGCGACGCCACGCGCTCGGCGTCTCCCTCGCGGAGCTCCGCGACCGCGATCTCGGTGATCTCGCCGGCGCGATCGACGCGCTCTGCGCGGTCACGGACGAGGCGCCCGCGCACCCGCGCGCCGCGGCGCTGCTCGTGTCGGCGGCGTGCAGGGCGTCGCGCGCCGAGGTCGCCGCGCGGGCGATCGCGCGCGCTCTCTCCGCGGACGCGTCCCTCGCGGGCGCGCTCTTCGAGGTGCTCGGGCGAGACACCCCTCGTGAGGCGCTCCCGCAGGCGACCTCGTGCCTCGCCGACGCGGCAGGCGAAGGGCTCGACGCGGCGGTCCGCCACACGATGCTGCTCGAGGCGGCGCGCCTGATGAGAGATGAGCTCGGCGACCGCCCCGGCGCGGAGCGCGCGTTGACTGGCGCCGCCGAGGCCCGCCCCGGCGACGCGGCCACGCTCCTCGCTCTCGCCGACGTTCGCCGCGACGCGCCCGGACAGCCCCTCGTCGACGTGCTGCTCGCGCTCGCGGACCTCGGCGGAGACGACGCCTCCCACCTCGAGGAGGCCGCCCGCGTCGCGCAAGACGCGCTCCGCGACGACGCGCGCGCGCGGCCGATCCTCGAGCGGCTGCTCGCGCGGGCGTCCGCCGACCCCGTCTCGACGCCGTTCGTGTCGCGCGTGCTCGAGCGCCTGGTCGCGGCGTGCCGGGCGACCGGCGACGCGCGGGCGGCGGTCACCCACGTCGCCTACACGTGCGCGCTCCCCATCGCGACCGAGGCGAAGATCGAGTGGCTGTACCGCGGGGCGGAGCTCGCCGAGTCGGAGGTCGCGGACGCGGCGCTCGCGATCCAGCTGCTCGGCGCGATCGTGGACCTCGACCTCGGCGAGCGGCGCGCGGTCGAGGCGCTCGCGGCGCTCCTGTCGCGCTCGGGAGACGACGTCGCCCGCGCGACGTTGCGGGAGCGCGAGCTCCCGGTCGCGCAGGATCTCGCGCGTCGCGTCGAGCTCCGGCTCGATCTCGCGGAGCTGCGGGCGCGCGCGGGGGCGCGCGAGCCGGCGCTGGCTGCGCTGGCCGAGAACCTCGCCGAGTCTCCGGCGGAGCCGCGGACCCTCGACGCGTTGAAGGCGCTGCTCGTGGGGGCGGACGACCAGCGACGCCTCGCGGACCTCTTGCTCGCGGAGGCCGAGCGCCAGCCCGACGGAGACGCCGCGGCGGCCATCTTCGCCGACGTCGCGCGCATCGCGGACGAGCGCCTCGGCGACGCAGACCTCGCGATCCGCTCGTACCGCCGGGTGGTCGAGCACCACCACGACCCGGCCGCCGTCGACGCGCTCGCGCGCCTCTTGCTGCAGGCAGGGTCGGCGGACGCCGCAGCCCAGCTGCTCGCGGAGCGGCTCGCGCGCGCGACGAGCGACCGCGCGGACGTGGCTCTCCGCCTCGCGGACGCGCTCCGTCGCGCGGGGAACACCGCTCGCGCGCGCCACGTGCTGGAGGCGGCGACCGCCGAACACCCGACCGATCGTGATCTTCGCGGGACCCTCGCGGACCTCTACCGCGCCGCGAAGGCCTACGAGCCGCTCGTCGCGCTCTTGAGCTCCGCAGCCGAGCGTGAGGACGAGCCGGAGACGAAGGTGGCGATGCTGCTGGAGATCGCCGAGACGCAGCAGAAGCGGCTCGCGAGGCCCGCCGACGCGATCTCGACCCTGCGCGCGGCGCAGCAGACCTCTCCGCAGGATCGCGCCGTGCGCGCGGCCCTCGCCGACGCGCTGCGCTCCGCGGGGGAGCTCGACGAGGCGCGCGACATCCTGCTCGCGCTCATCGAGGAGTTCGGGCGGCGCCGCCCCGCGGAGCGCGCGGTCCTGCACCTCCACCTGGCGGCCGTCTCGCGCGAGCGCGGCGATCTCGACGAGGCGCTGGCGCAGCTGGACGTGGCGGCGAGCATGGACATGACCCACGCGGGGGTGCTCCGCATGCTCGGCGAGACGGCGGAGGAGAAGGGCCAGCTCGATCGCGCGGAGCGCGCCCTCCGGTCGCTGCTGATGGTCGTGCGGAGGCAGAAGCCCGAGGCGCTCAGCTCCCCCTCGGCGATCGGGCAGGCCGAGACGCTGCACGCGCTGGCGCGGCTCGCGCGGAAGCAAGGGGACGAGGCGCGCGCGGCCGAGCTCCTCGAGACGGCGTTCGAGGTCGCCCTCGGCGCGCCGCTCGAGGCCGACGCGCTGGAGCGCGCGCTCGCCGCGGAGGGCCGTCACGATCTGTCGCTGCGCCTGCTGTCCGCCCGGCGCGCCGCGGCCGCGGGGACGGCCGACGAGGTGCCGCTCGCGCTCGCGATCGCCGACGCGCTGGCGGGGCTCGGGCGCCCGGCCGAGGCCGTCGACGAGCTCCTGTCCGTGCTCTCGCAGGCCGCCGGAGACGCGCGCGCGCAGGCGACGCTGCGCCGGGCGGCCCGCGAGGCGGGGCGATCGGCCGACGCGGGCGGCGCCCTGCGCTCGCTGCTCTCCCAGGTGAGCGGCGCGGAGCGACGGGCCGTCGCGGTGGCGCTCGCCGATCTCACCGCCGAGGATCTCGGCGACGCAGCGGGCGCGGCGGCGGTGCTGCGCGACGCGCTCGCGGATCCCGAGGCGCCGCCCGACCTCGCCGAGGCGCTGCTCGATCGCGCGCGGGCCGCGGGCGACGTGGACGCGGAGCGGGCCGCCCTCGAGTGGCTCATCGACGCGCCGCGGCCGATGGTGTCGTCGGCGAGGTCCGCGGACGCGCTGCTCTCCCTGGCGGCGCTCCTGCCCAGCGAAGATGAGGCCGGCGTCATCGACGCCGTCGAGCGCGCGATCGAGCGCGACGCCCGCCACCGTGACGCGGCCCTGTTGCTGCTCACGCGCGCGGAGCGCGGCTCCCTCGCGCTCGGCGAGGCGCTCGAGCGGGCCGCGCGCGCGACGGACGACGCCGAGCTTCAGCTGCGGGCGCTCGACGCGGTGACGGCGCGGCGCCTGCGCGAGGGCGCCGACGCGTCCCTGCTCGACACGCTCCGCGAGGCCGCTGACCTCTTGCCCGACGATCCGAGGGTCGAGGCCGTGCTGCTGCGCGCGATCGCGGTCGCGGAGGCGCTGCCCGAGGGACCGAGGGAGGCCGTGTGGGCCGCCGCGCGCCTGACGGGGCGCGCCCTCTCGAGCGGCGAAGTCGAGGACGCCGCGAGGTTCGCGCACATCGTCGCGCTCGAGGAGTCGACCGAGGCCCAGGAGCTGGTGCTGAGCGTCGCGTCGACCACGAGCGCGGCGCTGCCGTCGGAGGCCGCGCGGCTGTTCGGCGTCGTGCTCGAGCGTGAGCCGAGCGAGCGCCGCGCCTACGACGGCCTGCTCGCTATCCTCGAGGCGACGCGCGACGTCGACGGCAGGCTCTCGCTGCTCGAGCGGACGCTCGAGGCGGTCATGGACGGAGGGGAGCGTCAGCGACTCCGCACGGCGCGCGCGCGGCTGCTGGTCGAGCTGGGGCGCGACGACGAGGCGGCGGAGGCCCTCCGCGACGTGCTCTCCGACGATCCCGACGACGTGGCCGCGGCGACGACGCTCGCCGATCTCTTCGAGCGTCACGGTCGATCGGACGACCTCGCGGAGCTGCTCGAGCGACAGCTCGAGGGCGCGCGGATGCGGCGCGACGCGGCGGTGGTCTCCGCGCTGACCCTCAGGATCTCGCCCCTCCTCGGCGAGCGGGTCGACGCGCGGAGAGACCTGCTCGAGCAGAGCCTGGAGGCCGCCCCGGACGAGCGCCCGCTGCTCGCGGCGCTCGCGCTCCACGTCGGCGAGGGCGCCCCCGAGTGGCTGGCGCTCGCGGAGCGCCTGCTCGCGGTCGAGGCGACGGGTGAGGCGCCCGCGCTCGCGCTGTCGCTCGCCGATCGCCACCGAGCGCTCGACGATCGCGACGCGGAGGCGCGCGTGCTCACGCTCGGGCTGCGGCGGGCGCCGGCGAGCGACGCCCTGTTCGACAGGCTCGCGCGCGAGCTGGCAGAGGCGACCCGCTTCGCGGATCTCGTCGACGCGACCCTGCTGCGCGCGGCCGCAGAGGCCGATCTCGAGGCCGCGGTGGGCCGCTACCGGCAGGCGTCGATGATCGCGAGAGAGCACGCGCGCGATCCGGGCGGCGCCGTCGACGCGCTGTCGAAGGCGCTCGCGCGGGCGCCGGACGAGGTCTCGCTCGTCTCCGAGATGGTCGAGATCCTGGTCGAGGCTGGGGATCTCGCGGGCGCCGAGGAGCTGGTGGCGAGCGCGCTCTCGGGGCGCACCGGGCGGCCGCGCGCGTCGGTGCTGCGGCTGAAGGCCTGGATCGCGCTCAGGCAAGGGGCCGAGGCCGCCGCGGTCGCCGATCTCGAGGAGGCGGTGGCGCTCGGCGACGAGGACGCGCGCGAGGAGCTGAAGGGAGCGCTCGAGCTCGCCACGGACGGCGCGACCAGGCGAGGAGACACCCCGGGCGCGCGCGCGCACACGATGCGGCTGCTCGAGCTGCTCGCGGTGGACGATCCGGCGCGCGCGGACGAGCGGCTGGCGGCGTGGGTGCAGAGCGAGCCGCGAGACCAGGAGGCGATCGACCGCCTGCTCGCGCGCGGTGAGGCGACGCGGAACCCCTCGCTGGTCGTCGACGCGGCGCTGCGCCTCGTGCACCTGACGAATGGCGACGCGCAGGTCGAGGCGGCGCTGAAGCTCGCGCGGGCCGCGCGCTCGGCCGACCGGCTCGGCGAGGCGCGCGACGCGATGGAGCACGCGTTCCGCGCGCACCCGGGCGCCTCGGCGCTGCGAGACGAGCTCCGCGATCTCTACGAGACGAGCGGCGCGATGGCCGAGCTCGCGGACATCCTCCTCGCGGACGCGGAGGCGCTCGAGGGGGCGGCGCGCTTCGCGGCGAGGCGGCGCGCGGGCGAGGCGCTCTTGCGGGCGGGGGAGCTCGGGCGCGCGGCGGAGACGCTGGAGGCGGCGCTCGCCGACAAGCCGGGAGATCACGAGACGACGGTGCACCTCGCGGACGCCTGGACGGCCTCGGGGCAGCTCGACCGCGCGACCGCGCTCATCGACGCGGCGGTCGCGGCGCACAAGGGTCGCCGCTCGCGCGAGCTGTCGGTGCTGCAGCACAGGATGGCGAGGATCGCGTTCGCTGCTGGCGATCGGAACGTCGAGATGGCCTGGCTGAACGTGGCCCTCGACGCTGACATGCAGAACGGCGCCGCCGCGTCCGAGCTCGCCGATGTCGCGACGGAGCTGGGGCAGTTCGAGCTCGCGCAGAAGGCGCTGCGCGCGGTGACGATGCTGAAGTCCCCCGGTCCGATGACGAAGGCGATGGCGTACCTCCGGCAGGGGATGATCGCGCGCCACCTCGGAGATCCCCGCCGCGGCGTCCTCCTCGCGAGGAAGGCCCTCTCCGAGGATCCCCACCTCGAGGAGGCGCGCGCCTTCCTCCAGGAGCAAGGCGAGAAGGTCTGAAGAGGGGTCCAGTCTCGCGGCTGCGCCGCGCGATGCGTCGGTCGGCCTCCTCGAAATACGTGGGTATTCCTGCGTCGGCCTCCCTGGCCTGGCCCGGTTCGCTCGCAAGCTCGGACACCTCTCGAGCCGAGCGCAGACCGCGCTCAGGCGCCGTGCGTGGCGATCTTGGGGGCGCCGACCGCGAAGCGCGCCTCCTCCGCGGCCTCCGCTTCGTCCGCCGCGTCGTGCTCGTAGGTGACCTCGAACCACGTGTCGAGCAGCTGACGGCCGTCCCCGGTGTCGCGGACCTCGCGGGACGCGTGGGCCACCTCGACCCACCCGCGCGACACCGCCGAGGCCCAGAGCGCGCGCGCCCGCTCGAACAGCCGCTCGTCGTCCTCTCCCGGGAACTCCCGGCGCTCCACCCGCACGACGACGCGCACCTTGATCGAGTCGCCGGCGATCACGGTCACGCCCGAGTCCATGATCAGGTTCGGGCGCGGGCGCTCGGCGAGCGAGATCTCTCCGTTCTTCGTGCGGTAGATCTCGAAGCCAGAGCGCGCGAGGTACGCCTTCAGATCGGGGACGCTGGGCATTCTCGGGTGGCACCGTCTCAAACGTCGGGGCGCCTGTCGAGCCTCCACGTCCGCGCGACAGCGCGCGCGAGGGTCGAGTAGAGTCGGCGCCGTGCGGCGCTCGGTCGGCATCCCCCTCTGTGCCGCGTCACTCGCGCTCCCGGCGCGCGCCGACGAGCCCCGCTCGGTCATCGACTTCGTCCAGTACGGCGCGGCCTTCGCGGCGGAGACGCGCCTCGCCCGGAGCAAGGTCTGCCCGTCGGGCGCGGAGGAGCCGTGCATCCTCGGCTCGGGCGGCGGCGTCGTGCTGCGCGCGGCCCACCGCGACCACCACGGCTACTCGATCGGCGGCGCGTACGAGTTCAGCAAGCAGGACGCGTCCAACATCCTGAACCTCCCCATCCTGCAGCAGCTTCGCGCCGAGGGGCGCCTGTACCTCACGCAGAAGACCCGCACCGCGCCCTTCCTGTTCGCGGGGCTCGGCGCGGTGGGGTACGGCAACGAGTGGGCGCTCGAGACGTGGGGCGGCGTGGCGACCGCGGGCGTGGGCGTCGCGCACGAGTGCACGCGCGAGGTGTTCTGCGGCGCGTCGCTCGGGTACCGCGCCATCCTCCTCGACGGCTTCCGCGACAAGGCGGGGCAGGCGCGGCCCTCCGGGCTCTCCCACTTCCTCGCGTTCGAGATCCTCCTCGAGGTCCGCACCGCGTACGGCCGATGGTGAGCTTGACGAGAGGGCCGGCTCCCTTGTCTCCTGCCGGCGTGCGCTGCGACCGCTGCGGCCGAGAGAACCTCGACCACGTGAGGTTCTGTGAAGATTGTGGATTCGGTCTCAAGCGACCCGGCCCGCGACCCGAGGCGCCCGCGCTCGTCATGCCACCGCCCGTCGAGCCCCCACCGGCCGGCGCGCTGTGCGGATCATGCCAGACGCGCAACCAGGCCGGCTTCCGGTTCTGCGTGACGTGCGGGTCCCCGCTCGGCGCTGGGCCGCACGCAGGCCCCGCCGCCGGCGACCAGCAGCAGCAGCCGCCGTCCGCGCCGGCGTCGCGCGCACCGGCGACGACCCCGGACGCCGCCCTCGACTGCCCGAGGTGTCGAGGTCGCTGGGACGGCCTGTCGCGGTGCGCGCTCTGCGGCTTCTCGACGACGGACGCCCGCGGTCTCACCGGGACGCTCATCCTCTCCGGCGCCGAGGCGCGGTCGCGCCCGACCGAGCGCCACCCGCCGCCTCCTCCCGCTGCCGGGCGCGTGGTGCTCGTGGGGGCCGACGGGCAGGACGGCGACGCGTGGCCGCTCTCGGGCGACCACGTCGACGTCGGGGCGCGCGAGGGGCACATCGTCCTCGCGGACGATCCGTTCCTCTCCCCGCGGCACGCGCGCCTCTCGCGAGAGGGCGACGCGTGGCGCGTGACCGATCTCGCGTCGGTCAACGGCGTGTACCTCCGGCTGCGTGCGCCGCGCCAGGTGAGAAGCGGAGACTTGATTCTGCTCGGGCAACAGGTGCTAAGGTTCGAGGCCGTGAACGACGCCGAGCAGGCGCTCCGGCCAGTGCATCAACACGGCACCGCCATCTTCGGTACACCGGCGACGCCGTGCTGGGCGCGCCTGTGCCAGCGCACCGTCGAGGGCATCACGCGCGACGTGTTCCACCTGCGGGACGACGAGACGACGCTCGGCCGCGAGTCCGCCGACATCGTCTTCTCTCGCGACGCCTTCCTCTCTCGCCACCACGCGCGCCTCACTCGCACGGCGGGCGGCGCCGTGCTCGAAGATCTGGGCTCGTCGAACGGCACGTTCCTCGCGCTCTCGACGAGCGAGCCCGTGCGGGACGGCGACGTCCTGCGGCTCGGCCAGCACATGTTCCGCGTCGAGTTCGGCGCCGAAGGAGCCCGATGAGCGAGACCCCGGACCCTCCCCCGCCCGCGCCCAGCGAGCCCGTCGTCGAGCCGGCCATCGAGACCGACGACGAGCAGGTCGACGGGGGGCCCATCCGCGTGCGCCTCTTCGGGCGCACCGACGTGGGCCAGGTGCGCGAGCACAACGAAGACAATTTCATCGTCGCCGATCTCTCGCGCAAGACCCGCGGGCTGCTCGAGGGCGACCGCGTGCAGCTGGTCGGCCCGCGCGGCACGCTGATGGCCGTCTGCGACGGCATGGGCGGCGCGGCCGCGGGCGAGGTCGCGAGCCAGCTGGCGGTCGACATCATCTACGAGCGGATGAGCGAGGGCGACGCGCCGAAGGACCGCGACGACATCGCGCGCCGCATCGTCCGGTCCATCGAGGAGGCGGGCTCGCGCATCTACTCCGAGGCGAAGGCCGATCGCTCGCGGCGCGGCATGGGCACGACGTCGACGGTCGCGGCGCTCGTCGACGATCACCTGTTCCTCGGCCAGGTCGGCGACAGCCGCTGCTACGTCCTGCGCAACGGCAAGCTCGTGCAGGTGACGCGCGATCAGTCCCTGGTGAACCAGCTCATCGAGGCGGGCCAGCTCACCGAGGAGGAGGCCGAGACCTTCGAGCACAACAACATCATCCTGCAGGCGCTCGGCACGTCCGAGACGGTGCAGGTCGATCTGACCTACGTGCACCTCCGACGGGGCGACATCGTCATGCTCTGCTCGGACGGCCTCTCCGGGATGATGAAGTCCGACGAGCTCCGCGAGGTGCTCGCGAACGCGAAGGATCCGCTCGAGGCGTGCAAGACCCTCACCGACCGCGCGAACCAGGCCGGCGGGCACGACAACATCACCTGCATCGTCGCGACGTTCGAGGGCGCGGGCCTGAAGAAGCTCGATCCGGCCGAGGGCGACCTCAAGTACCGAAAGTACACGCTGCCCGAGCTGCGCAACGACGAGACGACCCAGCCGGTGCGCACGGCCGACCTCAAGCTGCCCCCGTCGTCGGGGCACGGCGGCCTGAAGGTCGCGAACACGATGGTCGGGATGAGCGTGAAGGACATCGAGGCCGCGCTGCCTCCGGGCACGCTGCGAGGCGACTCGGGTCCGCAGGCGGGCCACGATGATCCGGTCGACCTGCCGATCCCCCCGACGCCGCCGTGGATGGTCGCGCTCTGGCTCCTGATCGCGATCGCGATCGTGGGCGCGGCCGGGTTCTACCTGCTGCGCACGTCCTGAGCGCCGATGGGCCCGGCCTCGTCCCTCCTCGGGGGGCGCTACGCGCTCGGGGAGCGCATCGGCGCGGGGGGGATGGGCGAGGTCTTCCGCGCGCGCCACACCAGCCTGAACACCGACTTCGCCGTGAAGCTCCTCGCGGCCGGCTCGGCCCAGGGGGACGCGCCCCGCGCGCGCTTCCTGAAGGAGGCGCAGATCACCGCGCAGCTGAAGTCGCGGCACGCCGTCACGGTGTTCGATTTCGGCGTCAGCGACGAGGGCCGACCGTACCTCGTGATGGAGCTGCTCCAGGGCGAGACGCTGATGGACCGCATCGATCGCGGCAGGCTCGACCCGCTCGAGGCCGTCGCCGTCCTCCGGCAATGTGGCAAGGCGCTCGACCGCGCGCACCAGCTCGGCATCATCCACCGAGACTTCAAGCCGGCGAACGTCATCCTCTCGCGCGACGAGGACGGCGAGGTCGCGAAGGTGCTCGACTTCGGCGTCGCGCGCCTCCTCGGAGAGCTCGAGCCCGAGAGAGCCCCGACGCAGGCGCCGGAGGGCACGGCGGGGCTGACCTCCTTCACGCGGACGGGCGCGCTCCTCGGCACGCCGGCGTACATGGCGCCGGAGCAGATCGACGACGCGCTCGCCGTGGGCGCGGCGACCGATCTCTGGGCGCTCGGCGTCGTCGCGTACGAGGCGCTCGTCGGGCTCGTGCCGTTCCCCGCCGAGGAGATGGGCGCGCTGTTCACGAGCATCCGCGCTGGCGCGTACGTGCCGCCGACCCGCGCCAACGCGCGCCTGCCCTCCGAGGTGGACGCGTGGTTCGCGCGCGCGTGCGCGACCGATCCGGCGCGTCGCTTCGCGTCGGCGAGCGAGCAGGTCGACGCGCTCGCCGCGGCGCTCGGCGCGGATCCGCACTCCATCCCGATCGATCGCTCGGGCCCGCCGTCGAGATCCTCGGGCCGCGAGGCCGAGCCCGCGCTGCAGACCCTGGACGCGCCACGGCCGCTCGTCGCGGGGCACGAGCGGTTCCTGCTGTCGCTCGACGACTCGGCGCCCGACGCCGCGATCGAGCTCGACGCGCCGCCCATCGAGCCGCGCTTCAGCGCCCACCTCGAGCGCGCGTCGGCGCCGCCCGAGAGCCTCCCGATGACTACGCTGCGGGGCGCGGCGGCGTTCGTCGACGCGCCCCCCCCTTCGCTGGCGCCGTCGTCGCGACCCCGCGCGCCCACGCCAGCGGTCACGGAGGTGCGCGGGATGCCCGGGTGGGTGTGGCCGGTCGTCGCGCTCGTGATGCTGGCGCTCGGCGTCGTCGCCTACCTGGTGGCGCGCTGAGCGGAGAGCGCCGCGGGCGGATCGGCTCAGGTGAGCTCGACGCGGAACACCGCCTCCTCGATCGCCGTCGCGCCGCGCTCGCGGAAGCGGGGGTTCTCGGCCAGCGCGTCCCGCGACGACGCCTTCTCGACGGCGCCATGCGCGCCGAACAGCGCCCGCACGTCGCCCTCCGACAGGCTGAACGGCGGCCCAGCCATCTCGGTCTGATCGTACGAGAAGCCCACGACGAGCAGCGTCGCGGGGCGCGTGAGCAGCGACAGGGTCTTCTCCGCGTAGCGCCCGCGCAGCGAGGGATCGACGGCGACGATGGCCCCGCGGTCGTAGACGGCGTCGCAGGGCTCGAGCGTCGCGTCGAAGTAGTCGGCGACGACGATCGTCACCCCGTCGTGCGAGAGGGTGCGCGCGCCGTCGCGGACCTCGTCCTTCGGCAGGACGCCGCGCTCCGCGAAGTACGCGAGCGCGGCCATCTCCACGCCCTCGACGCCGACGACCTCGTGCCCGCGCGAGCGGAGGTAGGTAAGATCGTTGGATTTTCCGCACAGCGGCACGAGCACGCGCCTCTGCCCGACCAGGGCGTCCGCGTGCGCGACGAGCAGCGCGTTCGGCGCGGCCTCGTGGAACCCCGTCTGCCCCGCTTCCCAGCGCTCACGCCACGGATCCAGCCTCATCGCGCGACCGTAGGTCGGCGCGCCCAGCGAGTGAAGCGCCCGCGCGAAATTTTCACGCCCGGCTTGACGGAGCGGCCCGCTCGCGGTTTCTCCCGCGTCCTCATGAACCCGTCGAAGCTCCGCATCCTCTTGCTCGAGGCCATCCACCCAGGCGCGCGCGATCTGCTGCTCGACGCGGGCCACGAGGTCACGCTGCTGCCGACCGCGCTGAAGGAGGACGAGCTCGTCGCGAAGCTGGCCGGCGTGCAGGTCATCGGCATCCGGTCGAAGACGCGCATGACCGACCGCGCGCTCGAGGCGGGGCGCGATTTGCTCGCGATCGGCTGCTTCTGCATCGGGACGAACCAGGTCGATCTCGCGTCCGCCAACCGCCGCGGCGTGCCGGTGTTCAACGCGCCGTTCTCGAACACGCGCAGCGTCGCCGAGCTGATCATGGCCGAGATCGTCTGCCTCGCGCGGCAGCTCGGCGACCGCAGCCGCGAGGTCCACGAGGGCACGTGGAAGAAGGTCGCGACCAGCAGCTTCGAGGTGCGCGGCAAGACGCTCGGCATCGTGGGCTACGGGCACATCGGGCGGCAGGTCGGCGTCATCGCCGAGATGATGGGCATGCGCGTCGTGTTCTTCGACGTCGCGCAGCGCCTGCCGATGGGCAACAACCGCGCGTGCCTGACGCTCGACGAATTGTTCGCCGAGGCGGACTTCGTCACGCTGCACGTGCCCGAGACGCCGCAGACGAAGGACATGATCGGCGAGGCCGAGCTCGCGAAGATGAAGGCTGGCTCGTACCTCCTGAACGCGAGCCGCGGCACGGTCGTCGTGATCGACGCGCTCGCGGACGCGCTCCGCCGCGGGCACCTCGCCGGCGCCGCGGTCGACGTCTACCCGGAGGAGCCGGAGGCGAACGGCGCAGGGTTCGAGAGCGCGCTCCGCGGCCTGCCGAACGTCATCCTCACGCCGCACATCGGCGGCTCGACGGCGGAGGCGCAGGCCGCGATCGGGCGCGAGGTCGCGACGACCATCGCGAAATTCGCCGAGGGCGGCGCGACGACGAACGCGGTCAATTTCCCCCAGGTGGAGCTGCCGCTGACGAGGGGCACGCGCCGCCTCGTCAACGTCCACCGCAACGTGCCGGGCGTGCTCCGCGACATCAACCGCGTGGTGGCGGGGAGCGGCGCGAACATCCACGCGCAGATCCTCTCGACCGATCCCGACATCGGCTACCTGCTGATGGACCTCGACGAGCAGGCGGCGAGCGGCGTGCGCGACGAGATCGAGAAGCTGCCGACGAGCATCCGCACGCGCGTGCTCTGACCTCACTTCGCGCGGGAGAACTCCATCGGGTAGAGGAGGGTGACCGCCTTGCCCTCCCACGGGGTGAAGCGCATCTTCGCGAACCTCGACAGGATGCAGGAGATCACGTCCTTGTCGCTCAGCGACGAGCCCTCGTCGGCCACCGCCACCGGCTCGCCGTTGGGCGCGACGGTGAACTTCACCTGCACGATCCCGGCGAGCTTGTCGTTGCGGCCGAGGCCCTCGTCGTAGCAGGCGCGCAGCTCCGGGTGGTGCGGCTCGACCTCCGAGTTCACGCGGCTGCGGACCTTGACCACGTCGTCGGCCTCGGGCTCGCCGCGCGACGGCGGCGTGAGCGCGATCGGCTTCAGGCGGACGTTCCACCCTCGGTACGAGCCCGCGGTCGAGCTCGCCGCCGCGGGGGGCGCGGCGTCGCTCGACGCCGCCTGGGGCGCGGGCTGCGCGGGCGCGGGCGCGCGCTGCACGACGATGCAGCCGGCGAGGGTCGCGGAGAGGGTGGCGAGGCAGGCGATCGGGCGCATGGAGCCCTTCTGCCACGGCGCGCTGTCACCCGACAAATTGCCGGCGCCCGACGGCCGGCGTCAGCCGACGCGGTGCACCCAGCCGTGCGGATCGGGCGCGCGGCCGTGCTGCAGCTCGAGCAGCTGGTGGCGCAGGTCCATCGTCACCTTGCCCGGCTGGCCGTCCGCGATCGTCCACGCGCCGCGCGCCGACTTCACGAGCCCGATCGGCGTGATCACGGCGGCGGTGCCGCACGCGAACGCCTCCTTCAGCTTGCCCGAGGCGATGTCGGCCGTGAGCTCGTCCACCGACACGCGGCGCTCGGTCGCCCGCCAGCCGCGGTCGCGCGCGAGCGTGAGCAGGCTGTCGCGCGTGACGCCCGGCAGCAGCGTGCCGCTCGAGAGGTCGGGGGTCACGAGCGACGGCTTGCCGCCCTCCTCGTAGACGAACATCACGTTCATCCCGCCCATCTCCTCGATCCACTTGCGCTCCACGGCGTCGATCCAGACGACCTGGTCGCAGCCCTTCGCGAGCGCGTCGCGCTGCGCGACGAGGCTCGCGGCGTAGTTGCCCGCGCACTTCGCGGTGCCGGTGCCGCCCGGCGCCGCGCGGACGTAGTCCTCGCTGATCCAGACCGACACGGGCTTCACGCCGCCCGAGAAATACGCCCCCGCGGGCGACGCGAAGAGCAAGAACAGGTACTCGTGCGCCGGCCGGACGCCGAGCACGCCCTCGGTCGCGATCATCAGCGGGCGCAGGTACAGGCTCGTGTCGGGGGCCGTGGGCACCCACGCGGCGTCCCGCGCGATGAGCGCGTCGGCGGCGGCGATGAACGTCTCGACCGGCAGCGGCGGCATCGCGAGGCGCTCCGCCGACCTCGCGAACCTGCGCGCGTTCGCGTCGGGTCGGAACGTGACGATCCCGCCGTCGGCGCGGTACGCCTTGAACCCCTCGAAGATCGCCTGACCGTAGTGCAGCACGCTGGCGGCAGGATCGAGCGTGATCGGCGCGTACGCCTCGAGCGCGCCGCGCAGCCACCCCTGCCCCTCGACGTAGCGGATCGAGACCATGTGGTCGGTGAAGAAGCGCCCGAAGCCGGGGCTCTCCAGCACCTTCAGGCGCTCGGCGTCGGAGTGAGGGCGAGGGTTCGGGCGGAGGTCGAAATCGGTCGCGGTCACGGCCCGCGTCGTACGGCGCGCCGCGCGCGCCGGCAAGCGGAGAGCACCGGCGCGGCGCGTCAGCTCACGCGCGGCGCGCGGCCTCCGAGGGCACCGGATCGCGCGGAAATTTCAGCGGGATCGGCTCACCGCCGCGCGACAGATACACCTCGTAGATCTGCCACCGCAGGTGCACCCGCGCGATCGAGATGGCGACGGCGGCGAGGTACACCCCGAAGAAGCAGACGAGCAGCCCCGCGAGCGCGATCAGCATGCTCATGCAGACGAACCCGAACCACGCGATGAGCACGATCCCCCACGTCCTCGACGCGTAGCTCCACAGCTTCCCGAACTCGAGCGCCTTGCCGCCGTCCTCGGTGAGCTCCGCGCGCGTGGTGACGGCGTTGCCCGCGATCATCATCAAGGGCGACGCGATCAGCATCACGACCCCGGCGAGGCCGTACACCACGAGGACGACCTCGGGCCCGCGGATCCTCATCGCGCCCGCGACGATCCCGGCGATGAAGCCCCCGAGCCCGACGACCACCCCGATGAGGAACCCGAACGGCATCCCGACGACGATCCCGCCGAGGAACGACGGCACGCCCCGCGAGAAGTAGTGCATCATGTCGCCGAACTCGAGCTTCGGCGCGGGCCGGGGATCGCCGCTGCGGAGCCTGTGCATGATCTCCGCGTGCCACCCGAGCAGCGCGATCTGCCCGAGCACCGGGATGAGCTGGAAGACGAACGCGAGGAAGAGGTTCGACAGCCAGTGCTCGCCCTGGAACGGGAACTTGATCGCGTCGATCACCGAGACGTCGTCGCGCCGCGCGCCGGCCTGCTCCGACGGCGACTCCAGCGTCTGGGCCTGCTGGCCACCCCACCCCGGAGGAGATTGCATGCGCTGCAACGTCGCAAACAACCGGCCCGAGGCGCAACGAGTCTCGTGTACCGTGGGGGCGAATGCCGTCGACCGCGTCGTCGCCGCTGTCGAACCCCCGGCTGCCGTGGGTCGCGGGCGCCGCCGCGCTCGCGCTGCCGACCTGGTACGCGGTGATCGTCAGCCTGGTCGTCTCGCCCGACGCGATCGAGCGCGGTGAGGTGAGCGTCGGTCCGTCGTGCTGGCTGCGCGCGCTGCTCGGCGCGCCGTGCCCGACCTGCGGCCTCACCCGCGCGTTCGCGGCGCTCGGGCACGGCGACGTCGATCGCGCGCTCTCGCTGCACCGCGCCGCGCCGGCGCTCTACGTCGTCTACTGGCTGGTGGCGCTCTCGTCGCTGGTCGTGCTCGTCGGGCACGCGGCCCGCTGGCGCCAGCCGCTCACACCCCACCGAGGCTCTCCCCATGCAACCCCCTTACGGCCCGCCTCCCGGCGGCACGCCCCAGGGCTACGGCCCGCCCACCGCTCCGGGCGCTCCCCTCCAGCAGGGCTACGGCCCGCCCACGACTCCGGGCGCGCCGCTTCCGCCGGGCGGGTACGGAACCCAGCCCCAGCCGCCGCCTGGTGGGCCCGTGGGGGGCTACCTCCCCGCGGCGCCGGGCGCGCCGCTCGGCGGACAGAAGAAGATCGAGCCGCTCGCCATCGTCTCGCTCGTCGCGGGGCTCGTGGGGCTGCCGGCGGGCCTGTGCTGCAGCTGGTTCGCGCTCGCGTTCACGCTGGTCGCGGTGGGCACCGGCGCGTTCGCGCTCGTCAACATATCCAACAAACCAAACGAGCTCGGCGGCAAGGGGCTGGCGATCGGCGGCATCATCGCGGGCCTGGCGATCCCGGCGATGCTGATCGCGTTCGTGTTCCTGAGCGTCGCTTTTCTGTCGCTGCCCGCCATCTTCGGCTAGCGCTCGTCAGCGCGCCCCAGACGCACTACGACCCGGCGCATGAAGACGCTGAAGGGCAAGGTCGCGGTCGTCACCGGCGGGGCCGGCGGCATTGGTCGCGCCACGGCGCTGCGCCTCGCGGCCGACGGGTGCGACGTCGCGATCGCCGACGTCAACGAGGCGGGGATGGACGAGACGGCGCGCGAGGTGCGCGCGCGGGGCAAGCGCGCGAGCGTGCACCGCGTCGACGTGTCGAAGGAGGACGAGATGGCCCGCCTCGTCGACGACGTCCACGCGGCGCACGGGCGCGTCCACGTCGTCGTGAACAACGCCGGCGTCGCCGTCTCGCAGACGGTCGCGGAGCACGACCTCGCCGACTTCGAGTGGGTCGTCGGCATCAATTTCTGGGGGGTGGTCTACGGCTCGAAGCTCTTCCTGCCGCGCCTCGTCGAGCAGGGCGAGGGGCACATCGTCAACATCTCGAGCGTGTTCGGCCTCATCGGCCTGCCGACGCAGTCCGCGTACTGCGCGACGAAGTTCGCGGTGCGCGGCTTCACCGAGGCGCTGCGCGCGGAGCTCGTCGGCACGGGGGTCGGCGTCACCTCGGTGCACCCGGGCGGCGTCAACACCGACATCGTCAAGAGCGCCCGCTTCGCGGACGAGCGCGCGCGGGCCCGCTCGGTGAGGTTCTTCGAGACGAGGACGGTGCCGCCGTCGAGGGTCGCCGACGGGATCTCGCGAGCCATCCTTCGCGACCAGGGGCGCCTGCTCGTGACGGCGGAGACGTACGTCGTCGACGCGCTGAAGCGTGTCGCGCCATCGCTGACCGACGCCGTCGTGGGCCGGTTCAAGGGGCTCGCCGAGTGACCGCGCGCGTCCGGCTCCACGTCAACGTCGACCACGTGGCGACCGTGCGCAACGCGCGCGGCACGCGCTACCCCGATCCCGTCCTCGCCGCGGGCGTCTGCGAGCTCGCGGGGGCGGACGGCATCACCTGCCACCTGCGCGAGGATCGCCGCCACATCGTCGACGACGACGTCGCGCGGCTGCGCGCCGCGGTGCAGACGGCGCTGAACTTCGAGTGCGCGGCGACGGCCGAGATGCGCGACCTCGCGCTCGGGCTGCGCCCGGAGATCGTGACCCTCGTGCCGGAGCGCCGCGAGGAGCGCACGACGGAGGGCGGCCTCGACGTCGCGGGGCAGGAGCGCGCGCTCGCGCCGCTGGTGGGCGCGCTGTCGGCCGCGGGCATCGCCGTCTCGATGTTCGTCGCGCCGGTCGAGGCGCAGCTCGCCGCGTCGAGGCGCGTGGGCGCGCACGCGGTCGAGCTGCACACGGGCGAGTATTGCCACCTCTCGGGCGCCGCCCGGGACGCGGAGCTCGCGCGGCTGCGCGCGGCGTGCGAGGCGGCCCACGGGCTCGGCCTCCGCGTCGCCGCCGGGCACGGCCTCACGCGGCACAACGTCGGGCCGATCGCCGCGTTGCCGCACATGGAAGAGCTCAATATCGGCCACGCGCTGGTCGCGGACGCGCTGTTCTCGGGCCTCGCGGGCGCCGTCCGGGACATTCGCGCCGCCATCGACGCCCGCTGACGCGCGGCGGCGCGAGGCCGGGGCTCGAACCAGGTTGAACAGCCGCGGATCCGTGGTTAGCCTCTTCGGTCGACGCGTCCCCTCGGGCGCGCCCAAAGGAGCCCAACAGAGCATGTCCATCCTGGATTTCGTGAAGGCCGGCGTGAAGCAGATGATGTTGGCGCGGCCCGACGACAAGAATCACCTCGTCGTCTGGAAGTGGCCCGACCAGAACATCCCGCTGATGTCACAGCTCACCGTCGACTCGGACGAGGTCGCGGTGTTCTTCAAGAACGGTCAGTGCATGGGCGTGCTGCCAGGCGGGCAGCGCCACACGCTCTCGACGCAGAACATCCCGTTCCTCGGCCATTTCGTGAACGAGTTCACCGGCGGGAACATCTTCATCGCCGAGATCTACTTCGTGAAGAACCAGCCGATCCGCGGCCTGCCCGTCGGCGGCCCCATCGGCGAGACCATCGATCCGCTGACGCAGGAGATGGTCACGCCGCGCATCTTCGGCGAGATGAGCGTGCAGGTCGTCGACCCGGCCCGCTTCATCATCGGGTACACGGGGCAGGCCGGCCAGGCCGAGGACAACGACGTCATCTTCGACTGGGTGAAGGGCCTCTTCATGCTCGGCGTGAAGACCACGCTCGGCGAGGTCTGCGAGGTCGAGGGCAAGAGCCTGCTGCAGGCGGTGTCGCTGACGACGCAGCTCGCGCAGCGGTTCGTCCAGCGCTGCCAGCCGCTCGAGGACATCGGGGTGCGCGTGCACCAGATGGGCAACTTCAACATCAACTTCAGCGCCGAGGACCGCGCGCGCCTCGTCGCGGCGCAGGCCGAGGTCGCGAAGGCGAACCGCGGCGTCGCGATCGCGCAGGCGCAGGCG
The DNA here is from genome assembly GCA_020849655.1 of Polyangiaceae bacterium. Taxonomy (GTDB): domain Bacteria; phylum Myxococcota_A; class Polyangia; order Polyangiales; family Polyangiaceae; genus JADLFU01. The sequence goes on along the minus strand of JADLFU010000232.1, from coordinate 27,891 downwards.
AAGGCGAAGCAGTTCGAGCTCGATCAGAAGTTCGGCCAGGACCAGCGCTACGTCCAGCAGCTCGCCGGCAACTACCAGAACTACATGGCCGGCCAGGCGATGGTCGCGGCGGCGGGCAACGAGGGCGGCGGCATGGCGCCGATGGGCGCGCAGATGGCCGCGGGCATCGGCATGGCCGGCTACATGCAGCAGAACATGATGAACCCGCAGGGGCCGCAGTTCCCCGCGCCCGGCATGCAGGGGCCACAGGGCCAGCAGCCGATGCAGGCGCAGCCGCCGCAGGCGATGGCGCCGCAGGGCGCAGGGGGAGCCGCGTGCCGCAAGTGCAACGCGGCGAACGCGCCCAACGCGAAGTTCTGCGCCGAGTGCGGCACGCCGATGGCGCCGCCCGCGCCCGCGCAGCGGTTCTGCACGTCGTGCGGCTCGCAGAACATGGGCACCGCCAAGTTCTGCGCGAACTGCGGCACCGGCTTCGGCTGATCCTGCGGCGCTCGCAGCACCTGGCCGCGCGCGCGTCCCCTCGGCGCGCGCGCGGCGCGCATTGGGGCGGTGACATCGCCTGGTCGGCGCGGACGCAGCCGACGCACACGCACGCCTTCTCGCGCGCCTCGGCGGGCACCCTGGCGAGCAGGCTCGGCGACAGCGTCTCTCGCATGCACCAGCAGGTCTCCTCGCCGCGCTGCATGCCGCAGTCGTTGTCGGACGAGCAGAGAGGACAGCGCGTCGGGTCCGGGATCATCGGCGACGTTGGTAGCACTTCGCAGTTCTTCATGGCGCGGCGTCTCTCCGTCGGGCTAACGAGGCGAGGTTGACCTGGGCGCGCGGACGACGAGCGGTGCTGGGCGCGGCGTGCGCCTCGTGCGCTCCGCTCCTCGCGCTCGCCGCGCCGGCCGGAGACGCGGGGCCGTCGCCTCCCGCCGCGAGCGCGAGCGCGAGGCCGACGCTCGAGCCCCCTCGCCTGCTCACGCCGCCCGACGTCGCGTACCCCGAGGGCGCGAGGGGCGACGCCGTCGTCCGGCTCACGGTGACCGTCGGCGACGACGGCGCGGTGCGGGACGCGACGCCGACCGCGTCGAACGAGCCATTCTCCTCAGCGGCGCGCGCGGCCGTGCTCACGTTCCGGTTCGCGCCCGCGACGCGCGACGGGCGGCCGGTCTCGGCGAGGATCCGCTTCGAGATCACGTTCCGCGAGCCGACGCCCGAGCCCTCCCCGGAGGCCGCGCCCCCCGCGCCGAGCGGCGCCGAGGCCCCTCCCCCTCCCCCGCCGCCCATCACCCAGGTCGACGTGCGCGGTGAGCGCGGTGAGCCGTCACGCTCGGCGACGCTGTCTCGCGCGGAGGTGCGCCAGATCCCCGGCGCGTTCGGCGATCCGTTTCGCGCGCTGGAGACGCTGCCCGGCGTCACGCCCATCGTCTCGGGGTTCCCGTTCTTCTACGTGCGCGGCGCGCCCCCCGGCAACGTGGGCTACTTCGTCGACGGCGTGCGCGTGCCGTACCTCTTCCACGTCCTCATCGGGCCGTCGGTCATCCACCCCGGCCTCATCGCGCGGGTCGATTTGTACCCGGGTGGATACCCTGCGAGGTTCGGGAGGTTCGCGGGGGGCGTCGTCTCCGGCGAGACGGTGCCTCCGACGCCGCAGGCGCACGGCGAGTTCAACGTGCGGCTCTTCGACGCGGGCGCGCTCGCCGAGGCGGAGGTCGCCGAGACGACCGTGCTCGTCGGCGGGCGCTACTCGTACACGGCCGCGCTGCTGACGCAGCTCTCGCCCGACATCGAGCTGTCGTACTGGGACTACCAGGCGCGCGTCTCCAGGCGCCTCGGCCGCCGCGACCGCGTCTCGACGCTGTGGTTCGGCACGTCCGACTACCTCGGGCAGAAGACCCCGACGCAGACGCTCGTGCTCTTCGGGAGCGAGTTCCACCGCGGCGACGTGCGCTGGGACCACGAGCTCGACGGCGGCGGCGAGCTGCAGCTCGCGCTCGCGCTCGGGCACGAGCAGACGAGCCTCGCCGAGGGGAGGTTCCTGCGCGATCGGATGGCCGCGCTGCGCTCCGGGGTGACGCGCGCGCTCGCGCCGGGGCTCCTGCTCCGCGCCGGCAGCGACGTCCAGCTCGACGCGTACGACGTGCAGCTGTCGAACGGCGACGAGGGCGCGTCGACCCGCGCGACGGCGTCGCTGTTCCCGAGGCGCACCGATCTCGTGACGGGCGCGCGCGCGGACGTCGTGTGGAGCGTGACGCCGCGCCTCGAGGCCACGCTCGGCGGGCGCGTGGATCTGTACACGTCCGACGGCGCGGCCGCGCTGGGCGTCGATCCGCGCGCGGCCCTGCGGGTCGCCGTCACCGACAGGCTCCGGCTGCTCTCGGCGATGGGCGTCGCGCACCAGCCGCCGAGCTTCGTCGTGCCGGTGCCGGGGTTCCAGCCGGGCGGGCTGCGCGGCGGACTCCAGCGCGCGCTGCAGCAGAGCGTGGGGATCGAGCGGGAGCTCGACGCGGCGACGACCGCGACGCTCACGGCGTTCCACAACACGTTCTTCTCGATGAGCGATCCCTTGGCGGTGACGGAGCCGCGGGCGAGCGGGTGCGCGCCGGGGCAGTTCCCCACCGACTCGATCGGCGGCGACCGCGGCGGCCAGCCGACGGGCAACGGCGCGTCGTGCGGGCGCGACAGGTTCCGCCCCGGCACCCTCGGCCCCGACGCGAGCGGCGGCGGCGGCCAGGCGGTCGACTCGCAGGGCGCGCAGCGGCGAGCGTCGGCGTTCGAGGCGCGCACGCTCGGCGCGGCGATCGGCCTCGAGCTGTACCTGAAGCGCCGGATGACGAGCCGACTCGGCGGCTACCTCTCGTACACGCTGTCTCGCTCCACGCGCAGCTACGGGCGGACGAAGCGCCTCTCGACGTTCGACCGCACGCACGTCGCGAACGCCGCGCTCGCGTACGATCTCGGCCGCGCGTGGCGCGCGGGGACGCGGGTGACGTTCTACACGGGGCTGCCGAAGGCGCCGGACGTGAGCGATCCCTCGACGCGCCTGCCGTCGTTCTACCGGGTCGATCTGCGGCTCGAGAAGCGCTGGCAGCTCGCCGAGACGGCGTGGATCTCGTTCGTCGCGGAGTGGATGAACGCGACGCTGCGCAAGGAGGCGATCACCACCTCGTGCACGCTCGACGGCTGCCAGGCGCAGATGGTCGGGCCCATCACCATCCCGAGTCTGGGTGTAGAAGGAGGCTTCTGATGTGGAGAAGGTTCGCGCTCCCCGGGGCGCTCGCGGTCACCTCCGTCGTCGGGTGCGGCGGCGGGAAGGACGCGACGCCGTCGCCGCCGTGCGATCAGGCGTGCGTCGACGGCGTCACGCTGCGCGCCGTGCGCGAGACGCTCAAGCTCGCGTACAACCTCACGCTGCAAGGCAACGCCGTCGGCCCGCAAGAGGGCGCGTCGCCGTGCCCCGGCGGCGGGAGCGTGCGCGTCGTCGGCGAGGCCTCGTCGAACGCCACCCAGGGCGCGACGAGGGTCGATCTCACGTTCACGTTCTCTGCCTGCGCGTACCAGCGCACCTCGGGAGAACCAGACAAATCTTACGACGTCATCCTCGACGGCGTCGTGCGGGAGCAGGGGACGCTCGCGGTGCAGCCGACGGCGACGACGGCGCTCTTGCTCTCGAGCGACGAGCTCGAGGTGCGCGGCCAGGTGTACGATCCGCCGCTCGCGATCGCGCCCGGAGCCTGCGCGCTCACGGCCTCGCAGAGCGGCAACGACGTGACGGGGACGCTCTGCGGGCGCCCGGCGCGGTTCTCGTTCTAGGTTGGCTCGCGCGGCGTTCGACCCTAGATCGCGCAGCCGATGAGCGACGTCCGCGCCCTCAACGAGCTCGTGCAGCGCGAGAGCGCCTTCGTCGACCGCCTGACCACCGAGGTCGGCAAGGTGATCGTCGGCCAGACGTACATGATCGAGCGCATCCTGATCGGGCTCTTCACCGGCGGCCACATCCTGCTCGAGGGCGTGCCGGGCCTCGCGAAGACGCTGACGGTGCGCAGCCTGTGCGAGGCGATCAGCGCGAAGTTCTCGCGCATCCAGTTCACGCCCGACCTGCTCCCGGCCGACGTGGTCGGCACGATCATCTACAACCAGGCGCGCGGCGAGTTCACCGAGAAGCTCGGCCCCGTCTTCGCGAACCTCGTGCTCGCCGACGAGATCAACCGCGCCCCGGCGAAGGTGCAGAGCGCGCTGCTCGAGTCGATGCAGGAGCGGCAGGTCACGCTCGGCGACAAGAGCTTCAAGCTGCCCGATCCGTTCATCGTGCTCGCGACCGAGAACCCGGTGGAGCAGGAGGGCACGGACCCGCTGCCCGAGGCGCAGATGGACAGGTTCTTGATGATGGCGCGCATCGGCTACCCGACGCGCGAGGAGGAGCGCCAGATCGTCGACCGCGCGACGTCGCCCGTCCCCGCGAAGGTGGGCCAGGCGGCGACGCTCGAGGACATCGCGCGGGCGCGCGGCGTGGTCCGCGACGTGTACATGGACGACCGCGTGCGCGACTACATCGTCGACGTCGTGTTCGCGACGCGCGAGCCGAAGCAGCGCGGCCTGAAGGATCTGGGCGCGCTCATCGAGTTCGGCGCGAGCCCGCGCGCGTCGATCGGCCTCGCGCTCGCGGCGCGCGCGCACGCCTTCCTGCGCCACCGCGGCTACGTCACGCCGGAGGACGTGAAGGCGATCGGCCCCGACGTGCTCCGTCACAGGCTGGTCTTGAGCTACGAGGCCGAGGCCGAGGAGATCACCGCCGAGCACGTCGTGCGGCGGGTGTTCGAGGTCGTCGAGGTCCCCTGACGCGGGCTCACTTCGGCGCGGCGGCGAGCTTCTTCTTCAGCTCGGTGACCTCGGCCTCGAGCGCGCGGACGGTGCGCCGCAGATCGCGCACCTCGCGCTCCTGGGCGAACCCCATCGACTTCGCGATGCCCTCCTTCTGCTCGTCGGTGAAGTTCGACACCTTCCCCGGCATGCTCATCGCGGCCATCATGAGCTTCATGAACCGCTCGTCCTGCATGAGCTTCATCATGCGGGGATCGCTCATCAGCTTCATGCCCTCTTGCGTCAGTCGTTCCTTCAGGCTCATCGCGGCGCGCGTGTAGCACGGGGAGAGCCCAGGCCGGAGGGGGCTCGCGCTGGGCCTCGTCGCGCGGCTGCGTCAGGGTGAGGGGCGGAGCTCGCCTCGAGCGACGCGGCACCCGCAACCCACCGCTCAGGGCCCCCACCAGAGCAGCTCCTCGACGAGCTCCTTGCCGAGCAGGCTGCGCACGAGCGCGATACGGTCGGCGTCCTGCACCTTGACGACGTGCGCGGGGAAGGCGTCGGCCGGGTAGTACGCCGACTTCACGAACCCGGCGGCGTCCAGCCACATGAGGTGCACCCCGGACGACGCCGGCCCGTGCATCAACAGCATGCGCCCGTCGCCGAGCACGACGAAATCGAGCCACTCGAACTCGAGCTCCACCAGGCGCTCGGGGCTGGGGAAGTGCTCGCCCACGTCGCGCAGCTCCGGCAGATGCGCCTTCAGGTAGCGGTGCAGCGTGTCGTAGCGCGGCCGCTTCAGCCGAGGCAGCGCGCGCCCCACCGGCAAGAAAGGCTGGAGCGCCGCGGGATCGGTGCACGGCACCTCGACGTACCTGCGGTAGCGCTCCGCGAGCGTCCCGCGGCCGACCTCGTCGTCCGAGAGCGCGCGCAGGAGCCACGAGAGGATCGACAGCTCGCCGTCGCCCGCGCGCGAGCGGAGCGCGACGCGAGACTCCCAGAGCGGATCACGGAACCTCCACGCGCCGCCGTGCCGGCGCACCACGCACGATCCGAGGTACGCGACCGCGTGCACGACGACGTGCGCGAGCAGCGGCGCGCCGTCGGGGCCTCGCTCGCGCAGCAGCCTGTCCCTCGCGTCGCGGGTCAGCGCGTCGGAGAGCCGCAGCACGGACGCGTCGCTCTCGTCGAGCTCGAGATCGTCGCGGCCGAGCGCCGGGCCCGCGAGGCGCGAGAACACGCGCGACGTCTCCTGCATCGCGGCCGCGAACGCCGGGTTGTTCCCGGGGTTCGCGTCGGTCGCGGCGAGCTCGGCGTGGCGCGCGAGGTGCTCGCGCGGGTAGAGCGGCCCGAGCAAGGTCGCGGCGAGCGTCGCGGCGGAGGTCGTCTCGACGCTCACGCGGCGCCTCCCACGGAGAGCGCGGGGCCGAGCAGGCGACGAGCGTTGTCGGTGCTCGCGCGCGCGAGCTCGTCCGCCTCCACGCCGCGCAGCCGCGCCACGAACGCCGCCGTGTGCACGACGTGCGCGGGCTCGCAGCGCTTGCCCCTGTGCGGCGCGGGCGCGAGGTACGGCGCGTCGGTCTCGACGAGCACGCGGTCGAGCGGCGCCGCGGCGGCGACCTCCTGGATGGCGCGCGCGTTCTTGACCGTCACGATCCCGGAGAACGACAGGTAGAACCCGAGCTCGAGCGCCGCCTCCGCGAACGCGAGATCCTCCGAGAAGCAGTGGATGACGCCGCCGACCTCGCGCGCGCCCTCGTCGCGCAGCACGGCGAGCGTGTCCGCGGCGGCCTCGCGCGTGTGGACGACGACAGGTTTGTTGATCTCGCGCGCGAGCGCGATCGAGCGCCGAAACGCCTCCAGCTGCACCTCCCGCGGGCTGTGGTCGTAGTGGTAGTCGAGGCCCGTCTCGCCGACGGCGGCGACCCGCGGGTGCCGCGCGAGGCGCGCGATCGTCGCCCACGCGGCGTCGTCGATCGCGGCCGCGTCGTGCGGGTGGAACCCGACCGCCGCGACGACGTCCGGGTGACGCTCCGCGAGGGCGACCGCGTCCTCGGCCGACCGCGTGGTCTCCGCGACGCCGACGACCATGAACCCACGCACGCCGGCCCGCCGCGCGCGCGCGAGCACCTCGTCGGGCCCCTCCTCGAACCGCGACGGCTCGACGTGACAGTGGGTGTCGACCAGCATGCGCGGCTCGTTGCCCCGTGCCGCGCGCGGGCGCAAGCGGGCCTCAGCGCGCGCGACGGAGCGCGAACCAGAGGCTCGCGCCGGGCACGCGCGCCCGCAGCGGAGCGAGCGCGCGGTCGGCGGCGTACTCGGCGCGGAGCGCCCAGAGGAGGGCCTGGTTCACCGGCGCGCGGGGCACGTGCAGGCCGGCGTCGGGCTCGGCGCGCGCGCGGCGCTGCAGCCACATCGCCGGGACGAGCAGGTGGTTGAACCACCGCTGCTCGCGCCGGTCGGCGCCCTCGACGCGGGAGAGCAGAGATCCGAGCGTGCCGCGGTCGTAGCGCAGCTGGTGCCCGCCCCGCGCGTCGTACTCGCTCCACAGCGACATCAGCGCCGGGACGGTGCCGACCACCCAGCCGCCGGGCTCGACGAGGGACATCGCCGCCTGGAGCGCCGCCAGCGGATCGGTGAGGTGCTCGATCACGTCGAACAACCCGGCGGCCGCGAAGCCCGCCGGCAGCCCGTCGACCCCACGCGAGAGATCATGGACGAGGAAGCGCGCGCGCGGCGCCCGGCGCGCGGCCTCCGCGACGCGCGGCAGGTGCCCGTCCACGCCGATGACGTCGAGCCCGCCGCGGCTGAGGTGCGCGCTGACGACCCCGCCGCCGCACCCGAGCTCGAGGAACCTCGCGCCCCTCGCGACGCCGAGCGCCGCCAGGCGCGCCGCGATGAGCTCGTTGCGCGCGACGTGCCAGAAGTGCGAGTCCTCCGCGCGCGACAGCGCCGCCATCAGGCGCGTGTCCGTGATGTCGAAGCCCGCGTGATCGGCCGGCAGCTCGCTCAGGACTTCAAGGTTCGGCGGGAGGGGCGCGGCCATCTGCGCTCGTCCTACCCCGGATCGAGGCGGCGCAGCGAGGACCAAGGGAACTCCGCCCAGAACGGCGTCTTCACGCCCGAGGCCGCGGGATCGAGCGTGAACCACGCGACGTCGCCCGCGGGGCGCAGGACGTGGAAGCTCTGCGCCGGCATGAACCCCTGCCCGATCAGCGCCACGCGCCGGCCGTCGGGGTGTGTCGCCACGTCGAGCACGAGCACCGCGTGGCCCGGTGCGCCAGGCAACACGAAGAAGTCACCCGCGCGCAGCCGCTCCTTGTCGACGACGCGCGCGTCGCGCGCGAGCGAGCCGGTGTTCGCCCACGCGAAGACGGTGTCGAGGTACTCGCGAAACAGCGCGTGATCGAGCGTCCGCCGCCGCGCCAGCGGTCGCCACTCGAGCGCCGCGCCCCGCGCGACGACGCGCTCCCCCGCGACGAACCGCGCGAGCGGCAAGGGGAGCGACGCGGCGGCGGCGTACGCGTGGTCGCGCGCCCCCTGGCTCCAGCGCCACTCCGCGTGGAGGCGCACGATCGAGTCGGCGCACTGCTGCAGATCGGCGCGCCCGACGTCGAGCGCGACGACGGCGGCGACGCGGCGATCATCTCCGGCGAGGACGGTCGAGCCGTCGTACGCGATCACCCGCGCGCCCGGCGGCTCGAGCGGCAGCGCGCGCAGGAACTCTCCGAACCCCCCAGCCGCGACCGCCTCCCGCGTGAACCCCGGAGGCGGGGCGAGCCTGGCAGAGAGGGCTTCGCGCGGGGACTCGTCGGGGAGCCACGCGACCCTCGGCGCAGCGGGCGGAGACACCGCGGTAGTGGACGACGCGGCGAGCGCCACCGCTGCGCTCGCCGCCGTCGTGCGCGCATTCGCCGCGCCTGGAGGCTCGGGGCGCGGCCTCTCACGCGCGCACGCGAGAGGCAGCGCCACGAGCAGCGCGGCGAAGGCGACCCGCTTCACGCGGACGCGGCGCGGGGCGGCATCGCGGCGCGCGAGGGGCGAGTCGCCCGCGTCACGCCCGCCGCGCGCGCCGAGACAGGCGGGGCGGCCACCGCCTTCGCGGCCTTCACCTTCACCTGCGAGACCCGCTTCTTCTTCGCGTTCTCGCGCTGCGTGTGTGCCCTCGATGACTCTGCTTTCGTCGGCATGGGACCTCCATCGGTGAGCGAGCGGACAAGCAAGTGAAGCGTGGGAGTCGGTAGCACCCGGAGTAGAGCCGTCCAGCTGGCGATGTGCAAGGTCAGTCCCCGGCATCTCTGCGCGGCCGCGCGCTTGCGTGCCCCCCCGCGGGGTGTACGCTGGCGCCCGCGATGAAGCCCACCAAGCGCCCGGCAAAAGTCATCCTGCGCTCGTGCGACGAGTACGATGTCCAGGCCATCCGCCGCATCGTGCGCGAGGCGATGGAGGAGCTCGATCTGCGGCCGTCGGGCCGCACGCTGCTGAAGCCGAACCTCGTCGCCGCGGGTCCGATGTTCCAGTACGCGTACACGCGCCCCGAGGTCACCGAGGGCGTGCTGCTCGCGCTGCGCGATCGCGACGAGGGCAAGCTGACGGAGCTCGCCGTCGGCGAGCGGTGCGGCATCACCGTGCCGACGCGGATGGCGATGGACGCCGCCGAGTACCCGCCGATGTTGAAGCGCCTCGGCGTGAAGCGCTACGCGTTCGAGGAGGAGCCGCAGGTCGAGATCCCGCTGACGCACGAGGGCCGCCTGCGCGACTACGTGTTCACGCCCGAGCCCGTCGCGAAGGCTGATTTCTTCGTCAACGTCCCGAAGTTCAAGGCGCACCCGTGGACGACCGTGACGTTCTCCATCAAGGCTTACATCGGCATCCAGGACGACCGCCACCGGCTGATCGATCACGACCACCGGCTGAACGAGAAGATCGCCGATCTCCAGCACATCATCCAGCCGGAGCTCATCGTGATCGACGCGATCACCGCGGGCGAGGGCCGCATGCTGACGCCGATCCCGTTCCCGCTGAAGCTGATCGTGATCGGCAACAACCAGGTCGCGTTCGACGCCGTGTGCTGCCGCATCATCGGCGTCGATCCGATGAGCGTGCCGCACATCCGCCTCGCGTACGAGCACGGCTTCGGGCCGGTGGAGCTCGACCAGATCCAGGTGACGGGCGACGTCACGCTGGAGCAGGCCCAGAAGCGCGCGGAGGGGTTCCAGGTGGGGCTCGTGCGCGTCGAGAAGTACTTCGAGGGGACGCACGTCTCGGCGTACGCGGGCCCGCCGCCCGAGTCCGAGAAGACCGACTACTGCTGGGGCGGCTGCCCGGGCGCGCTCGAGGAGGCCATCGAGATCCTGCGGCTCTTCGACAAGGAGACCGACACGAAGCTGCCCTACCTGCACATCGTGTTCGGCGCCTACGAGGGGCCCATCCCCGCGAAGCCCGGCGAGAAGATCATCTTCATGGGCGACTGCGCGACGTACCACGGCGAGGCGGCGGGCGAGCTCATCGACGTCGCGAGCCTGTACCGGGATCGCTCGACCAAGGATCCGTACACGGCCCAGCACGAGGACGTGTTCATGAAGATGTGGAAGACCATCAAGAAGGTCCGCGAGAACAAGGACGACCAGGTCATCCGAGTCGCGGGGTGCCCCGTGTCGGTGTCCGAGCAGGTGCTGCTGCTCGTGTCGCTCGGCGGCCTGAAGAGCCCGTACCTCGACGGCGAGAACATGCTGTCGTTCAACAAGGCTTACCTGCAGTGGAAGAGCTCCGCCGCGTGGAGCCGCCTGCGCGGCGTGCCGTACCAGCGCCACGGGAAGTGCGAGCGGGGCCACGCCGCGCCGGAGCTCACGAGGCCGGAAGGCGGAGAGTGAGCGACGCGCTCGCGCGGCTGCGAGCGGAGATCGACGACGTCGACGACGCGCTGCTCGCGCTGCTCGCGCGGCGCGCCGAGATCGTGCGGGGGATCGCGGCGGCGAAGCGCGCCGCGGGCGCGCCGTCGCTCGATCCGACCCGAGAGCAGCGGGTGCTCGAGCGGCTCGTGGCGAGGGGCGCGGGGGCCTTCCCGGCGGAGGGCGTGCGCGCGGTGTGGCGCGAGATCATGAGCGCGTCGGTCGCGATGCAGGCGCCCGTCACGGTCGCCTTCCTCGGCCCGCTCGGCACCTACTCGCACGTGGCGGCGCGCGCGCTCTTCGGGCTCGGCGCGCGCTACGTGGAGGCGGCGACGATCGAGGGCGTGTTCGACGCCGTCCGCCGCGGCGCCTCCGAGCTCGGCGTGGTGCCGCTCGAGAACTCTACCGAGGGGGCCGTGACGACGACGCTCGACGCGCTGCTCGACGGCGGCGCGAGGCTCTCACGCGAGGTCGTGATCGAGGTGTCGCACTGCCTCGTCGGGCGCGCGGCGGGGCTCGCCGAGATCGAGCGGGTGTACTCGCACCCGCAGGCGCTGTCGCAGTGCCGGGTGTGGCTGGCGCAGAACCTCGGCGGCGCGCAGCTCGTCCACACGGCCTCGACGGGCGCGGCGGTGCGAGAGGCGATGGCCGACGCCCGCGGCGCGGCGATCGCGTCGGCGCTGTCGGCGGAGATGTTCGGCGTGGAGGTGCTGCGCGAGCGGGTGCAGGATCGCGCGGAGAACCAGACCCGCTTCGCCGTCATCTCGCGCGACGACGCGCGGCGGACGGGCGACGACAAGACCACGGTCGCGTTCTCGCTGCCCGACGAGCAGGAGCGCGGCGCGCTCCGACGAGCGCTCTCCGCCGTCGACGAGTGCGGCGTCAACCTGACGCGCATCGAGTCCCGCCCGAGCCGGGCGCGGGCGTGGCAGTACGTGTTCGTGATCGACGTCGAGGGGCACCGCGACGACGCGCCGGTCGCGCGGGCGATCGAGCGGCTCGGCGCCCTCGCCCACGGCGTCACGGTGCTCGGCAGCTACCCGCGGTTCCGCGCGCCGGCGCCGGACCAGGCCGCTCCGACGTGACGACGTCGCCTCAGGGCCACGGCATGTCGCGCATGCTGGCCCGGTACGCGGACTGATACTTGGAGTGGCAGACCTTGCACTGCGCCTTCGCGCCGTCGAAGTCGCCGGCGGTCGCGAGCGCGGCGCCTCGCGCGCTGATCGCGCTCCACCCGCCCATGCCAGGCGGCGCCCTGCCCATCCCCTGGAACGCCCGCGCGAGCCGCGCGTCGTCGCCCGACGCGACCGCGCTGCCCGCGACGCTCTTCATCCAGCGCTGCATCGGGCAGTCGGGCTTGCCCTTCGCCCCGCACTCGTAGGTCTTCGCGGCGGGCTTCGGCGCGCCCGACGCGGCGGACGAAGACGCAGCTCCGCTGATCGCCGGCGCGGCGCTCGCGCTCGCGGAGGCAGAGGCGGAGACAGAGGCGCTCGGCGGGACGATTGGTCTCGCGGCGCGGATCGATCCTGACGGGAGCACCTCGAGGTCCGCGAGCAGCTCGTCGTTCCCTGGGCGCTCGCACGCGGCCACCGCCAGCCAGAGGAGCGTCGCCGTGGACGCGGCCCAGCGAGATCTCGACACGGCGCGCAGCCTAGCACCGCGCCGCGGCGCGACCGCGCAAACCGTGCGACAACGGCGGCGTGAAGCGTCGCACGCCCACGCCGCCCCTCGAGCGCGCGGCGACCCTCAGGCTGGTCGCCGACGGCGCGCACTACGACGCGCTCATCGGCGCGATGCGCGACGCGCGGGTGTCGCTGTGGATCGCCACCGCGAACGTCAAGGAGCTGCGGGTCGAGGCGCCGGTCGGCACGCGCGCGCGGGCGAAGGGCGCGTTCGTCTCGCTCCTCGACGTCTTCGCCGATCTCGCGCGGCGGGGCGTGGAGCTGCGCGTCCTGCACGGGGGCCTGCCGTCACGCGCGTTTCGCGCCGAGCTCACGCGGCAGCCCACCCTCGTGCGCGGCGGGCTGTCGATGCGACGCTGCCCGCGCGTGCACCTGAAGGTCGTGGTCATCGACGGGCGGCTGCTGTACCTCGGCAGCGCGAACCTCACTGGCGCCGGGCTCGGCGCGAAGGGTGACGGACGACGCAACTTCGAGCTCGGGGTGCTCACGGAGGACGACGTGCTGCTCGACGTGACGCAGGCGCGATTCGACCGCATCTGGTCGGGCGCGGAGTGCGGCGCCTGCAAGCTGCGCGCGCTCTGCCCGCAGCCGCTCGATGCCCTTTGACGCTGGCCGCGCGCCGGGCTGAGGTGAGGTATGCGACCCCGAGAGTTCATGCCCGCGCTGGCGCTGGCGATCAGCGGCTCGGCCTGCCTCATCGTCCCCATCCCCGCCGGGTCTCGCGGCTCGGGCCAGCCGCGGTCGTTCCACGAGGCGCCCGCCGAGAGCGCCGAGCCGCGACCGGGGCACAACGCCCTCGCGGCCACGGGCGCGCAGCCCGCCGCCGCCGCGCCGCCGAGCGCGCCGGCGTCGATCCAGGTCCACAGCGACTGCCCGAGGACGCTCCCGCTCTTCCTCGGCGACAAGCCGAAGTACGGCTCGGGCACCAAGACCAGCATCGGCTCGAACACGACGACGAGCTTCCCCCGCAAGCCGGACGGCACGGCGTCGATCTGGATCCTCGACGACCATGAGAACGGCGTCGGTCAGGCGAGCGTGGGGCCGAGCGCGCGCCGGGTGACGATCGCGCGCAACTGCACCGCGATCACCACGGAGTGACGCTGATCACTTCTTGTTGGCGAACCCGCCCGAGCTGAGCTCGGCGAGCACGAGCTTCGAGACGGCCTTCAGCGTCTCGAACACGCCGGTGCCGATGTGCGCGACGGCCTCGAATTCCGGGACCTTTCGAGGGTTCAGCGTCTGGCTCAGGTGCTCGACGGGGAGGACGTCCGGCAGATCGCGCTTGTTGTACTGCATCACGAACGGGATCTTGTCGAGCTGCAGCCCGTGCTCCTTCAGGTTGTCCTCGAGGTTCTCCAGGCTCTCGATGTTCGCCTCCTCGCGCATCTCCTGGGAGTCGGCGACGAAGACGACGCCGTCGGCGCCGCGGAGGATGAGCTTGCGGCTCGCGTCGTAGAAGACCTGCCCGGGGACCGTGTAGAGCTGGAGACGCACCTTGAAGCCGCGCACGGTGCCGAGATCGAGCGGGAGAAAATCGAAGAAGAGCGTGCGCTCCGTCTCGGTCGCGAGCGAGATCAGCTTGCCGCGGTTGTCGGGGTTCGCCTTCTCGAAGATGAACTTCAGGTTGGTGGTTTTCCCGCAGAGGCCGGGCCCGTAGTAGACCAGCTTGCAGTTGATCTCACGGCTCATGAAGTTGACGAACGGCATCTGTAGGCGTCCCTCGTGGGTCGGGCGGTCGAGCGGCACACTAGCCGAGACGGGGTCGCCGCGGCAAGCAGTCGGACGGCCGATCACCCGCCCGGCGGCGTGGCGAGCAGCTGGTACTCCTCGGTGACGGCCGCGCCCGCGCGACCCACGCGCGTCGCCGCGACCGCCGCGTAGTAGTCCGCGAACCTGTGCTCGAGCCGCGCCTGGCGCAGATCTCCGCCCGCGACCCACGCCGGCGCCAGCGTGCCGGTCACCGCCGCCGGTCGCCCGAGCGCGCGCTCGAGCGCCGCGCCCGTGCGCTCGACGGAGGCGACGGCGTCGCCCGGCGTGAGCGAGTCCTCGACCGCGACCACCGCCGCGAGGCGCCCCGCTGGATCGAACCGGAACGACACGCGAGCGGCGCCGCTCCCCGCTCGCGCCGCCGACCGCGACCGCGCGGGGACCTCGACGCACGTGACGGTCGAGCCGCCGCGCGCGTCCTCGCAGGCGACGCGCTCCCGGCTCGCCCACGCGCGGACCTCGCCCTCGGTCGTCACGCCGAGCGAGAAGCCGAGGGCGGGCCGCCCGGGCGCGGCGCCCTCGCCCCGCAGGCCGACGACCGCGCGCCGCCGCGCCTCTTCACGGGACGCGGGATCGAGCGGTGTGACGGGGCAGACCGCTCGCCCCAGCCCCCCGAGCCGAGCCTGCACGCGGGGCAGGTGCAGCGCGCCGACGGCGCCCACGAGCCCGACCGCCGCGGTGACGAGGCCGGCGACGCGCGCGCGGGTCACTTGGTGACGATGTCCTTCATGAAGGCGTCGCTGGTGATCGGCGGCGCGAAGCAGTTCGTGATGTCGTCCCCCGCGACGCCGGCCTCCGTCAGCGCCGGGACGATCACCATGGAAACGAACGCCGAGTACTGCGCCTGGGTGATGCCGAGGCCCGCGTGGGCGGTCTTCATGTCGCTGCCCTGGTACTTGTAGGCGGCCTTGTCGCCGCCGTAGGCGTTGATGAGGAACGTCCCCAGGTTGGCCTTGAAGACGGCCGCCTTCTCGGGCGTGAGCTTCGTGAAGGTGTCGCCGATGTTGGCCTCGATGCCGCTGGCGGTGGCCTTCGCGATGATGAGATCGTTGACCTTCAAGAACGCGGCCTCGCCGTACTTGCAGAACATCTCCTCGGAGCAGCTGGCGCCCTTGCCGACCTGTACGCCCTTGCAAGCGGGCGCGCTGCCCGCGGCCCCTGCCGCCCCCGCGGCGACGCCCCCGCCCGCGCCCGCCGAGCCCCCGCCCGCCCCGCGGGCGCCCGCCCCGCCCGAGGGGGCCGGCGTCGCGCTGTCACTGTCACCGCCGCACGCCGCGAGCAGCGCGAGCGGCCACGCGCACATCCATCTCACCGAGTCGTTCATGTGTCGAACCTCCGGCGTGCGTACGACCGAGGCGCGACGGTGGTTCCGGCCGAGGGTGATCGACCTGGGTGCGCTACCCGGCGCCGGCAGCGCCGCCGAGTCCTCCCAGTCCTCCCAGTCCTCCCAGTCCTCCCAGTCCTCCCAGTCCTCCCAGTCCTCCCAGGCCACCCGCGCCGGCCCAGGCTCCGGCGCCGGCCGCTCCCCCGGAGCCCGCGCCCGGCGACCCACCACCACTCGCGCCCGCCGAGCCGCCCGCGCCGCCCGCGGCGTCGAAGCACACGGTGCTGTCGGCCTTGGTGTGCGGACAGTGCGTGACCTTCGCCGTCGGGCTGTCAGGGTTCGCCGCCGACTCGAGGTGGTAGAGCCGACAGTTGAGCGAGTCGCCGCTCGTGTACTTGAGGTCGCCGTCGCCGTCGCCGCCCAGGTACTGCATCTTGCCCTTGCAAGCCGCCAGGCAGTCGCCCTCGCTGACGTAGCCGAGGCTGGCGCCGGCGCACAGCGCGAACGCCTGCAGACAGAACGCGGTGCACGGATCGTCGCCGCACACCCCGCCGCCGAGCACCCCCGCGTGACGACAGTGGAGCGCGGGCGCCGCCTTCGCGGCCGTCGCGTGGTACGCGCGGCAGGCGAGGCTGTCCTTGCTGGTCTCGCCCGAGACGCCGGGCTCGAAGTTCGCGCACATCACCATGCACACGCTGCGCGACGTGTAGACAGCGTTGTCCTGCTTGCAGTTGGCAGACACCTCGTCGCAGTAGCTGTCGCAGGCGGTGCCGCTGTTGCCCGCGGCCGCCCCGCCGCTGCCCGCGGTCGCGCCGCCGCTCGCGCCCGCCCCGCCAGGCGCGCCGCCGCTGCCCGCCCCCATCGAGGTCGATCCCCCGGCCCCGAGCGCTGGGTCGACCTCCGCCGCGTCGATGCCCAGCACGGAGTTGCAGGCGCCCGCGAGGCCGGCCACCGCGAGGAGCAGAAGATAGGAAAGTTTGTGTGTCATCAGAAGCTCCCGTCCACGACGACGCCGCCCAGCGCGGGGCTGACGCGCACGGCGCCCTTCTCGCTCGGCGCGGTGAGCACGAGCGCGGCGCCCGCCCCCACCCCGATCACGCCGACCGCGAACAGCGCCGTCGCGACGTTGCCGCGCGACCTCGCCGCGTCGCGGGCGTCGACGCCTGCCTGCGTGCAGCGGTTGGGATCGTCGGGCCGGCAGAGATCCTTGGAGGACGAGTACTTGGACCGCGCGGAGAGCGCGAACAGCGTGCCCGCGGCGAGCCCGACCACGCCGACGCCGCCCGCCACCCAGCCGATCGTGCGCTGCGTCCCGCCGCCTGCCTCCGCGGGGGGAGGTGGAGGCGGCGCGGCCGCGGAGGACGCTGGAGGAGCAGCGGGCGGCGCCGACGTGGCGGGCGCGGGCGGCGCGATCGCGGCCGGGTCGGCCTCCAGCACCGGCACCTTG
This sequence comes from Polyangiaceae bacterium, assembly GCA_020849655.1. GTDB lineage: Bacteria > Myxococcota_A > Polyangia > Polyangiales > Polyangiaceae > JADLFU01. The sequence goes on along the minus strand of JADLFU010000232.1, from coordinate 10,995 downwards.
ACCGACAGCGTCGAGCCCTCGTCCTTCGCTTGGACGGTCGCCGTGAACGGCCGCTTGCCAGGCGCGGCCGCGGTGACGACGTGGTCGCCCGGATCGACCGGGATGGGCACGCCGAGCTCCGCGCGCGCGACCTCCGCGCCGTCGCGCTTGACGACGAGGTCGGCCTGCTCCGCGGCCTCGACCCTCAACCGGATGAGCCGCGCGTCGAGCTTGTCGGCGCGCTTCTTCGCGGTCGCGACGAGCTCCGTCCGGCCCGTCGTCTGGGCGAGGCTCCCGGCCTCTTTGTAGGTCGACCAAGCGCTCGCGAGCTTGCCCGCGGCCTCGTAGCAGGCGCCGAGGTTGAGCAGCGTGCCGGCGGCCGGATCGAGGCGGTTCGACTCGGCGAACTTCGGGCACGCCTCGCCGGGCCTCTTCGCCGCCATGAGCTTGCGCCCCTCCTCGAAGAGCGCCTCCGCGGCGACCTTGTTCGAGCGCTGCGCGAGCGCCGGGAGCGCGAGGGAGAGCAGCAACGACGTGGCGGCGACCGCCCGGAGTGTTCGCATCGGAGACTTGACCTACCTCATCGACGGGATGTCGTCATCGCCGCCTGTCCTGGGTCCGCCCGCAGGGCGCTTCGGGGGCAGCGGGGCCTTCACGCCCGCAGGAGGCGCCGCCGGGAGCGGCGCGGCGGCGGCTGAGGCGGAGGCGCTCGGCGTGACGACCGGCTCGACCGCGACCTTCGCCGCAGGGGTCGACGTCGCGGCGGGCGGCGCGGCAGGCGCCGCGGGCGCGCTCGGCGCGGGTGGTGTCACCGCGACGGGATCGGGCTTGCGCGTCGCCACGATCGCGATGGCGACGGCCGCCGCGAGCGCCAGGCCGCCCACCACGAGGGGCCACCTGCTCGCCCCGCGCGGAGGAGAGAGGCTCGCCGCGGGCGAGAGCGTCCCCGCGCCGCCGCCCGTCGAGGCGGAGATGCGCGACGTGTCCGAGACGACCGTGGCCTCGAAGCTCCGCGGCCCCGTCGAGACCAGCGTCGACGGCGCCCCGCCGAGCAGCAGCCGCGCGCGGTGCGCGGAGATCTGCGACGCGGGCGACGCGAGCGGCTCGAGCGCCGACGCGAGCTCCGCCGCGTGGGCGTAGCGGCGCGTCGGATCCTTCTCGAGGCAACGCGCGATGATCTCGCGCAGCTCGACCGGCACGTCGGCTCTGTCTTCGGTCACCGGCCGAGGCGCCTCGGTCGTCACCTTCAGCGCGAGCTCCGTCACCGTGTCGGCCTCGAAGGGGGTGCGCCCCGTGAGCAGCTCCTGCATGACGACGCCGAGCGCCCAGACGTCGCTCTGCGGCACCGCCTTCTTCGCGGAGCGCATCTGCTCCGGCGACATGTACATCGGCGAGCCCATCACGCTCGTCGTCTGCGTCAGCTGGCTCGACACGACGTTCGACGCCTTCGAGATGCCGAAGTCGAGCACCTTGACCGTCGGGTGACCGCCGAGGCCCTTCGCGAGGAAGAGGTTCTGCGGCTTCAGATCGCGGTGGACGATGCCGGACGCGTGCGCCTCGGCGACGGCCTCGCACGCCTGCAGCACGAAGTCGACGACGTCGCCGACCGAGAGGCGGCCGCGATCCTCGAGCAGCTGGGAGAGGTCCTGTCCCTCTAGGAACTCCATCACGAGGTAGGGCGCGCCCCCCTCGGTCGTGCCGACGTCGTGCACGCGCGCGACGTGCTCGCTCTTCAGGCGCACCGTCGCGCGCGCCTCGCGGATGAAGCGCTCGACGCTGTCGCCCGTCTGATGGAGCACGAACTTCACCGCCACGCGCTCGTCGAGCTGCAGGTGACGCGCGGCGACGACGACGCCCATCCCCCCCATGCCGAGCACCCGCTCGACGAGGTACTTGCCGAGGAAGGTCTCGCCCTCCTTCACCGGGAGCGCGTCGCGAGGGTTGACGGGGGGCATTCGGGTCGATCGTAGGCCACGCGGCGGAGGCGCGCGCCACTTTTGCGCTACGAGCGAGTAGCACGCGCGGTTCCCGCGGTCCTGCGGGGCGATCTTTGGGAGGATCGCGGCGTGCCCGCCGTCGTCACCGCCCCTTCGCCCCCGCGCCCGCACCGTCTGGTCGCCTGGCTCCACCGCGTGCGCACGCGGCTGATCGTCGCGCAGCTCGCGCTCGTCGTCGCGCCGTTCGTCGGGCTGGAGCTGGCGCGGGTGTTCGAGCGCGAGCTGTTGCTCCGCGAGGAGGAGAGCCTCGTGATGGTCGCGCACGGCGTCTCGCTCGCGGCCTCGCGGGGCGAGCCGGTGGACGCGATCGCGACGGCGGCGCAGCGGCACCTCGGGGCGCAGGTGCGCGTCCTCGACGCGGGCGCGCGGCCGACGTTCGACTCCGGGCCCGAGTCGCTCGAGAAGGTGACCGTCGGTCGGACGCTTGTCTCCTCCTCCACGCGCGCGGCGCCCGTCCAGGTGACGATCGACGATCCGCCGCCCGACGGCGGATCGTTCGCGGGGCGCAGGGAGATCGCGGCGGCGCTCTCGGGCCGCTCGGGCCGGGCGACCCGCGTCACCTCGCGCGTGCGCGCCGTGAGGTTGTTCGTCGCGGAGCCGATCGTCGGGCCGGGCGGCGCGGTCACCGGCGTCGCGTACGTCGCGAGGACGACGTACCCCGTCCTCGTTTCCCTCTACCGGGTGCGCGCGGGCCTCGTGAAGCTGGGCGCGGCCTCCGCGCTCGCGGCGCTCGGGTCGGGCCTGTGGCTCGCCCTCACGCTCACGCGGCCGCTCGCCCGGCTGACCGCGGCGGCGCGGCGGATCGCCGCGGGAGAGCGGGGCGTGCAGCTGCGCGTCGAGGGGCACGACGAGGTCGCGGAGCTCGCGCGCGCGTTCGACGTGATGAGCCGGCGGCTCGACCTGCGCCTCGCCCACGCGTCGGAGCTCGCGGCGAACGTGTCGCACGAGTTCAAGACCCCGCTCGCGTCCATCCGGGGGGCCGCCGAGCTGCTGCGCGACGGCGCCGCGGACGAGCCGGAGGCGCGCGCGAGGTTCCTCGGCAACATCCTCGCCGACGTCGCGCGGATGGGCCGCCTCGTCACGCGGCTCCTCGAGCTCGGCCGCATCGAGGCGGGGGCGGAGGCACGCGCAGACGTCGAGGTCGACACGATCGTGGACGAGGCCACCTCCTCCACGCGCGCGCGCGGACGTGCCGTCGAGATCGATCTCGATCCTCGCGCCGGGACGGTGTGGGCGAGCGGGGGCGAGCTCGTCTCGGCGCTGTCGAGCCTCGTCGAGAACGCCGACAGGTTCGCGCGGCCCGGGAGCGCGGTCGGCGTGCGTGTGTCCCTGCGCGGGGAGCGCACGCGGTTCGAGGTGCGCGACGACGGCGCGGGCATCTCGGAGGACAACCTCGGTCGCGTGTTCGACCGCTTCTTCACCACCGACCGCGCGCGGGGCGGCACGGGGCTCGGACTCTCGATCGCGAAGGCGATGGCCGAGGGGCACGGCGGCGAGGTCGGCGTCTCGTCGGCGCCGGGCGACACGAGGTTCTGGATCGAGCTCCCCGGTCGCTGAACAGGCGCTGAAATCGGGCGACGCGCGCCGCGGGCCGACCTATGCGGCCCGCATGGCCAACCCGACCGCCACCCTCGACACCTCGCTCGGCACCTTCGAGGTCGAGCTCTACCTCGACCAGATGCCCATCACCGCGGGCAACTTCATCAAGCTCGCGAAGTCAGGCTTCTACGATGGGCTGCATTTCCACCGCGTGATCGACGGGTTCATGTTGCAGTTCGGGTGCCCGCACAGCCGCGATCCGAGGAGCCCGCGCGCGGGCACGGGCGACGGCCCCGACGGCACCATCCAGGACGAGCACCCCCCGCACGCGAAGCTGTCGAACGAGCGCGGCACGCTGTCGATGGCGAACACCGGCCGACCGAACAGCGGCTCGTGTCAGTTCTTCGTGAACACCGTCGCGAACTCGTACCTCGACTGGTTCTCGCCCGGCGCCTCGAAGCACCCGGTGTTCGGCCGCGTCACCCGCGGGATGGACGTCGTCGACGCGATCGGCAAGACGCGCACCGACGCGGGCGACCGGCCCGTCACGCCCGTCAAGATGAACAAGGTGACGGTCACCGGCGCGTGAGCCGAGGCGGCGCGCACCCATTTGGCGCGCGCCGTGGTACGAGCCGCGCCCTCATGTCGCCTCGCTCGCTCCTCCTCGCCTCCTTCTCCGTGCTCGCCGCGTGCAGCAAGCCGCAGGTCCAGCCCGACGCCGCGCCGGCGGCCAGCGCTTCGGTGAAGCACGCGCCGACCGCGGCGCCGGCCGCGACGCACCGCGAGCCGCGCGCGGGCGACATCCCCGCGCCGGGCGACGTCGCCCACGCGCCGGCGGACGCCGCGCGCACCCCGAGCGGCCTCGCGACCAAGGTGCTCACGAAGGGCACCGGCGCGAAGCACCCGGCGCCGGAGGACCGCGTGAAGGTCCACTACACGGGCTGGACGAGCGACGGCGTGATGTTCGACAGCTCCGTGCTCCGCGGCGATCCCGCGTCGTTCGCCGTCGGCGGCGTGATCAAGGGCTGGACGGAGGCGCTCCAGCTGATGGTCGTCAACGAGAAGCGGCGCGTGTGGATCCCGGCCGCGCTCGCGTACGGCGATCACGCGCGCGCGGGCGCGCCGACGGGCGATCTCACGTTCGAGATCGAGCTGCTCGAGATCGTCGAGGCGCCGAAGCCCATCCCCGCGCCCGCCGACGTGAAGGAGGCGCCGAAGGACGCGAAGAAGACCGCGAGCGGCCTCGCCTACAAGGTGCTGAAGCCCGGCAAGGGCGCGAGCCCGAAGCTCCAGGACACCGTCACGGTGCACTACACGGGCTGGACGACCGACGGCAAGATGTTCGACTCGTCGGTGCAGCGCGGCGAGCCGACGAGCTTCGGGCTCGACCGGGTGATCAAGGGGTGGACCGAGGGCGTCCAGCTGATGAAGGTCGGCGACAAGGCGCGCTTCTGGATCCCGGGCGCCCTCGCGTACGGCGACAAGCCCGCGCGCCCGGGGGCCCCCGCGGGCACGCTCGTGTTCGACATCGAACTCATCTCGATCACCGAGGCGAAGGGCGCGCCCGACGCGAAGCCCGCCGCGAGCGCGAAGCCCGCCGGCGCCGACAAGAAGAAGTAGGCGCTACCGCGCGAGGAGCATCGCGTCGCCGTACGAGAAGAAGCGGTACCGAGCCGCGACCGCGTGCGCGTACGCGGCGAGCACGCGCTCGCGCCCCGCGAACGCGCAGACGAGCGCGAGCAGCGTCGAGCGTGGCAGGTGGAAGTTCGTCAGCAGCGCGTCGACCGCGCGAAACTGGTAGCCCGGCTGGATCAGGAGCCGCGTCGACCTGCGGCCCGGCGTGACGCGCCCCGCCTCGTCGGCGGCGGACTCGAGCGCGCGCACGACCGTCGTGCCGATCGCCACCACCGGGCGACCGCTGGCGCGCGCGTCGCTCACCCGCGCCGCCGTCTCGCGCGTGATCTCGAGCGCCTCCTCGTGCATCGGGTGGGCGTCCAGATCGTCGACGGAGACGGGCTGGAACGTGCCGAGCCCGACGTGCAGCGTGACCGCGGCGATCTCGACGGCGCGCGCGCGCAGCCCCTCCAGCACCTCGGCCGACAGGTGCAGCCCCGCGGTCGGCGCGGCGACGGCGCCGGGGGATCGCGCGAAGATGGTCTGGTAGCGCTCTCGGTCCTCCGGGGTGTCCGCGCGCGCGAGGTAGGGCGGCAGCGGCACGTGGCCGTGGCGGTCGAGCAGCTCGAGCTCCGGCGCGTCGCCGCCCAGCGACACCTCGAGCTCGCCGGTCGCCGCGCGGCCGACGACGCGCACCTCCAGCTCGTCGTCGACGTCGATGACCGCGCCCGCTCGCAGCGGCTTGCTGCTGCGCCCGAGGGCCTTCCAACGCCGCTCGCCGAGCGATGAGACGAGCAGCACCTCCACCTTGCCGCCGGTGCCCCGCTTGCGCCCGAGCAGCCGCGCCGGGATGACCCGCGTGTCGTTCACGACGACGAGCGCCCCCTCCGGCACGAGCCCGGGCAGCTCGACGACGCGGCGGTCTGCGAGCGTGTCGCCGACGACGAGCAGCCTCGCGCCGTCGCGCCGCTCGGGCGGGTGCCGCGCGATGAGCTCTCCGGGCAGCGCGTAGTCGAGCAGCTCGAGCTTCACATCCACTCGATGCCGAGGCGGGTCATCTTCCGCCACAGCGTGGTCGCGGAGATGCCGAGCGCCTCGGCCGCGCGCTCGCGGCTCCCCTGGTGCTCCTTCAGCGCGGCCTCGATCGCGTCGCGCTCGGCCGCGTCGACGGCGGCGGCGAGCGATCTCGAGACGGCCGCCGTCGGGCGCGGCGCGCTCTGCGGCACGATGTCGTCGGCCGAGATGACGCCGTCGACCGTCAGCGCCACCGCCTGCTCGACGAGGTTCTCGAGCTCGCGCACGTTGCCTGGGAAATCGTAGCGGACGAGCTGCTCGAGCACGCCCTCTCCGAGCGCCGCGCGGCGCCCCATCTTCACGGTGTATTTGCGCAGGAAGTGCTCGACGAGCGGCAGGACGTCCTCCCGCCGCTCGCGCAGCGGCGGCAGCTGGAACCGGGCGACGTTGAGACGATAGAAGAGATCCTGCCGGAACCGCCGCTCCGCGATCGACACGGGCAGATCCTGGTTGGTCGCGGCGATGATGCGCACGTCGACCTGGATGGCCTTGTTCTCGCCGATGCGCCGGATCTCGCCCTCCTGGATGACGCGCAGGAGCTTCGCCTGGAACGACATCGGGGTCTCGGCGATCTCGTCGAAGAAGAACGTCCCGCCGTCGGCCTCCTCGAACAGCCCCTTGCGCGCGGCGACCGCGCCCGTGAACGATCCGCGCGCGTGGCCGAACAGCTCGCTCTCGAGGAGCGTCTCGGTGATGGCCGCGCAGTTCACGGGGACGAACGGGCGATCGCTGCGCTTCGAGTTCGCGTGGATGGCCTTCGCCACCATCTCCTTGCCGGTGCCGCTCTCGCCCGTGATGAGCACCGTCGCGTCGGTCGGCGCGACCCGCACGATGCGGCTCATCACGTCGCGGATGGGCGGGCTGCGCCCGATGATGTTCTCCAGGCGGTAGCGCTCGCGGAACTCGCTCGTCAGCAGCGACACGTGCCCCGAGAGCGCGCGGCGCTCGAGCGCCCGCTCGATGCGCAGCAGCACCTCCTGCTCGCTGAAGGGCTTCTGGAGGTAGTCGAACGCGCCGAGCCGCATCGCCTCCACGGCGCCCTCGATGGTGCCGTACGCCGTCATCACGAGCACCTCGCAGCGCGGGTCGCGCTCCTTCACGCCGCGCAGGACGTCGATGCCGCTGTCGGCGCCGAGCCGCAGATCGGTGAGCACGACGTCGAACGCGCCCTTCGCCGCCATGTCGAGCGCGGTCGCGCCGTCGCTCGCCTCGTCGACCTCATAGGAGGCCGCCCTCAGCATCATCGCGAGCGTGGTGCGCATGTTGCGCTGATCGTCGACGACCAAGAGCTTCGCCATCGTCCCCGTGGAGCGGTGATGACATAGCGACAACGTCCGGGCTTTTCAACGCGAAGCAGACGTGAAAGAAAGCTGCTCCGGAGTGGGAATCGCCCATCGAGCAGCGCTGTTGACGTCCCTCGCGGTCTCCGCGGTGGGGGGCGCGCAGCTCACCGCGGGGGGCACGTCGCGGGGCGAGGTGCCCGCGCGCCTCTCGCTCGGCGCGCTCGACGGCGGCGCGAGGCCCGCGCTCGGCCGCATGCGCCTCGACGATCCGCTCCTCGGCGCGTTCGGGTGGAACAGGTTCCGCACGCCGTCGGTGGAGCGCCCGCGCGAGAGCGCGTTCTTCCGGGGCTCGTACGGCTCGGGCCACTGGAGCATGGTGCCGCGCCTCGCGCTCGACGAGCGCGCGATCGGCGTGGGGCTGCCGTCGCCGACGATCTCGGCCCCGCTCCTCGGCGGAGACGACAGCCACCTCACGCTCGACCTGCTCGCGACCACGCGCCCGCCAGCAGAGAAGGCGTGCGCGCGCAGGCCGCTGACGATCGGGCGCTACGGCGCCGAGCAAGACACCTTCTCGCTGCTGTCGTGCGACGGCGAGGTGCTGCCCGACGCCATCGACAGGCTGAGCGTCCTCTTGCGTCCGCCAGGCGTCGAGCGCCCCGAGCTCCCCCTGCCCGAGGATCCCGATCCCGAGGCGCGGGCGCGCGGCGAGTGGGTGCCCGGCGTGCGGCTCGTCGCGCCGCGCCTCCTGTGGCTGCTGGAGCAGGTGGGCGAGGCGTTCCCCAGGAAGGCCATCTACGTGATGAGCGGCTACCGCGCGGGCGGCCACGAGGGCCAGCACAAGAAGGCCCGCGCCATCGATCTCTACGTCGTCGGCGTGCCGAACGAGCGGCTCTTCAAGTTCTGCAAGCGCCTGCACGACGCGGGCTGCGGCTACTACCCGAACAGCCTCTTCGTGCACTTCGACGTGCGGCGCCCCGGCAGCGGCAAGGCGAGCTGGATCGACGCGTCGGGCCCGGGCCAGCCGAGCCAGTACGTCGACGCGTGGCCGCCCGCCTCGGCGAAGGCGCCGTGACGCGGGCCGCGCGCGCGGCGATGACGATCCTCGCGCTCGCGTCCGCGTGCGACGAGGCCCCGCCGGCGGCTCCACCGAAGGCCGCGACGCCCCACGCGCCGCCGCGCGCGGATCCTTGCCTCGCCGTCGACCGCCCCGCGTTCTGCGGGAGCGAGCCCGTCGCGGCGAGCGGCGCCGGATGCGCCTACCAGCTCTCCGACGGCGTGTGCCAGGGCGGCCCCGACGGAGACACGTGCGCGTGCGTCGACTGCGCCGAGGCCGCGCGCTGCGGGGGGCGATGCGTCGAGGACGGCGTCTGCGATCTCGGGGGCTCGCGGGAGGACTGCTCGTGCCCCGACTGCGACCGCGCGGTCCCGGCGTGCGCGCCGCCGAGCGTCGGGTGCGAGACGGACGGCGTCTGCGATCCCCGGCGTGACGACTGCGTCTGCCCCGACTGCGCCGCGCTCGCCGCGTGCGGCGCCTGCGTGACCAACGGCGTGTGCGTCCCGTACCTCGAGGGCTGCGCGTGCGCGGACTGCGTGGGCGAGCCAGGGTGCGCAGACGCCGGCGCGCCGTGACCTGACGCTTGCTCGTTGACGCCGCGGCGCCCGAGCGTCGATGATTCGCGCCATGCACCCGGAGAACATGGCGATCTTGAAGTCGCTGGTGGTCGTGGCGTGGGCGGACGGCAGCGTCGCCGAGGAGGAGAAGGAGGTCATCGAGGCGCTCCTGCAGTCGTTCGACGCGACGCCGGTCGACGCCGAGGTCGTGCGTCAGTACGCGATCGAGCCGAAGACGCTCGACGACATCCCGCTCACCGATCTCTCGGCCGACGACCGGCGGGTGCTGCTCCAGCACGCGGTGCTGCTCACGTTCATCGACGGCGAGCAGCACGAGAAGGAGCGCCAGCTGCTCGAGGATCTCTCGCAGCACCTGCGCATCTCGGAGCCCGAGCGCGGCGAGCTGATCAAGGCCGCCGCCGAGCGCGCGAAGAGCTTCCTGAACCTCCTCTGATCACCCACGGGGCGCGCCGCGCGTTGTCGCGGTGCGACCGGTGCGGTACCGGAGCGCGACATGGGCACCCCGAGCGAGGAGCTCGATCAGGAGATCCGCGAGCTGAAGCGCGAGATCATCGAGAGCCGCGCGCTCGTCATCAAGACGAACAACCTCACCTCGGCGCTCTCCGCCGACCTGAAGAGCCTGTCGAAGCGGCAGCAGACGCAGGAGCGACGGCTCGTGTGGACGAGCGCCGCGGCCTACGTGGTCTTCGTGCTCGTCGTGTTCGTGGCGCTGAAGCTCGCATGGGACGCCCGCGTCGACGCCGTCAAGAGCGAGGGCGAGCAGGCCAAGCACTCGATCGACAGGCTGACGCGCGACCTGAAGGAGCTCCAGAAGCGCGACGAGGAGCGCACGCGCGCCGAGGCGCACGCGGCCCAGGCCTACGAGCTCGTGCGCGCCGGTCGCCGCGCGGAGCTGGTCGAGCAGTGGGAGAAGATCAAGGCGGAGCCGCTGACGAAGGCGGAGAGCGCGTTCCTCGCCGACGCGGTCGACCGCGCGCGCGCCGAGCTCTCGCTCGCGGCGTACTACCAGGGCATGGAGCACGCGCGCCTCGGGCGGTGGCACGAGGCGTCGCAGTCGCTCGAGGAGAGCCTGGCGCTGAAGGAGGGGACCTCCCACGCGGCCGCGGCGAGGCTCAAGATCGCGGAGGCGCACCGCAAGCTGGGCAGGCAGCGCGAGGCCATCCCGATCTTGCAGCGTCTCGCCGAGTCGTCGCCGGATCGCGAGCTGCTCGACGACGCGACGTTCTTGCTCGCCGAGTGCCAGGTCGACGTGCAGGCCTACAACGACGCGAAGACCACGCTGCGGGGGTTCATCAAGAGGTTCCCCGACAGCCCGATGATCAACGACGCGAAGGTGATGCTCGCCGAGCTCGCGTCGAAGCACTGACGACGCGCGCCGCCTCGCTCACTTCTTCGGGTGGGGGCGGTCGGCGAAGGCCTTCGCCTTGTCGACGTCGCGCAACGCCTGGTTGAGGTTCTTCACGGCGCTCGCGCGGTGACCGCCGTAGTCCTTCGTGCTGCCGGGCTCATCGGCCGCCTTCAGGAGCGCGATCGCCTTCTGGATGCTGTCCTTCGCGAGGTCGAGCTTCGGGTCGGCGGCGTACGCTGCGCCCGCGTAGAAGGCTCCGCCGAGGGCGAGCGCGGCGGCGGTGACGTAGGCGACGGGGCGGAGTCGGGTCGAGATCATGGGCTTCTCCTGTGGTTCGGTCGGGGATCGTGTACGGCGCGGGCGGCCACAAATTCCTCGGCTCAGCATGGTTTCGGGGGCACGAGGAGCGAGTGTCGGAGTCCGAAGCGGAATTCGAGCCGGATTGGGCTGGAACCGCGCGCAGGCGTGGCCGTGCCACGTCGAGCACGGTTTCACCCAAGGCGGCCGAAGGACGCGAGGAATCCGGCGC
>JADLFU010000231.1 GCA_020849655.1 Polyangiaceae bacterium | reverse complement strand
TCGACCGGCGAGCGCAGATCAAAGTCGCCGGCCAGGTCGGCGAGCGCCTCGATGTCGGGGCCGTAGCAGGACAGATCAGTCATCACGTGAGCTCCTTCGGGAGGGCGCCGACGAGGCCGGCGAACACGGCGGGCACCCCGGGCCACGCCGAGGCGTCGAGCTTCGGCGGCATGGTGGCCGCGTCGGTGAGGTCGATGCCGAGGGTCATCGCGTCGGCGAGGAAGCGTGCTCGCACATCGTGGTAGGTGGCGCTCCCGCGGCCGTTGCCGAGCAGACCCGGGTTGGCCCAGCCGACCTTGATGTCGGCGATGTCGTCGACGCGATAATTCGCGAGCAAACGCTGCAGATAGACCGCGGCGCCGAAGGCCGCGGCGCGCGGCTGAAACAGCAGCTCGGGCGGCGCGTTCAAGAGCGGCGCCTTCTTGCCGAGCTCGGGCACCCCCGTCCACAGGAAGTACGGCGCGATCGCGCCAAACAGGCCCCCGCTGCCGAATTCGGCCGCCTGCTCGCCGTACTTGAGCGGCGGGTTGCGGCCCTTGTTGTTGTCGTACGCGCGGCGCGAGCTGTCGCGCTCGTCCTGCTCGGCCGCCGCGTTGCCGTTGTGCGCCGACGTGATGAAGCGCGACTCGCGGTAGGCAATGACCGCGAACACCCGCGACGATCCCTCGATGCGCGAGACCTCCTCCATGTCCATGAACAGCGCGCGCAGGTCGGACGGCGTGTCCCCCCAGTTGCGCAGCAGGTCGCCCGCGACCTCGCTGGCCTTCGGCAGCGGTGCGAGCTCGATGATCGGCGCCGGACCTGGCTCCGCGCCGGGTGTGGGCGCGGGGAGGCCCGCCGCGCTCGCGCGTCGGCTGTAGAGCAGCGCGCCGCCGATGCCCGCGACCCCGAGGGCCGTGCCGAGCGTGACCCAGACCCCGCGCTTCATGACGCCTCCTGGGACGCGAGCGCCTCCTCGAGCGCACGACGGCTGCGCTCCTGGGCGAGCGTATAGAGCACCGTCCCGGCCGCGACGACGACCACGGCCCCGGCCGCGAGCATCGCCGGGTGTGTCCACGGGATCGTCCACTCGCCCGCGGGCTGCGGCGCCGGCAGGTCCTTGCCCTCGCCGGCCGGCGCCGCGTTGCCGGTCTCTCGCGCGGGGCTCCCCGCGCTCGTCGTCGCGGCATTGATCCACCCCTGCGGGCCGATCGACTGGACGATCGTCGGCGTGTCCCAGGCGTCGAGCGCCCGATACAGCGACTCCCACGTGATGGCCTCCGGCGTGCCGCGAGCGGGCAGGCGATTACCCGGGTCGACGTCCGCCGACTCCGCCTGGCCGCGCAGCAGCACGAGCAGCAGCGGCGCCGGGCTCGGCCGCGGGCCGACGCTGACGCTGCCGATGCTGGCGCCGACGACGGCGCTGCGCGGCGCGCTCGACCGCACCGCCGTCCACGGCCACTCGCCGGTCGGCAGCTTGCCCACGCGCGCCATGAAGTCCGCGCGTGCGCCCTCCGTGGCGTCGCTGTAGGCCGCCTGGATGAGATACGCCACGTCCTCCTCGCCGCGCAGGCGCTCGGCCCCCTGCGCGACGCGTTCGAGGGCCGACAGCTCGACGAGCCGGGCCACGCGATGCCTGTCGAGCAGCATGGCCTACAGCCCTCCCTGATAGCGCCCGCAGAGGCGGTTACCGGGGTGGACGAGCGCGACCTCGAGGTCGCAGACCAGGAGCTGCCCGACGACCGCCGGCGTGGCGTCGAGGGCGATGCCGTCGTCGTGGCTGACGAACTGCACCTTCGACCACTTGACGTCGACCATCGCGGTGTCGGCCACCCATGCCTTGCGGGTCAGGTTGTCGACCATGTGCAGCTGGCCGTCGGCGTTGCTGCCGGCGTAGCGGATCGACACGTAGCAGCCCTGCCAGCGCGGATAGAGGCACAGCGAGGTCGCCGGGATCACGCCCGTGCCGCTCTCCGTCGCCGTCAAGATCCCCGTGTCCGGGTCGTACGTGAAGTCCGGCTGCCAGAGGGTGCCGAGGTTAGGCGCGAACGCGACGCCGGTCTGGCGGATGATGCGGAAGCGGGTCGGCATCACGTAGGGTTCGTGCCGCATGCCCCACCGGGCCGCGTCCTGCTCGCTCATCTCGTTGACGCTGAGCACGATCTGGCCGCGTCCGCCGTCCCTCGTCAGGAAGGCGAGCCGGTCGCCCGGGTAGACCACGACGTACTGGATCGCGGGCTTGAGCGTGATCTCCTGGCGAAACGAGCCCGTCGCGTCAGAGGCGACGACGCGCCCCTTCGACTCCGGGTTCCACGAGGAGTATGCGATGCCGACGAGCTTGGCGCTCACCGGCGAGAACAGACCGCCGAGGTCCGCCGCGAGCAGCCCGTGCGGCCCGGCGATGTTGAACTTGTAGTAGCGCTGGCCCGTGACGATCGCGTCGTCGCGATTCAGCGTCGTGAGCGTCGCGCCGTCCCAGTCGGTCTCGGCGTTGAGCTCGAGGATGATGGATTCCTTCGCCATGGTTCAAGTCTCCTGGTTCGGCGAGTCCGTCACAGCGGCGGGGTGGACGACGTCGCGCAGCCGCCGCTGCAGCGGGCCTTGCACAGCTCGTAGAAGCGGGCGTTGTCATAAAAAATGTTGACGTGGGCCGAGTCGAGGTTGTTGGCGGCGCCGCCGTTGCGGATCTCGACCGCCAGCGTCTCGAGGCTGCCGATGTCGATGGGCGTCCCGCGGTACTCCGGGAAGGGCACCACGATCTGGCCGCCGTCCTTGTTGAGGAACAGGTTGCCGTCGTAGTTGTTGCCCATCGTCATCCCGAGGGTGCTGTCGACGCCGCCCGGCACGAGATAAAATTGCACCGAAAAGTCGGAGTAATTGTTGCCGCCGCCCGCGAGGTTTAAATCGATGCGGATGGTGGTCGGCGTGTAGCCGGGGCGCGGCCGGTGGGTCAGCCGGATCTTCTTGCCCGGCGGCACCGGGAAGGCGTTGACGTAGGGT
>JADLFU010000230.1 GCA_020849655.1 Polyangiaceae bacterium | reverse complement strand
GTAAGGATTATTGAATCTCACGGCCTGCCCGATCGCGGCCGTCGAGACGGTGTGCAGGTGCGCGCCGCGCGTCGTCGCCTCGGCCGACGCGACGGAGGAGAGCAGCGACAGCGCGACGGCGGCGCGCGCGCTCACGCGGGCCCCCGGAGCACCTTCTTCGCGAGGGCGCTGACGCCGTAGCTCGCGAGGTCGCGCTCCCCGACGAGCCTCACCTCCTCGTACACGTCGGGGTACGCCGCGCGCGCGCGCCTGCCGCCTCTGGTGACCGTCACGCGCAGCGTCCGGTGCGTGAGCGCGTGCGTGAGCTCGAACTCCCCGTGCGGGCGGGTGACCAGCGCGCGCGCGAGCCTGCGCGCCTCCTCTGCGTCGCGCGCCTCGACGTGCGGGGGCTCCCACATCCCGCCGTAGAGGGCGTCCGGGCGGCGCCGGCCGAGCAGCACCCGGTCGCGCTCTCGCACGACGATCGCGCCGGCGTAGACCGTCACGGGCGCGCGGCGCGGCCCCAGCCGCGGCAGGGTCTCCGGCTCACCACGCCGGAGCGCCTCGCACTCGACCGCGAGCGGGCACTCTCCACACCGCGGGCTCGTCGGCGTGCACACCGTCGCGCCGAGCTCCATCAGCGCCTCGTTGAAGACGCCGGGCGCGCGCGCGGGCACGAGCGACGCCGCGAGCGCCCAGACGGCGCGCTGGCCTGCGCCGCGGGACGGATCGGCGTCGAGCGCGAACAGCCGCGACAGCACGCGCGCGACGTTCCCGTCGACGAGCGGCGCCTGGACGCCGAACGCGACGCTCGCGATGGCGCCCGCCGTGTACGGCCCGATGCCCGGGATCCGCGCGAGCTCCTCGGGTCGCCGGGGCAGCCGACCGCCGAGGTGCGCGACGACGAAGCGGGCGCCCTCGTGCAGCGCGCGCGCGCGCCGGTAGTACCCGAGGCCGCTCCACGCGGCGAGCACGTCAGCCTGCTCCGCCTGCGCGAGCGACGCCACGTCAGGGAACCGCGCGATGAACCGCGGGAAGTACTCGACGACGGTCGCGACGCGGGTCTGCTGGAGCATCACCTCGCTCACCCAGACGCGGTACGGCGTGCGCGCCCTGCGGAACGGGAGATCGCGCGCGCGGGCTGCGAACCACGGCGCGAGGCGCTCGGCGATCGACGGGCTCACTCGTCGGCGAGCGTCGTCTCGCGCCGCCACCTCGGCAACCCCAAATCAGCGGCCCTTGAACGCCGCCTTGCGCTTCTCGGCGAACGCGCGCGGCCCCTCCTTCGCGTCCTCCGTCGCGAGGATGGGCCAGCCGATCTCGAGCTCCAAGGCGAGCGCGGCGTCCTCCGGCAGCCCCTCGGTCTCCTGGACGCTGCGCTTGATCGCCTGCACCGCGAGCGGACCGTTCTCGGCGATCTGCTCGGCGACCTTCAGCGCCTCGGCGAGCGCCTGGCCGTCGTCGACGACGCGCCCGATGAGCCCGTACGAGAGCGCCTCGTCCGCGGTGATGTGCCGCCCCGTCAGCAGCAGATCCATCGCGATCGTGTACGGGATCTGCCGACGCAGCCGCACGGTCGAGCCCCCGAGCGGGAAGAGCCCGCGCCGCGCCTCGGCGACGCCGAGCTTCGCGCTCCGACCCGCGATGCGGATGTCGGTCGTCTGGAGGATCTCGGTCCCGCCCGCGACCGCGGTGCCCTCGACGGCGGCGATGAGCGGCTTCTTCAGCCGGTGGCCGCGCAAGAGCGCCTTCCACGCGATCCCGTTGTCGGCGCGCAGGCGCCGCGTGAACTCGTCGTCGGGCGGCGCGTGCATCTCCTTCAGATCGGCGCCGGCGCAGAAGTGTCCGCCCGCGCCGGTGAGGATCGCGACGCGCACCTCCGGATCGCCGTCGACGAGATCCCACGCGTCCGCGAGGAGCGCGAGCATCTGGTTGCCGAACGCGTTGCGGGCCTGCGGGCGGTTGAGCGTGACCGTGACGACGTGACCGCGCTTGTCGACGAGGACGTGGGGCTCCGACACTTGAATTCCTGGCTCCTTCTGCGACCGATAGAACACGTTTCACCGATCGTCGCAAGGCCGCTTGCGGGTCGATTTGAAACATGTTCTAGTCGCCCGCATGGATGGCCTGACCACCTACCCGCGCGGCTGGTTCGTCGTCTGCTTCTCGTCGGATCTCCCCCGAGAGGGCGTCCTGTCGCTCGAGTACTTCGGGCAGCACCTCGTCGCGTTCCGCGGCCAGGACGGCACGGCGCGCGTGCTCGAGGGGTACTGCGCGCACATGGGCGCGAGCCTCTCGCAGGGCAAGGTCATCGGCGACGACATCGAGTGTCCGTTCCACGCGTGGAGGTTCTGCGGCTCGGGCGAGTGCGTGCACATCCCCTACTCGCCGAAGATCCCGCCGCGCGCGCGCCAGCGGGCGTTCACGGTCGTCGAGAGGAACGGCGTCGTCCTCGTGTGGCACGACGAGCTCGGCCGGGCGCCCGACTTCGAGATCCCCGACATCCCCGAGGTCGGCAGCGCCGAGTGGCTGCCGTGGCAGGTGAGCCAGTACACCATCAAGACCCACCCGCGCGAGATCGTCGACAACCTCGCCGACAAGGCGCACTTCCCCCGCGTGCACAAGACGGAGATCGACGAGTTCGGGTTCGAGGTCGACGGCGTGCGCGCGACCCAGCGCGTGAAGGGCCGCGCGGCGCTCGCCAACGGCGGGGTCGACAATTTCGCGTCGCGGACGACCTACCCCGGCCCCGGCTACCTCCTGATGCGCATGGACGGCGTGCTGTCGAACTACATGCTGCTCGCGCACACCCCCGTCGGGGAGAACCTCCTTCACTTGCGGATGGGCGTGATGCTGAAGATCGTCGGCTCCCAGGCGCAGACGGAGGGCTACGTCTCCCTGTACCTCGACAACCTGAAGAAGGGCTTCGAGGACGACATGAAGATCTGGGAGAAGAAGATCTACCGCGATCCGCCGTTGCTCTGCGAGGGCGACGGCCCCATCGGGCACCTGCGCCGCTGGTACAAGCAGTTCTACCTCCGCCCCACCGAAGGAGCCTCGACATGACCCCGAAAGAGCTGATCGAGCGAGCGCGCGCCCTCTTGCCCACGCTGCGCGAGCGCGCGGCGCGCACCCAGGAGGAGCGCAAGGTGCCCGAGGAGACCATCCGAGACTTCCAGGACGCGGGCTTCTTCCGCATGTTCCAGCCCGCGCGCTGGGGCGGCCTCGAGGTCGATCCGCAGGTGTTCTTCCAGGTGCAGTGGACGATCGCGGAGGCCTGCCCGTCGAGCGCGTGGGTGCTCGGCGTGGTCGGCGTGCACGCCTGGCAGGTCGCCGTCTTTCCCCTGGAGGCCCAGGAGGAGGTGTGGGGACAGGACCGCTCGACGCTGGTGTCGTCGTCGTACGCGCCGACGGGCAAGATCGAGCGCGTGGACGGCGGCTACCGGGTGAGCGGCCGGTGGAGCTTCTCGAGCGGCTGCGATCACTGTCAGTGGGTGTTCCTGGGCGGCTTCGCGCCGACGGCCGCGGGCGAGCGCCCCGACATGCGCACGTTCCTCCTGCCGAGGCGCGACTACCGCATCGATGACAACTGGCACACGATGGGCCTCTGCGGCACCGGCTCGAAGGACATCGTCGTCGACGGCGCGTTCGTGCCCGAGCACCGCACCCACAAGCTCATCGACGGGTTCCGCCGCGAGAGCCCTGGCAACGCCCACAACCCCGCGCCGCTGTACAGGCTGCCCTTCGGCCTCGTGTTCGTGAGGTCCGTCTCGACCACCGCCATCGGCATCGCCGAGGGAGCGCTCGCCGCCTACCGCGAGATCGCCCGGAAGCGCGTGGCCGCCGGCGACGGCCAGAAGGTCGCCGAGGACCCGACCGCGCAGCTCGTCGCCGCCGAGGCGGAGGCCGCCATCGACGAGTGCAAGACCATCCTGCTGCGCGACTTCGACGAGCTGATGGCCCGCGTGCGCGCCGGTGAGGACCTGCCGGTCGAGCGCCGCGTGAAGCTCCGCTACGACTCGGGGCGGGTCGTCACGCGCTGCGTGCAGGCCGTCGACGGGCTGTTCACCGCGAGCGGCGGGCGCGCCATCTTCCTCGACAGCCCGCTCCTGCGGTACTTCCTCGACGTGCACGCGGCGCGCGCGCACTACGCCAACAACCCCGACAAGCCCGGTCGCAACCTGGGCGGGGTGCTGTTGTCGCAGAAGAACACGGATTTCTTCCTGTGAGCGCCGCCGTCCAGCAGCTCGGGTACCTCGGCTTCGAGGTGAAGGATCTCGCCGCGTGGGAGCGCTTCGCGGTCGGCGTCCTCGGCCTCTCCGTCTCGCGCCGGGATGCGCGCGGCCTCGCGCTCCGGCTCGACGGCCACGCCCACCGCCTCTTCGTCACCGAGGGGCCGGCCGACGATCTCGCCTTCGTCGGATGGCAGGTGGCCGGCGACGCCGAGCTCGACGCGCTCGCGGCGCGCCTGCGCGACAGGGGCGTCGCGGTGACGGAGGGCGACGCCGCCCTCTCCGAGGCCCGCGCCGTCAGGCGCCTTCTGTGCTTCACGGATCCGGCCGGCAACCCGACCGAGCTGTTCGTCGACCCGGCGCCCGCGGTCGAGCCGTTTCGCTCGGAGGTCGTGCGCGGCGGCTTCGTGGCCGACGACGCCGGCCTCGGGCACCTCGTCCTCTCCACGCGCAGCCAGGCCGAGAGCCGCGCATTCTACGAGGACTTGCTGTCATTCCGGCTGTCCGACCGCATCGTCACAGAGGTGTACGGGTTCCACGTGGACATCGTGTTCATGCACACCAACGGCCGTCACCACTCGGTCGCGTTCGGCGATCAGCAGAAGAAGCGCCTGCACCACTTCATGCTCGAGGCGCGCTCGATCGACGACGTCGGGCTGGCGATGGACCGGACGCGCGCGGCCGGCCTCCGCATCATGCAGACGCTCGGTCGCCACCCCAACGACAGGATGCTGTCGTTCTACGCGAAGACGCCGTCGGGGTTCCAGTTCGAGTTCGGGTGGGGCGGCCGCGTCGTCGACGACGCGACGCACGACGCGTCCGTGACGTACGACCAGATCAGCGAGTGGGGGCACCACCCGCCCGAATTCGTCAACCCACCCAGGAAGGAGGAGCGCCGATGACAGCGCGCGCGGTGCCCGAGGGCAAGTACGTCGACGTCGGCGACGGGCTGAAGATCCACTACCACGAGGCGGGCGAGGGGCCTGTCGTGCTCTTCCTCCACGGCAGCGGGCCCGGCGCGAGCGGCTGGTCGAACTTCCGGCGCAACTATCCGTTCCTCGCCGAGCGCGGGTACCGCACCATCCTCCCCGACACGCTCGGCTACGGCTACTCGTCGAAGCCCGACGACCGCGACTACCACCTCGACTTCCTCGTCGAGAAGCTGGGCGTGTTCCTCGACGCGCTCGGCGTCACCCGGGCCGCGGTCATCGGCAACTCGCACGGCGGCGCGCTCGGCATCGGCCTCACGCTCGCCCGCCCCGCGCTCGTCGAGCGCCTCGTCTTGATGGCGCCCGGCGGCCTCGAGGAGCGCGAGACGTACATGAAGATGGAAGGCATCGTCACGATGATGAAGGTCTTCCTCGCGAAGGACGGCATCACGCGCGAGTCGATGCGCCGCGTGTTCGGCTTGCAGCTCTACGATCCGGCGCAGATCACCGACGAGATCATCGAGGAGCGGTACCAGATCTCGCAGCTGCAGCCGAAGCGCGTGCTGACCAGCATGGTGGTGCCCCACCTCGCGCCGCGGCTCGGGGAGCTCACGTGCCCCGTGCTCGGGTTCTGGGGGATGGATGACAAGTTCTGCCCGCCGACGGGCGCGGTGGCCATCGCGTCGCGCTGCCCGGACGCGAAGGTGCACCTCCTCTCTCGCTGCGGTCACTGGGTCATGGTCGAGCACGAGGCGTACTTCAACCGCATGACGCTCGATTTCCTCGAGGGCGCCCGCGCGTGATCGATCACGACGCGCTCGGCGACGAGCTGTTCTCCGCGCTGCGGGCGCGCCGCGTCGTCGCGCCGCTGACGGGGCGGGTGCCCGGCATCACCATCGACGACGCCTACCGCGCGTCCTCGCGCATCCTCTCGCGGCGGCTCGCCGAGGGCGAGACGCTCGTGGGCAAGAAGATCGGCGTCACGAGCCTCGCGGTGCAGTCGATGCTGGGCGTGTACCAGCCCGACTTCGGCTACCTCACCTCGGCCATGTGGGTGCGCGGCGACGAGGTGCCAGTGTCGACGACGCTGATCCAGCCGCGCGCCGAGGGCGAGATCGCGTTCGTGCTCTCGCGTGATCTGGTGGGGCCGGGCGTGACGCCCGCGGACGTCCTCCGCGCCACCGACCACGCGCTCGTGTGCTTCGAGATCGTCGACTCGCGCATCGCCGACTGGAAGATCAAGATCGAGGACACCGTCGCCGACAACGCGTCGTCCGGGCTGTTCGTCGTGGGGCAGCAGAAGATCTCCCCCAGCGGGTTCGACTTCTTCTCCTGCGGCATGGTGGTCGAGAAGAACGGCGCCATCCTCTCGACGGGCGCCGGCGCCGCGGCGCTCGGCTCGCCGCTCACCTGCGTGGCGTGGCTCGCCAACACGCTCGGCGCGTACGGCGTGCCGCTCCGCGCGGGCGAGATCGTGCTCTCGGGCTCGCTCGTCCCGCTGGAGAAGGTCACGGCCGGGGATCACATGAAGGTCACGCTCGCGGGCGGGGGATCACTGTCAGTGAGGTTCACGTGAAGAAGGTCAAGGCGGCCATCATCGGCTCGGGCAACATCGGCACGGACTTGTTGTTCAAGGCGCGGCGGAGCGAGTGGATCGATCCGGTGTGGGTGGTCGGCATCGACGCCGCGTCCGACGGCCTCGCGCGCGCGCGGCAGCTGGGCGTCAAGGTCACCCACGAGGGCGTCGACGGCTTGTTGCCCCACGTGGACGGAGACGAGGTGCGCATCGCGTTCGACGCGACGAGCGCGTACGTGCACCGGGAGAACGCGCGCAAGCTGCAGGAGAGGGGCGTGCGGATGATCGATCTGACGCCGGCCGCCATCGGCCCGTACTGCATCCCCCCCGTCAACCTGCAGGCGCACTACGACTCGCAGGAGATGAACCTCAACATGGTGAGCTGCGGCGGCCAGGCGACCGTGCCGATGGTCTACGCCGTCAGCCGCGTGCAGCCCGTGGAGTACGGCGAGATCGTGGCCACGGTCTCGTCGCGCTCGGTCGGCCCCGGCACGCGCAAGAACATCGACGAGTTCACGCGGACGACCGCGGCGGCCGTCGAGAAGGTGGGCGGCGCCGCGCGAGGCAAGGCCATCATCATCATCAACCCGGCCGAGCCGCCGCTCATCATGCGCGACACCATCCACTGCCGCACGGTCGACGCGCCGAGGCAGGCCGCGATCGAGGAGTCGGTGCGCCAGATGATCAAGGAGGTGCAGCGCTACGTGCCGGGCTACACCCTGAAGAACGGCCCGGTGTTCGACGGGCGGCGCGTGACCACCTTCGTCGAGGTCGAGGGGCTCGGCGACTACCTGCCCAAGTACGCAGGGACCCTCGACATCATGACGGCGGCGGCGCTCCGCACGGCCGAGATGTTCGCCGAGCGCATGGTGAAGGAGGGGCGGTCGTGAGCGCGCTCACGGGCAGGCGGGTCGTCCTGCACGACATGACCCTGCGCGACGGGATGCACCCGAAGCGCCACCAGATGACGCTCGAGCAGATGATCTCGGTCGCGACCGGGCTCGACGACGCCGGCGTGCCGCTCATCGAGGTGACGCACGGCGACGGGATGGGCGGCGCGTCCGTCAACTACGGGTTCCCGCTGCACACCGACGAGGAGTACCTGCGCGCGGTCGTCCCGCGGCTCAAGCGCTCGAAGGTCTCGGCGCTGCTGCTGCCGGGGATAGGCACCGTCGACGATCTCGCGCTCGCGGTCGACTGCGGGGTCACCACCATCCGCGTCGCGACCCACTGCACCGAGGCCGACGTCTCGGAGCAGCACCTCGTCGCCGCCAGGAAGCGCGGCCTCGACACCGTCGGGTTCCTCATGATGGCCCACATGACGCCGCCCGAGGCGCTGGCCGCGCAGGGCAAGCTGATGGAGTCGTACGGCGCCAACTGCGTCTACGTCACCGACTCCGCGGGCTACATGCTGCCCGACGACGTGACGGCGCGCATCGACGCCCTCCGCGCCGCGCTGCGCCCCGAGACGGAGATCGGGTTTCATGGACACCACAACCTCTCGATGGGCGTCGCCAACACGCTCGCGGCGATCGAGCGCGGCGCCTCGCGGGTCGACGCCTCGGCCGCGGGGCTCGGCGCGGGCGCCGGCAACACCCCGCTCGAGGTGCTGGTCGCGGTGCTGTCGCGCATGGGCGCCCTGCACGGCGTCGATCTCTACAAGGTGATGGACGTCGCGGAGGACCTCGTCGTCCCGATGATGGACCACCCCGTGCGGATCGATCGCGACGCGCTCGTGCTCGGCTACGCCGGGGTCTACTCGTCGTTCTTGCTGTTCGCGAAGCGAGCGGGCGAGCGCTACGGCGTCTCGTCGCGCGACATCCTCGTCGAGATGGGGCGCCGCAAGACGGTCGGCGGCCAGGAGGACATGATCGAGGACGCCGCGCTCGATCTCGCGCGGCGGGCGCGGGGCGAGTGAGCGAGCTCGACGACTTTCGCGCGGAGCTGCGGGCGTGGCTCCTCTCCCACTGTCCGCCGTCGATGCGCACGCCGCCCGGTGACGGGGAGGAGGTGTGGGGCGGGCGGCGCTGTGTGTTCCCGAGCGAGGACGCGCGGCGCTGGCTCCTCGCCGCCAACACCCGCGGCCTGACGGCGCCCACCTGGCCGACCGAGTACGGCGGCGGAGGGATGTCGCGGGAGCAGGCCGCGGTGCTCGCCGAGGAGCTGCGCGCGCTCGGGTGCCGGCCGCCGCTGCGCAGCCTGGGGATCTGGATGCTCGGCCCGGTGCTGCTCCGGTACGGCACCGAGGCGCAGCGGCGCGCGTTCCTGCCAGGCATCATCCGCGGCGAGACCCGCTGGTGCCAGGGCTACAGCGAGCCGGGCGCCGGCTCCGACCTCGCGTCGCTCTCCACGCGCGCCGTGCGCGACGGCGATCACTACGTGGTGGACGGCCAGAAGACGTGGACGTCGCACGCCGACAAGGCCGACTGGATGTTCTGCCTCGTCCGCACCAACCCCTCCGCGCCGAAGCACCAGGGGATCAGTTTTGTTTTGATCGACATGGCGTCCCCCGGCATCACTGTGCGCCCGATCCAGCTCATCAGCGGCGCCTCTCCCTTCTGCGAGACGTTCTTCGAGGGTGTGCGGGTGCCGGTCGACCAGCGCGTCGGCGACGAGGACGCGGGCTGGGAGATCGGGAAGTACCTGCTGTCCCACGAGCGCTCCAACATCTCCTTGTCGCGCGACGCGCAGAGCAGCGTCGAGGAGCCGCTCGCCGCGCAGGCGCGGAGGTACGAGGGCGGCGCCCCGGGAGAGCCCCTCCGGGACGCCTCGCTCCGCGATCGCATCACGCAGGTCGACCTCGACTTCCTGTGCAACAAGCTCGCGCTCCGCCGCGCGGCGGAGGAGGCCGCGGCGGGCAGGCCCGCGGGCAGCGAGGCCTCGATGTTCAAGCTCGTCGGCACCGAGGTCAACAAGCGGCGCCGCGAGCTCAAGGTGGCGCTGCGAGGGTTCGCCGGCCTCGGCTGGGAGGGGGAGGGCTACCTGGACGACGAGCTCACGACGACGCGCGAGTGGCTCCGCTCCCGCGCCAACTCCATCGAGGGCGGCTCGAGCGAGGTCCAGCTGAACATCCTCGCGAAGCGCGTGCTCGGGCTGCCGGACTAGACACAGATGGGCTTCGTCCTCTCCGAAGAAGAGCTGAGCATCCAGGCCACCGCCCGGCGGGTCGTCGACGCGCACGGCGGCCCCGCCGTGCTCCGGCGCCTGCGCGACGAGCGCGATCCGCTCGGGATCGCGGGCGAGCTGTGGGGCGCGCTGCGAGCGCTCGGGCTCGTCGGGCTCGCGCTCCCGGAGGCCGAGGGCGGCGCTGGGCTCGGGCTGAAGGAGGTCGGGCTCGTCGCGGAGGAGCTGGGGCGCACGCTGTCGCCCGCGCCGCTCGGCGCCCACACGGTCGCGGCGCGCCTCGTCGCGCGCAGAGCGGGCTCGTCGCTCGCGCGCGAGCTCACGCCCTCGCTGTGCGACGGATCGCGGCTCGCCACCCTGGCGCACGAGGAGGGCGTGAGGCACGAGGCGCGGCCGCGCGCGGTGACGCTGTCGCGGCGCGGGAGCGGGTACGCGCTCGACGGTGACAAGTCCTTCGTCCCGTTCGGCGGCGCGGCAGACTGGCTCGTCGTGTCAGCGGCGCACGAGGGCGGGGCGGCGCTCGTGCTGGTCGAGCTCGCGCGCGCGGAGATCATGTCACTGTGCACCATCGACTCCCACGGCGCGGCGCGCGCGCGGTTTCGCGGGCTCGAGGTGGCGGCGGACGCCGTGCTGACGACCGACGCAGAGGCCGAGCTCGGGCGCGCGCTCGACGAGGCCACGCTCCTCTTGACCGCGGAGATGCTCGGCGGCGCGTGGGAGGCCTTCAGGCGGACGGTGGAGTACCTGAAGCAGCGGCGGCAGTTCGGCGTCCCGATCGGATCGTTCCAGGCGCTGAAGCACCGGGCGGCGTCGATGTACTGTGACCTCGAGCTGTCGCGCGCCGTCGTGCGAGAGGGGCTGTCGGTCGCCGACGGAGCGCAAGGCTCGCTCGCGGAGCTCGCGTCGGCCGCGAAGGCGCGGCTCTCGGACACCTACGTGCACGTCACCAACGAGGCGGTGCAGCTGCACGGCGGCGTCGGCGTGACGGACGAGCTCGACCTCGGGTTCTTCATGAAGCGCGCGCGCGTGACCGAGCAGCTCATGGGAGACGCGGCGTTTCATCGCGACAGGTACGCGAGGCTGCTGGGGTACTGACCGGAGGAGAAGAGAGAGATGACTGGCATCTGCGACGGGCGTGTGGTGATCGTGACGGGGGCGGGGCGCGGGCTCGGGCGCGCGTACGCGGAGCTGTTCGCCCGCGAGGGCGCGCGCGTCGTCGTGAACGATCTCGGCACGACGGGCGACGGGCGGGGCGCCGCGTCAGAGGTCGCCGAGGAGGTGGCGTCCGCCCTCCGCGCCGGCGGCGGCCGGGCGATCGCGAACGGCGACGACGTGACGACCACCGAGGGTGCTGGGCGCCTCGTGGGCGCGGCGCTCGACGCCTGGGGGAGGCTCGACGTGCTCGTCAACAACGCGGGCTTCGTGCGCGATCGCATGTTCGTCAGCGCGACCGAGGAGGAGTGGGACGCGGTGCTGCGGGTGCACCTGCGCGGTCACTTCTGCCCCGCCCAGCGCGCGGTCGCGTACTTTCGTGACCGCGCGAAGGCCGGGGAGAAGCTCGACGCGCGCATCATCAACACGACGTCCGGCGCGGGGCTGTTCGGCAGCGTGGGGCAGTCCGCGTACTCGACCGCGAAGGCTGGCATCATCGGCCTCACGCTGGTCCAGGCCGCCGAGCTCGCCCGCTACGGCGTGACGGCGAACGCGATCGCGCCCGCCGCGAGGACGCGGATGACAGAGGCCGTGTTCGCAGACATGATGAAGCGCCCCGACGAGGGCTTCGACGAGATGGCGCCCGAGAACGTCGCGCCGCTGGTCGTGTGGCTCGGCAGCAAGGAGTCACGCGGGATCACGGGGCGGGTCTTCGAGGCGGAGGCCGGGCGCATCACGCTCGGCGAGGGCTACAAGCGGGGTGCGCGGCGCGACAAGGGCGCCCGCTGGGAGCCGGCCGAGCTCGGGGAGATCGTGGCCGAGCTCGTCGCGCAGACCCCTCCGCCCACCAAGGCGTACGGCGCCACCTGACGCGCCCGAGGCCTCGCGCGGGCCCCGGCGGCGCTGATGTGACGAATGTTCGCGAATAGGCACGCGCGGAGGATCACGCTTGCGGCACGCCGCGCCTATGCTCACGCTCGTGCCCGTCGTGACCGCCCTCTCGCCGCCTCGCCTCGCCGGGCTGGCCGCCGCGACCGCCGGATGGCTCCTGTTCGCCACGAAGGGCGTCGACGCGCTCGCTCGTCACGCGCCCATCTCCCTGCAGCGCGCGGTGTCGTTCACGACGTTTCGTGCCCTCTCCCAGCTGCTCACGATCGCCGTCGGCCTCGGCCTCGTGAGGCTGCTCGCCGGATCGCTCTCCCCCCTCGGCCTCTCGCGCCCCACGCCGCGCAGGCTCGCCGGCGCCGCGCTGCTGCAGCCGCTCACCACCACCCTGGCGACGTGGATCGGGGTAGGGCTCGCGATGCCCGTGTTGATGGAAGAGCTCGCGCTCCGCGGCCTCGGCGCGAGCCAGCGCAACGCGGGCGCGCTCGGCCGCGAGCTGGGTCAGTCCTCGATCGCGTGGCTCGTGCTGTCCGCGGTCGTGCTCCCGGCGATCTCCGAGGAGCTCATGTTCCGAGGGGGCCTGCTCGAGACGGTGCGGCAGGCGCTCGCCCGGCTCGGCGACGGGCGCGGGGCGCGCCTCGCGGCCTGGCTCGTCCCGATCGTCGCGTCGGCGGTGGCCTTCGGGCTGTCGCACGCCGACGTGCCAGGCGGCGTCGGCCTCGTGCGCGTGGCGTCGACGACGGCGCTCGGCCTCGCGCTCGGAGGCATCCGCGTGGGAACGGGCGTCATCTGGTGCTCGATGACTGTGCACATGCTTCACAACGCCACCTCCCTCGCGATGCTGCGCGGGGGCTTCCGGGGGCTCGGCGGGGCGACGCTCGGCGTCCCCGACGTCGTCGTGGGAGCGGGGCTCGTCGCGGGGGCGATCGGCGCCTGGTTGCTCCTCCGCCGCGGCGCCGCGCCGTCGGGAGCCGACGCCGCGCCCGACGGCGGGGAGTCGCCGTCGTTACGCCTCCGCGCCGAGGATGCGCCTGCAGCCGGCCGCGGCGCGCACCAGGCTCGCCTCGGTCGACGCGCCCACGGGGCCGCGCGCGGCGAGGACGACCTCGAAGCCGTCGAACATCATGGAGCGCAGCGACACCGTCTCGCGGAGGCGATCGAGGTGGCTGCACAGAAACGCTGACTCGCCCGCGCTCCGGTGCGCGAGCAGGGGCGCGTACGCCGCGAGCTCCTCGCACACGGGCCACGCGCCCGCGCCGGCCACGAGCGCGCCGGAGCCGTCGACGAGCACCATCGCGTCGAGCTGCGCGTGGCTGCGCGCGTGGGCCAGCTGGTAGTGCAAGGCCGTGATGGGGTCGTCGCTCCGCTTCGTCCGCCGGTCGTCGTCGAGATCGTTCATCGCGAACAGATCGTGGCACCGCGCGGACACCGCTGGCCAACTTCGCGCCGACAGCCCTCGTCAGCCGGCCGGCAGGATCTCTTGCAGCATCGGCCGCACCTCCGCGCCGAGCTCGGCCTCCTTGTCGGCGCCGAGCAGGCCCCCCGCGGAGAACAACACGAACCCAACGAGCTCGTGCAGCCGCCTCTTCACGAGGTTCTCCGCGTCGCCGGCCCCTCCGGCCGCCTCGGCCGCGCGCGCGGCGACGACGTCGACGTAGAAGTTGCCGCGCTCGTCGGGGCCTGCGCCCGCGAGCAGCGCGCGCGGCTCCTCGTGCTTCTCGAGGTAGTCGCGCAGGCTGTCGCGCAGGAGCGTCCCCTTGCCCGCCGCGTCGGCGCGCTGGTGGAGCAGCACGAGCGCCGCGTTCGCGCGGGCGACCACCGCCGCCGCCCCGCCCGCGAGCCGCGGCGGGTGCAGCGCGACGTACTTGGTCTGGAGGAGCTGGTAGACGTCCTTCGTGGTCTCGAACTCGCCGCGGCCGGTGGCGCGGCCGATCTCGTCGATCGACAGCTCGCCGTCGATGGCGGCCCACGTCGCCTTCAGCTCGTCGGACGACGGCTCGCCCTTCTCGGTGCGCGCGGGGACGAACTCCGCGCTCGGGATCTTCTGTCGAAAGTACCTGAGCTCGTCGAGCCTCGTGACCCCGTCCATCAGCAGCGACGTCGCGCCTATCGTGTGCCGCGCCACGAGCCGCGCGTCGTCGAACCCGTCGAGGAAGAAGAACGTGCCGTCGGCGATCGCGAAGGTCGGGAACACGATCTCCTCGAGCTGCCTCGTGATGAACTCGAAGAGCCGCTCGCGCGAGAAGAACCCGAGCCCCACGCCCGCCTCGCCGAAGCGCTGCCCGCCGGCGACCTTCTCCATGATCTGCCCGTGCTGCGCCTCGTCGATGACGCCGTACCGCCAGAGGATCATCCCGATGCGCTCGTCGTCGACCGAGGTCTGCGCGCCGACGAGGTTGCCCTGCTCGAAGAAGATGGAGCGCGAGCTCTGGCCGTCGAGGACGACCAGCTCGCCCCTCCACCCCGCCTGTCCTATGAGCGCGATGACGTCGCACAGGGTGCCGGGCGCGGTGATCTCGCCCGCCATGCGGACGACCGCGCCGTCCTCCTGGTCGCGCCTCCCATCTTCGCCGGTGAGGCGCAGGAACACGACGTGCCCGGGCGCAGGCAGGATGCGGTACGAGCCCTCGCGCGCGCGGAGCCGCTGCCCCGCGACGACGCCGACGGGAGAGACGACGCCCGCGTCGTCGATGCGCACGAGCTCCGCGGGCGTCTCACGGTTCGAAAGGCTCTCGGGGCCGTCGTCGCTCATCATGCCGCAGCCTAGCCGAAGCGGCGCGCGCGAAGATCACCTCTTCAACACGGCGAGCAGCCGCTGGCGGAGCTCGTCACCGCACCACATCGGCAACACGACGTCGTGGTACCGCGCTCGATCGCCCGGCGAGACGTCGAGCGCGCCCGCGCGCATCGCGCGCTTGATCTCCGCGTAGGCCGCGGCCGGGTGCGCCGCGAGCTCCGCGAGGCGCTCGGCCGCGCGCGCAGAGGGATCGTCCGCGAGCTCGTCGACGAGGCCGAGCGCGCGCGCCTGCTCGGGCGAGAACAGCTCGCCGCCGAGCAGCACGCGGGACGCCGACGCGGGCGGCACGGCGTGCCGCACGAGGCGCCACGTCTTCGGCGGGAACATCAGGCCGATCGCGACCTCGTTCAGCCCGATCCTGGCCCGCTGCGAGCTCGTCGCGACGCGCGCGTCGCACGCGAGCGCGATGACACACCCGCCCGCGATCGCGTGCCCGCCGATCGCCGCGACGAGCGGCGCGTCGTGGGAGAAGAGCGCGTCGACCATGTCCTCGAGCGCCCCGAGGAACCCCGCCATCGCCGCGGCGTCGAGCGCCGCGAGCTCCTTCAGGTGCAGGCCCGCGCTGAAGGTGTCGCCGTCGCCACGCACGAGCACCGGCTGGCCCTTCGCGGCCTTGATCTCGGCGGTGACGCGCTCCATCAGCGCGCGTGAGAGGGCGTTCTTCGGGGTGCCTGAGAGGACGAGCTCGACCATCCGCCGTCAGTAACACTTCTGCACGCCGACCGCCGTGATCGCCGCCGAGCAGTACGGGTTGCCGAAGACGTTGCGCACCGCACACTTCACCTCCCACACTGTCGCGCCGCAGGGGAACGCCTTCACCGCCGCGCACCCGGGCGCGTTCTTCGGCGACGAGTAGAGGTACACGGGCGGCGTCCCGTAGCAGGCGTCGACGTCGGTCGGGCACGCCCGGGTGACCATCGCGCCGCAGGTCCCGGTGCCCGTGGTCGCCGTCACGCCGTCGATGGGCGCGGGGCGATCGACGGCGCCCGAGCAGTCCCAGTCCCACGAGGTGTTCGGCGCCGCGGCGTCGTGGGGGATGGGCTTGCCGATGTCGGGATCGCTCGGCGGGCAGCTGGTCGCGAGGCTCCCGGAGCACGTGAAGGTGCCGCCGTCGTGGCAGGCCCCGTCCGACTTGCCAAGCGCGTCGCAGGGGGCCCCGATGGAGTAGCCGTTGGAGTCGCCCCCGCCGCAGTCGCTGTCGACCCCGTCGCCGCACAGCTCGACGGCGGACGGGTGGACCGCGCCGCTCGCGTCGTCGCAGTCGCTCACGCCGTCGCTGAAGCCCGTGCAGTCGGTCTCCTTGCGCCACTCGGGCCCGAGCGCGCCGGGGCACGCGAGCTGGCAGGAGGCGTCGAGCTTGCAGTACTTGTCAGAGTCGCCGTCGAGGCAGAAGCGCGCCTGCTGCACGCTCGGGCCCCCGTCGCACGCGCCCCACAGCCCCGCGGCGCACACCTGCGAGCCCACGTTGCAGGTGGAGGCCGCGCCGCACGCGCGCGTCGCGCCGTCCGTGCAGCTGCACCCCTCGTCGACGGTGCCGTCGCAGTTGTTGTCGACGAGATCACACTTGTCGACGGCGCTGGGGTTGATCTGCGGCTTCTGATCGTCGCAGTCGTCCGCGGGGACGTTGGTCTTCCAGTGGCTCTGGCCGCTCGGCGTCGTCGCCGGGCAGGAGGGGCACTCCGCGGGCGGCACGAGCGGCGGGTCGCACTGCTTCACGTAGTCGAAGCCCGCCTTCGCGTGCAGGTCATCGTCGCCGTCGTAGCGAAAGTAGGGCGCGTCGGCCGGCGGGCCGTCGTCGACGGCGCCGTCACAGTCATCGTCGAGCCCGTTGCAGCTCTCCGTCCCGGGCGGCACGGCGCCGGTGCAGGGACCGTACACACCAGCGGGCAGGCAGGTCTTCGAGCCTGTCTTGCAGATGCCAGCGGGCGCGCCCGCGGGCCAGTAGATGGGCTTGCCGCTCGCGTCCTCGCTGCACGCGGCGACGTCCCCAGGCGCGCACGTGCACGTGGCGCCGGAGGAGAGCCTGTCGTCGTCCACCGCGCCGTCGCAGTCCTGGTCGATCCCGTCGCCGCAGCGCGACGGGTGTCCCTCACCTTGTGGGCCGTCCCAGGCGCCCGGGTACGTCGCCTTGTCGGCGTCATCACAGTCATCCCCGACCTCGACGACGAAGCCCGGGTCGAGCGACTTGCACTTGTTGGTCGCGTGGCCGTCTCCGTCGGCGTCACGCGCGGGGTACCGGCACACCTTGGCCGCCGGATCACACAGTGCGAGCGCGCAGCCCGGGGGTGAAGCGAGCGGAGCGGCGCAGTCTGCGTCCACGGCGCAGCCCCCGGGCGCTCCCGCGGATCCCGCCTTCCCGCCAGCGCCCCCTCCCCCTCCGGCGCTCGCGCCGCTCGTCCCGGCCGCGCCCGCGCTCGTCCCGCCTGTCCCCGCGCTCGCTCCCCCGGCGCCCGCTGCCTTGCCAGCGGCGCCCGCGCTCATCCCGCCCGCGCCCGCGCTCATCCCCGCGGCGCCCGCCGGCTGGCCGGCGCCGCCCGCGCCCGCGGCGCCTGCTCCCGCGCCGCCGGTCGCTGCGCTGGTCCCTGCGATCCCTGCGGTCCCAGCGCGCCCGGCCTGGCCCGTCGCGCTCGCCCCCGCGCTCGCCCCGCCGGCAGCGGGCTCCGCGCCGCCTCCGCAAGCGGCGAGTCCGAGGAGCATCAGCGCGGCGAGGGAGCAGGAGGCGGAGGACGGGCGCACCGGACCGCTACGAGCGCGCGCCCGCGGTGGTTCCCGTCAGCTCGCGGACCGCGCGAGGTGGAACCTCGCCTGGGACGGGTGGCGGCCGCCGGTGCGCGCGACGCCGCGCGCGTTGTCGGCGAGGTGCGACAGCACATAGAACGCCGTCTCCCCCTCTGCGGGTGCGCCGGCCGCACGAGCGAGCTCGCGGGCCGACTGCGGCTCGGCGGTGAGCGCCGCGACGACGAGGTGCTGCAGCGCGAGCACGTCCGCCGCGGCCTTCTTGCCCGCCTCGACGCCCGGCTGGTGGTACGCGTTGACGCCGACCAGCGACGCGTACAGCCCGACCGCGCGCTCGAACAGCGCGATGAGGGCGCCGAGCGAGCGCGGCGTCACCTGGTCGAGCGTGATCGTGATCGAGCCGCGCCCGTTCTCGTGGAGCGCGCGCCGCGTGCCGAGCAGGAACCCCGTCAGGTAGTCGCCGCTGGTCACCCCCGGCTCGACCTCCATCGAGGCGCCCGCGCGATCGCGCCGCACCTCGATGAAGACGGCGAAGAAGTTGTTCACGCCGTCGCGGAGCTGCTGGACATACGCGTGCTGGTCGGTCGAGCCCTTGTTGCCGTACACGGCGATGCCCTGGTTCACGATCTGGCCGCGCAGATCGCGCTCCTTGCCGAGCGACTCCATCACCAGCTGCTGCAGGTAGCGGCTCGTCAGCTCGAGGCGGTCCTTGTACGGCAGGATCACCATGTCCTTCTGGCCGCGGCCGCCCGTCTCGTGCAGCCACGCGAGCGCGAGCATCGCCGCCGGGTTCTGGCGGGGATCGCGCGCGCGGGTCGCGACGTCCATCGCGCGCGCGCCGTCGAGCATCGCGCGCACGTCGACGCCCGCGAGCGACGCCGGCAACAGGCCGACCGCGCTCAGCTCCGACGTCCTGCCGCCGACCCAGTCCCACATCGGGAACCGCTCGAGGAACCCTTCCGCGACCGCGAACCGATCGAGCGCGCTGCCCTCCCCGGTGATCGCGACCGCGTGCCTGCCGAACACGAGGCCGCGCCGCTCGAGGGCGGCCTTCGCCTCGAGCATGCCGTTGCGGGTCTCCTTCGTGCCGCCCGACTTGCTCGTGACGATGACGAGCGTCGTCGCGAGCCGATCTCCGAGGCGCGCGAGCACGCGGTCGAAGCCGTCGGGATCGGTGTTGTCGAAGAACGAGAGCGCGAGCTCGTCGCCCGCGTGGCCGAGCGCGCTCGCCGCGAGCTGCGGGCCGAGCGCCGAGCCGCCGATGCCGATCACGAGCGCGTCGGTGAAGCGCCGCCCGGACGCCGACGCGACGCTGCCGTCTCGCACGCGCCCGGCGAACGCGACGACGCGGTCGACCGTCTCCGAGATGGCCCGCGCCAGCTCGGGCGTCGGGGCGAGCGAGGCGTCGCGCAGCCAGTAGTGCCCCACCATCCGCTGCTCGTCGGGGTTCGCGATCGCGCCGCGTTCGAGCTGCTCCATCGCGTCCATCGCCGCCTGCACCTCGCCGCCTCGCGCGTCGATGAACCCCGCGGGGAAGGCGACGCGGCTCGTGTCGAGCGCGACCTCGGCGTCGTCGGCGACGACGTACGAGCTGACGAAATGGTCCCAGGTGTCGGGGTGGGTCATGGATCGTTCCCTCTCGTGGGTGAGCTTCGGGCCGCGGAGCCTACGCGGGATCCGCGCCGCGTGTCCCTCCCTTCCCCGCTCCGACGTCCCCGCCGGCGGCCGAATTCGTTTGACAAGCGCGGGCGATTCCTTCAGGTTCCGCCTCCCATTTTCGCCCCCCAGGGGCCGACGGCGGGTCTCCACATGGCCAAGAGCGACATCACAGGCAAGCGCAAGCTCCTCGCGCAGAACGTCTCGCACTCGAACATCAAGACGAAGCGCTGGCAGCACGTCAACGTCCAGAGCCGCAGGCTGTGGGTCGCGGAGCTGGGCCGCTTCATCCGCCTCAACGTGACGACGCGCGACCTGCGCACGATCGACAAGATCGGCATCGTCGCGTACGCAAAGCAGCACGGCCTGCTGATCGCGTTAGCGGCGCGCGCAAGGCGCGCTCGTTCCTCGCGGCGGAGGAGCCTCACGGCTCGCTCCGCCGTTCGTGTTCGTCGTGCAGGCTCCTCGCGGCTCACCGCGCCAGCGACGCGAGCCAGGCGACGACCACGCCGTCGACGACGTTGGCCATCAGCTGCAGCGCGTCTCCGCGCGCGACGTCGGGATCCTGCGGCGCGACGCGCCGGAGGTCTCGCTGCTCGGGGTGGAACTGGAACCCCACGACCGGGAACGGCCCCCCCAGCGCGCGGAACGCCTGCGGCAGGTGGACGCAGCGGTCTCTGCCGCGCGCGAACGTGGGCTCCGGGCCGTCGTCGCGCACCCACGGCGCGCAGAGCTCGGTGTACGCGAGCTCGCGCAGCGGCAGGCGGGCGATCGCGCTGTGCCGGACGGCGTCGCCGTGGGAGCTCGGCCAGGCGCGCGTCGTCGTGCGCGCGGGCCCCTCGCTCGAGAAGCGGAACAGCGGATCGTGGGCGTCGAACACGAACGTGGGCCGCGAGGCGTCGCTCTCGGGCGGATCGCTCCACCACGCGCGCTCGAACACGCCGGTGCGCTCGATCACCGCCCGCACCAGCGAGTTGTCGTTGCGGAAGATCACGCCGTCGAGGTCTCCGCCGGCCTCGAGGAGCGCGAGGATCTGGGCGCCCCCGCAGAACCCCACCATCGGCGCGAGGCGGCGCCGCACGACGTCCTCGAGCTGCCCCATGCCCCGATCCTGAGATGACGCGTCCGCGGTGACGTTCCACCGCACGTGCCCGGTCCGCAGCCTCGAGCGCGCCGTGCGGCGGTCGAACTCCCAGTCGAGTGATCCTGACAAGAACAACAGCGGCGGGGGCGACTGCGCGGCGAGCAGCTCGCCGTCGAGCGACGGATCGTCGCCGTCGACCACCTCGAGGAACCTCCCCGCCCCGGCGTCGGCCGGGATCGCGGCGTCCGCGGGCCAGCGCGTGTCGGAAGAGAACCCGAGCACGATGCGCCGCAGGCGGTGGTGGACGTCCCGCGCGAACTGCCCCGACGCGGCGGCCTCGCCGCCCTTCGCCTCCGCCGCGGCGAGCGCGGGGTTCGCGTTGACGCTGACGAACAGCGGCTCGGGCAGCACCGGCCGCCGATCGTCCGCCGCGTAGACCGCGAGCTCCCGCACGACCGGCGTCGCGGAGCCGGAGGGGCGGCCGTCCTCGCCCGTCGCGCGCGGGATGACGACCCGCAGCTCGCGCACCGGGCGCGGCGCGAACCTCACGAGCCTCCTGCGGACCGGCAGCTCGTCGGTGACCGCGCGCCCCCGCATCGTGGGCGGATCTGCCTCCGGGAGCGGCACCCACGCGCCGTCGTCTCCGCGCGTCTCCACCCTGTAGCCGAGCGGCATCGCCTTGGCGGACAGCGTGCGCCCCGGCTCGCCCACGCGCGGCACCGTGACCGAGTCGGCGCCGAGCACGAGGCGCAGGCGGTCGATCCACGCGCGCTCTCGCAGCGTCACCGAGAGCGTCCACGGCCCCGCCCCCGCGCCTCGCCACGCGGTCGCGTAGCGACCGTCGCCGACCGCGGCCTGCCCCAGCGGGATCGGCGCCGCGCCCTCGTACACCCTCACCTCGCGCACGACCGGAGGCCCGCTCGACGCCGCGTGCATGACGAGGCGCAGCGCGCACGCGTCGACGTCGGTGAACAGCACCTGGCGCTGCGCGTGCAGATCCGCGGGGCCGTACGCGAACTCGTTGCCGTCGCGATCGTGGTGCCGCGCGTGGGGCGGCACCGTCCAGAGCGCCCAGTCCTGGCACACGCCGTCGACGGGCCCCTGCACCTCCACGCGGTACTCGGCCGGCACCCCGCGCGCGGCGTCGTCACCGAGCAGCAGGCGCACCCACCCCACGCGGACCGGCCGACGAAACGGCAGCCCCAGCGTCCACTCGCGCGCGCCCGCCTCGCCTCGCCACGCGCTCGAGTCGTCGCCGTCGAACGCGAGCCCGGGCTCGCCCTCGCCGACGGGCGCGAGCGTGGTCGCGTCCTGCACCGCGACGTTGATCACGGGACGTGGGCCAGGGAACCGCTCTCTCGCCGCGGCCGCGAGGCGCCGCCCGTCGACGAACGCGGAGCGCTCCCGCGCCGCCAGCGGCGAGGAGACGACGAGCGCGGCGAGGGCCGCGGAGGTGGCTCGGATCGCCCGGCGCACGCGGGGTTTCTACCCTGTAGGTGCGCGTACTGAAAGGTGATTGTGCGACGACCCCCTCGACAGCGCGCAAGAATTTCCGTCAAACTGCGCGTGCGGCGCAACCCGCGCCACCCCCAGCGAGCTTCCCCATGCGACGACCACTCCTCGGGCCCCGGATCTCCCTGCTCCTCCCCGCCGCGCTCCTCGCAGCCAGCCTCGGCCCCGTGGCCGCCGGGTGCGGCGGCGGCGACGAGGGCGAGAGCGACGCAGACGCCGCGGCCGCCTGCCTGACCACCAAGCGATACTTTCAGAAGGAGGTCTGGAGCGCCTTCATGGGCGGCACTTGCACCAAGTGCCACACCCCGGACGGCGTCGCCGTCTCGCCGGAGGACCCGAACCAGAAGCCCGCGAGGTTCGTGCTGCAGCCGCCGAGCTACCCTGGGTTCCTCGACGCGAACCTGGCCACGCTGAAGGAGATGTCGACGTACTCCCAGAACGGCGTGCCGCTGCTCCTCCAGAAGCCGCTCGGCAAGCTCGATCACGGCGGCAAGGTGGTGCTCACCGAGGGCTCGCCCGAGATGAAGGCGCTGACGGAGCTGGTCGACCGCCTCAACACTGGCAGGGACGGCGGCGGCTGCGGCGACGACGGGACGGCCGCGATGGCGGGCGTGACGAACCTGGACGGCGCCACGCTCGTCCGCAAGGCAGCGCTCGACCTCGCGGGCCGCCTGCCGACCGCGGACGAGCTCGCGAAGGGCGCCACCAACAACGACGCCGATCTCGACGCGGTGCTCGACGGCCTGATGAAGGAGCCGATGTTCCTCACGCGCGTCCGCGAGATGTTCAACGACGTCTACCTGACGGACAAGCTGCTCTCGTACGGCGGCATGGCCGTCGACCTGATGAACGAGAGCAGCTACCCAGGCCTCAAGCCTTACAAGGACTCGAAGACCCCGGAGTACATGGACACCGCCAAGCGGCGGATGATCAACGCCGCCATCGCGCGCGAGCCCGTCGATCTCGTCGCGTACGTGGTGCGCAACGACCGCCCGTTCACCGAGATCGTGACGGCGCCCTACGCCATCGTGAACCCGTACACGGCGATCGCGTACGGGGCCAACGTGCAGTTCTCGAACCCCACCGACTACGAGGAGTTTCGCGAGGTGCAGGTGACGCTCGGGAGCGGCGTGGCGGTGCCGCACGCGGGCATCCTCTCGACGCCGTCCTTCCTCAACCGCTGGCAGACCACGCCCACCAACCGCAACCGCGCGCGCAGCCGCCGGGTGTACTCGTTCTTCCTCGCGACCGACGTGCTGAAGATCGCGGAGCGCCCCATCGACGCCACGAAGGTCACCGAGGGCGACAACCCGACGCGCAACTCCGTGTACTGCAACGTCTGCCACAAGACGCTCGACCCGGTGGCCGGGGCGTTCCGCGGCTGGGATGACAACGACTACGAGAAGTTCACGCCCGACGCCAAGTGGCACGACGAGATGTTCGAGCCCGGGTTCGGCGGCGACAAGCTCCCGCCCGACCAGTACGGGGCCGGCGTCAAGTGGCTCGGGCCCGAGATCGCGAAGGACCCGCGCTTCTACATCTCGGCCATCCAGATCGTCTACAAAGGCCTGACGGGGCACGAGCCGCTGAGGTTCCCGAGCGACAGCCAGGCGCCCGACTTCGCCGACGCCACGGCCGCCTGGGAGGCGCAGGACCGGTTCTTCGCGAAGACCTCCGAGGCGTTCAAGGCCGCCAACACCAACCTGAAGGCGGTGGTGAAGGCGGTCATCAAGAGCCCGTACTACCGCGGCGTCGCGCCCGCCGGCGGCGGCAGCGCGTCCCGCTTGCGCGACGTGGGCACGGCCAAGCTGCTGGGCCCCGAGGCCCTCGACCGCAAGATCAAGGCCGTCTTCGGCGTGCCGTGGATCAAGCAGTACGAGTTCGAGAAGAGCCACTCATGGCTGCAGGAGGACTTCGAGCTCCTCTACGGCGGCATCGACTCCGACAACGTCACCTCGCGGCTGGTCTCGCCGAACGGCATCGCGTCGAGCATCGGCTGGCGCATGGCGACCGAGACCGCCTGCCACCTGACGGCGTGGGACTTCACGAGGCCGAAGGCGGAGCGCGCGCTGTTCACCGAGATCGAGCCCGCCGAGGTGCCGGAGGCCGCGGGGCACACCGTCGACGGCGGCGTCGCGGCGATCAAGGCCAACATCGTGAAGCTGCACGACCTCGTCCTCGGCGAGAAGCTCGCCGCCTCCGACCCCGAGATCGAGCGCACGTACCAGGTGTTCTACGGCACGTGGAAGGAGCTGACCGACGCGGGCGCGAAGGACGATCTCTACTGGGAGTGCCAGGGCCGCATCGACCCGCAGACGGGCAAGGAGCTGCCCGACGCCCAGAAGGTCACGAAGGACAAGGACCGCACCATCCGCGCGTGGCAGGCCGTCGTCACGTACCTGTTGCTCGACTACAAGTTCCTCTACCACTGATCCAGCCCGAGAAAGACACGCACATGAAACGCAGGGATCTCCTCCAGATCGCGGGCCTCGCCGGGCTGGCCGTGCTGGCGCCTCTGACCATCCAGCGGCGGGCGCGAGCCGCCAGCAAGTACGCCGGCCCCTACTTCGTCGCGCTGCACGCGGGCGGCGGCTGGGACCCGACGATGCTCACCGATCCGAAGGGCGGCACCATCAACAAGACGTTCACCGCCGGCGCCACCGCGGGCAACCTCACCTACGCGCCCATCGACTACAAGGACGACGACACCGGCAAGGTGGCCTACAGCGCGAAGGCGTTCTTCGACGCCTACAAGGACAGGCTGCTCGTCCTCAACGGCATCGACACGACCACCAACAACCATGACACCGGGACGCGCATCACCTGGAGCGGCGCGAGCACCGAGGGGCAGCCGGCGCTCGCCGCGATGTTCGCCGCGCAGCAGACGAAGGACGCCCCCATCCCGATGGCGTTCCTGTCGAACGGCGGCTTCGACGCGACCGAGGGGGTGGTGCAGCTGACGCGCTCGGGCAGCATCGACGCGCTCCGGCGCATCGCCTACCCCAACGTCGCCAACGTGGGCGACGTCGGGAGCGACAAGCCCATCAGCACGTTCGTCACGCCCGACACGCAGCGTCGCATCGCGGATGCGCAGGCGGCGCGCCTGACCTCGATGCGCGACGCCGCGCGGCTGCCCGTCCAGGCGGAGGCGATGAGCGCGCTCTACCTCGCGCGCCAGAGCAACGACGGCCTCGATCTGCTGGCGAACGTGCTCGCCGGGCAGAAGCAGGTGAAGGTCGAGGATTTCCCCGACCTGAAGGACATCGGCGGCCTCGGCGCGCTGCAGAGCCTGATGCAGCAGGCCCAGCTGGCGGTGTCGGCGTTCACCGCCGGGGTCGCCGTCAGCGCGAACCTCACCATCGGCGGGTTCGACACCCACTCCAACCACGACGACGATCAGGGGCGGCAGCTGATGCAGCTGCTGCGAGGGCTCGCCTACCTCTACTCGACCGCGGACGCCGCGGGCATCGGCGGGAACCTCTACGTGATGGTGGGGTCAGACTTCGGCCGCACGCCCAAGTACAACACCGCCAACGGCAAGGATCACTGGAACGTCACGAGCATGATGCTCTCGGGCCCTGGCATCGCGGGCAACCGGGTGCTCGGCCAGACGACGCCGGGGTTCGGTTTGTTGTCCTACGATCAGGGGCTCAACCCGGTCGACAACGGGCGCCACCTCGAGCCCAGGCACATCCACCGCGCGCTCCGCGACAGGCTCGGGATGGGCGGCGGCGACGTCGACAAGCGGTTCCCCGTCGCGGGCGGCGACATCGCCGTCCCGCTCGGCTAACCGACCGTCCGGCGGCGGCGCGCGGCCGCCGCGGCCGCGACGACGAGGAGCCCCAGCGCCGGGCCTCTGTCACCTGGCAGCTCGCAGGAGCACCCGGGCGCCTCGTTGGTAGGCGGCTCGGCGGGCGGCGCGGCGGGAGAGACGACCGTCGAACCGCCGCCCCCGACGAGGCCTCCCTCTCGCCCGCCTGGGGCCACGGCGCCCGCGTGACCGGCCGCGCCTCCCACCGACGGCTTGCCGCCCTCGCCAGGCGCGCCTGCTCCGGCCGCGCCTGCGCCTGCCGAGCCCGCGGCTCCAGCCGCGCCAGCCGCGCCCGCGCCCGCAGCTCCCCCCGAGCCCGCCGCGCCGCCCTCGGGCGCGTAGGCGCCGCAGGCCGGATCGGGGGCCGCTCCGCGCGCGCCGAGGGCGAGCAGGTACGCGCCGGCGCCGAAGCCCATCATCGGATAGTTGAATTTGTAGGCTCCCGTCTGCTCGTCGTAGGTCTCGGCGACGGCGAGGTAGTTCGCCTTCGACTGGCGCGTCGTCCAGTCGACCAGCGCCTGCGCGCGCGCGCCGTCGCCCGCGAGCTGCAAGGCGACGGCGCCGCGGAGGTTCGTGAAGACCCACTCGGCGCTGTCGTACTCCCCGCCCCACGGCGACAGATCGGCCTTGCCGGCGTGGTCCGCGCGATCGTCGTTGCGCGACCAGCCCACGCCGGCCGGCGACCGCAGCGCCGCGTCGAGCGACGCCAGCGTGGCCTGCGCGAGCGCGCCCCTGGGATCGAACAATTCCATCGCGAACGCGTCCCACACCGCGGCGTCCCAGTACCCCTCGCCGCTCGCCCGCTCCTCCAGGTTCGACGTGAGCCCGCCGGAGGGCGCGCGGAGCTTCGAGACGAGCGCGGCGCGCAGCCCGTCGGCGGCGGCGCGGTAGTCCGCCGCGCGCGCGCCGTCGCCGCGGCGGGCGGCGATGCCGGCGAGATCGCACAGGCCGCGCGCGGCGGTGATCGACGTGTAGGCGGCGTGGCGCTCGCGCCCCTTCCAGTGCGTCTCCCAGATCGACGAGTCCGCGCGCACGAGGCCGTGCACGGGGTCGATGAGCTTCACGAGCGCGTCGCCGACCCTCTCGGTGATCACCGGGTACGCGGCGTCCGCGAGGCTCGTGTCACCGCTCGCCCGCTCGTAGCGCCCGAGCGCCCACAGGTAGAGCCCGAACCCGTCGAACTCGAGGTTCGGCCCGAAGTCGTTGAAGTCGGTCTCCTCGACCCCGAACCCGTGGTAGCGGACGAGGCTGATCTGGTACGGCGGCATCGCGTAGGGCGACAGCTCGCTCCACGCCTGGAACCTCCCGGCCTCCGCGCCCAGGTAGAACTGGAGCGCCGAGCGCGCGGCGTCGTGCTTGCCGATCTGCGCGAGCGCGGCGATCGCGTACGCGGTGTCGCGGCTCCACGTGACCGTCCACTCGCCCGGCGGCAGGGAGGCGAGGATGGCGCCGCGCCCGCGGTGCTGCACGACGCCTGGGAGCTTGCCGAAGCGGGACGCGCGCGGCTCGCCGTCCTTCGAGAGGTGCTCGCGCAGGAACGCCTCGGACTCCCGCACCTGCGCCATCTCGAGCATCGCCGCCGACTGGCGCGCGAGCGCGGCCTCGTCGGCCGACAGCGACGCGGGCAGCGTGAGCGCCGCGGAGGACGCGCTCCACGCGGACAGCTCCGCGTCGAGCAGCGCCTTCGCGGACGTGCCCTTCGGCGCGACCGCGTCGAGCCACCCGCGCACGGTCGCCTCGGCGCCCGGATCGCCGTGGTGCGCGAAGAGGACGCCGACGAACGCCTCGGCCCCCGGCGCGAGGTCTCCCACCGTGAACTGGAACGCCGAGACGGAGCCGTCGCCGGTGGGGGCCTCGCCGTCGAGGTTCGGGAGATCGCCCGCGCCGCTCGCGACGATCTGGAAGGCGTTCTCGCTCGCGGGAGACGACGCGCGGAAGGCCGCGTGGCGCGCGACCTCTCCGAGCGGCCGCGCGACGACGACCCCGGCGAACGCTCGTTCGGCGAGATCCCCCGACGCCGCGTCGTGGCGGATCGTCTCGCCGTTCTCCCCGAGATCCGCCATCACGCCGGGCCGCCCGAACCCGAGGTGGAGGTTCTGGAGGGAGAACGCGGTCACGCCGCCCGAGGTCGTCGCGCCGTCGTTCTTCACGCCGAGCACCATCGCGAACGACGCGTGCGGGAGCGCGCGTGGGGCGAACACGTAGGTCGTCAGCGACAGATCGCCGCGGCGCTGCCGGAGCGTGGCGACGCCCGCGCCCGGCGCGGCGTACCCGGAGGCGTCACGGTCGACCGGGAGCGAGGTGTTCCACGCCTGCGCGCCGCCGACGCGCAGCCCGAAGTAGGCGTCGAACAGCAGATCCCGCGTCGGCACGGCGAGCGGCGTGAAGCCCGACCACTGCTCCGCTCCCGAGGCGTCGAGGAGCGGCTCCTCCGTCGCGAACAGGTGCTCACGGAAGTGCGTCACGCGCGCCGACGCGAGATCGAGCATCGCCGCGCCGTGGCCGTTCGACACGGGCAGCTTGTCGACGGAGCGGGTGACCGGCGCCTCCGCGTGGGCGGTCGTCCAGACCAGCCCGAGCGCGGCGGCCACGACCCCCGTCCGCGCGCGCCGCGGCGTCGATCGCACGACCTCAGCCTCCTCCCACGCGACGGTGGCCGCGGGGTATGTCGCGTGGGAGCTGCGCGGGCGACGAAGGATGCAGCGTGATCCAGGCCGCCCCGACGCCCGCGCCACCTTCGAACGCTGACACTCCTCGGATCCCGCCAGCGCCCCTCGCCGGTGTCAACAGGAACCCGCCGCCCACGCTCGCGCCCCTCGGCGTCTAGTATTCGACAAATCTAATTTTGCACCGCTTCGTGGTGGGCCGCGCCTGGCACGCGAGGATGAGGCCCTTCTTCTTCGCGTCGGGCGTGAGCGCGTCGTCGGCCGCCATCGTCACCTGGCCCTCGAGCAAGAGCGCGGCGCAGCAGCCGCAGAACCCGTCGCGGCACGAGTAGGGCGCGTCGATGCCGTCGGCGAGCGCGGCCTCGAGCAGCGTCTGACCGGCGACGTAGGGCACGTCACGCGCGATGGCCTCGTGCTCGATCCCGACGCGCTCGGGCACGTCTCCCCCCACGGTCGGCGCCGGGGCGGGCGCGGGATCAGCCGGC
Source organism: Polyangiaceae bacterium (assembly GCA_020849655.1). Taxonomy (GTDB): domain Bacteria; phylum Myxococcota_A; class Polyangia; order Polyangiales; family Polyangiaceae; genus JADLFU01. The sequence goes on along the minus strand of JADLFU010000230.1, from coordinate 15,324 downwards.
GAGACGAAGCGCTCGACGTGGAGATGGCTCGACGGGACGCCGAGCGCGACGAGCCTCGCCTCCACCAGCGCCATGAAGGGCTCGGGCCCGCACAGGAAGTGGTGCGCCCCCTCGGGTCCGCGAGCGACGTCGCCGGGCGACACGCGCCCGTCGCGGTCATCGAGCCAGTGGCGCACCGACAGGCGCGCGCCGTAGCGCCTCGAGAGGGCGTCGAGCTCGTCGCGAAAGATCACCGAGCCCTCGTCGCGGTTGGCGTAGAGCAGCGTCACCTGCGCGGCGCCCCCGGCGAGGGCCGTCTTCAGGATGGAAATGAGCGGCGTGATGCCGCTGCCGCCGCCGTAGAGCGCGATGGCGCGCGCGTCGGCGGGCAGCACGAAGCGGCCCGCCGGGGGCTCGACCTCGAGCAGCTCCCCCGCGCGCAGCGAGCTCACGAGCCGCGTCGAGACGCGCCCGCCGTCGACACGCTTCACGGTGACCTTGTGCTCGGCGTCGACGCCCGGGGCGCTCGCGAGCGAGTAGCAGCGCTTCAGCTTCGCGCCGTCGACCTCCACGAACAGCGTGAGGAACTGCCCGGCGCGGTACCGGAACCGCTCGACGAGCGCCGGCGGCACCTCGAGGACGATCGAGCGCGCGTCGCGGGTCTCCTCGACGACGCGCGCGACGCGCAACATCACGGTGCCTCGGGGCTCGGTCGTCATGAGTGAAACATGTTCTATCCAGGATCCGCCGCGCGAGCAACGCCAGGTGTCAGGCCCACGCGGCCGCGCAGGCCTCCCGCGCGCGCGAGCAGAACTCCCGCTCGATCTGGCCGAGCGACGCGTCGAGCGCGAGCAGCCGCGGCTCGAGCTCCGGCGCGAGGCTCGTCACCACCGGCTCCGCGGCCGCGGCGCCCTCCGCGACGATCACCGACGGCGGGCGCTCCACCGCGTGCGCCTTGATCGCGGCGAGGAGCGCGGGCTCGAGGAAGATCGAGGTGACGTTGCCGAGCGAGCGCGCGAGCCCGTCGAGCACCTCGTCGAGGTGCTGCTCGACGGCGTGCGCGCGCTGCTCTGCGATGCGCCGCACGGCGACCTCCCAGCCCTGGGTCGCGGCCACCGCGGCGCTGTCGATGACGGCGCGGGCGCGCTGGCGCTCTCCGTCGATCTGCCGGAGGCGGGCGGCGGCGCGCACCTGCTCCTCCTTCGCGCGCCGCACCCGGCCGAGCAGGCGCTCGACGCGGTCGACCACCTCCGCGCGCTGCGCCTTCACGTTGACCAGCGCGTGCTCCGCGTCGGCGAGCGGGAGCGGGCGCGGCGGCCGCGCGGGCCCGAGCTCGACGCCGAGCTGCTTCACCTGCTCCTCCGCGCGCAGGTGCCGCGCCTTCGCGTCCGAGATCCAGCGGTCGACGAGCGCGCCCTGCCCCTGCTCCGTCTGCACCGAGACGCCGATCGCGGACAGATCGATCTTCAGCTGGTTCATCGCGCCGAGCCGCTGGTTGTAGGTCGCGCGCAGGCCGTCGACGTCCTCCTCGGTGGCGGCGACGCGCGCGCGCCACTCGTCCTTGCCGAACATCAGCGGCTCCTTGGCGCGGAGGGCGTCGAGCGCCTCGGCCTGCAGGTGGATCTCGCTCTCGCGGTTCGCGAGCTCCTCGCCGAGCGCGGCGATCGCGGCCTCGATCTGGCGCTGGCGCGCCTCCAGGTTGCCCGCGTTCACCAGGCGCTCGGCCTTCTGGTGCTCGAACCCAGCGATGGCGCGCGCCTCGCGATCGCACGTGTCCGCAGCGCTCGCGTGGTCGACGAGCTTCGTCATCGTCGCGACGTCGACGCGCGACGCGGCCTCGCGCGTGTTCTCCGCGAGGAGCTCCGCGTCCAGGCGCGCGAGCTCGGCGACCAGCTCGACGCCCGCGTCCCGCAGCGCCTTCTCCTCGGCGTCGAGCTCGCGCGCGAGCGCCTCCGCGGCCGCGAGCTCGGGCGATCCCTGCGGCGGCACCAGCAGCAGATCCGCAGGGAGCGCGGGCGCGAGCGGGAGCTCCGCCGGAAACCCCGCGGGCACGTCCGCCGCGCCGGCGAACGCGTACACCGCCTCGAGCGCGCGCTCGAGGAAGGGCAGGCACGTCGACCACACCTGGCCGACCTTCGCGAGGTACTCCGCGTACCTCGCCTCCGCGCCGTCGACGTGAAGGACGTCCGGGCGCGGCACCGCGCGCACGGCCGACAGCGTCTGCTCCGCGCGCGCCACCAGCTGGTCGGCGAGCGGCACGAATTCGGCGCGCGTCGCCGCTGCCTGGGCGACCGCCGCCGCGTCCTCCTCGTCCCGCAGGCGCAGCGACGCGAGGCGCGCGGCGTCGGGGAGGCGCGCGAGATCGGCGAGCCGCCGGCCGAGGGCGCTCACCTCCCTGCGCGCGTCGCGCACGAGCGCCGCGAGGCGATCGAGGTTCTCGCCGTCGTCTCCCTCGAACGTGAAGCGGCCGACGACCTCGTAGACGTCGCCGATGCCCGAGAGATGCTCGGGATCGGAGGGCCGGAAGAGCGACGCGGCCGCGGAGGGATCGACGGGGGACGGCCCCGCGAGCGCGCGCAAGGACTCGTGCTCGACGGGCGCGAGCGGCTCCACGAGCGGCGCGAGCGCGGACCGCGCGTCGCCGCACACCGCGTCGAGGTCGCGGAGCGTGACCTCGAGCTGCGCGACGACCGTCACGTAGAACTTCACGTAGCTCGCGAGCGCCCCGAGATCGCGCGCGGCCACGGTCAGGCCCCCCTCCCGAACAGCTCCTCGAGCGCGAGGATGTCGGCGCGCGCGCGCTCCTTCTCGGCCTCGAGCGCGGCGAACCGGTGCGGCCACAGGCGCGCGCACTCCGAGCGCACCCAGCGGCGCAGCGACTGCTCGCCCTCGCGATCGATCCACGAGTCGTGCACGGTGCGCACGGCCTCCTCGTGGTATTTTTGCAGGCCGCGCGGGTGCTTCGCGAGCGCCTCGAGGAAGTTGCAGATGCGCTCCACGTCCGCCCGCACGCGCGCGATCATCCTCGACCAGTCCCGCGCGCCCGCGGCGGCGTGAGGGACCTCGGGCTTCGCGCCCGCCTCGCGGTCGGCGGGCTTCACGGCGACGGGCGCGCCGACCTGCGGGAACGCGCCCTGCACCGACGGAAACCCCGGCTTGTCCGCGGGCCTCTCGTCGCCGCTGTCACCCGAGATCTTCTGCTTCACGCGCTCGACGATCCCGGGCGTCTGCGCCTTGTCGGCGATGCCCATCCCGAAGAACTGCTCGAGCCCGCGCATCTCCCGTTCGCGCACCTCGCGGTCGCCGGGATCGGTCGCGTCGAGGATGTCGATGATCTGCCGCGCGAAATAGCGCGAGAGCACCTCGAACGCGACGTCGGCCTTCGCCATCTCGTGGTTCTGGTACCGCACGACGCTCTCGGAGACGTGGCCCGAGCGCCCGAGCGAGTCGATGCGACCGACGACGCTCGGCCCCGGCGGGAGCAGGATCTCGAGGCGGCCGCCGTCGTAGCTCGCCTTCACGAACATCTCGGTCAGCATGCGCTCGACGCTGTCGCGCGCGGTCGAGCGAAAATCCTCGCCGAGCCCGGAGATCTTCGCCGCGACGCGCTCGCGCATCTGCTTGCGCACCTCGATCTCGACGGCGGTCTCGTTCATCAGGCCGGGGCTCGGCATCTGCCGGCGCTTCGCCTCGGCCTCCTCGGGCGTGAGGCGCGCGAGCAGATCGGCCTTGATCTGCTTGATGCGCTGATCGGCCCGGCCCGCGCGGCGCACGCGCTCCGCCTCGCTCACCTCGTGGTCCATGAACCCCGACAGGCGCGTCCTGATCTCGGGCAAGAGGCCCGTCGGATCCTCGCCGGCGCGCACGTTCTCGAACAATTCGTCGAACACCTGCTCGCCGCGGCGCTCGAACTCGCGATCGCTGAGCGCGTCCTTGACGGACACGAGCGCGCCGCGCAGCTGCGTCTCGGCCTCGGCGAGCTCGGTCGCGAGGCCGGTCATCACGCGCCGATCGAGCCCCTCGACCTCCGTCTCGAGGTACGAGAGCACGGCGCGCTTCAGCTCGTCGAGGCCGGAGGTCGGCCGCGCGACGCCGTAGAAGTCCATGATCTGTCGCGCGACCGGGTGGCGCTCGTCCGCGCCCTGGTGCGCCCAGACCTTCGAGTAGGGGAACACCCGATCGACGCCCTGCTCCTTGATGTTCCGCGCCGCGAGCGCCCAGTGAAAATGGCCATTTTCGTCGGGGCGGTCGAAGAGATCGATCTTCGTCAGCACGACGAACATGCGATCCTTCAGCGAGATGCTGCGGTCGGCCGACTGCGCCGAGCGCAACAGATCGAGCTCCGCGCGCACGAGCGAGGGGCGCGTGACGTCCTTCACGAACAGCGTGACGTCGACCTCGTTCGCGAGCGCGTCCTCGGTGTCGCGGCGCGCCTTGTCGCTCGGCGCGTCGATGCCGGGAAGATCGACGAGCACGACCCCGCGCGTCGCGCCCTCGACGGGGATGGTCACCGTCACCTCGCGGACGGCGCGCACGCCGGCGTACGGGCGGTTGCCGCTGCGCGTGTCCTTCAGCGCGATGAAGGGCCGGATGAGCTCCGCGAGCTCGTCGGTGCTCGCCGCCGACAGCGTCTCGGCGGGGCGCCCGAGGCGCGCCTTGATATTCGAGAGATCCGCCGCGATCTCGGAGAGCTCGACGAACGCCATCTGCTCGCGCCGCCCGGCGCGATCGGGATCGTCGACGTCGTACCCCTCGCGCTCCTTGAACGCCGCGCGCAGCCGCGACAGCTCCGCGCGGTCGAGCCCCTGCCAGCGCTTGCTGGAGCCCGCCTCGAGCACCTCGAAGTAGCTCGCGATGCGCGCCTCGAGCTCGTCCGCGGTGTAGTACGTGACCGTCGCGGAGCAGCGCCCCGGCGGCCCGGGCTCGATGAGCGTCGTGCTCCAGGTGCAGCGCTCGGCCTCGCTCGGCAGCAGTCGCTCGCTCTTCAGCCAGGCCGAGAGGAACGCGCTCTTGCCCTGCTTCTCGAGCCCGACGACGCCGATCTTCACGACGCCCTTCGCGAGCCGCTTGTGGCGATCGGCCGCGCGGTCGCGCAGATCCGCGAGCTTCTTGTCGAGCTCGCGCAGCAGCCGGCCCGCGTCGCTCTCGCCGGGAAAGTAGCCGGAGAAGCGCTGGATGAGCTGGCGGTAGCGCGCGAGCTTCGCCTCGATCTTCGCGAGGTCACGGGCGGTCTCTTGTCGGCCTTCGGGGCTCCACATGGGGCGGCGAGGTTAGCACCCGAGCGCCGCGCGGGGCGCGTGGGGCGCGCTTCCCGCAGGCTCGAGGTTCGGCTACCGACGCGCCCGATGCGCCCCTCGCCGCTGGTCGCCCTCTCGTTGCTCGTCGCCGGCTGCGCCCAGAGCCCCCCGTCGAAGGACGCGAGCCGCGAGCCCGCGCCGAGCGCGATCGCCTTCCCCGCGCCGCCCGCCTCGACGTCCGCGGCTCAGGCCGCCCCCGCGCCCGCGCCGCCGCCACAGGAGCCGGCGTCGACGGCCTCGGCCCCCGTCCACGTCGCGGCGCCCGACCCGGCCACGAGCGCGCCGCCCGCGGACGCCTCGCCCCCTCCGAAAGTGCGCGTCGCGAACATCGGGATGCACATCGGCGGAGGCCCCGACGCGAACCAGGACGCGAACAAGGCTCCCATCCGCGAGTCGGTCGCCCCGCACTTCGACGAGTTCCGGCGCTGCTGGGCGCTGCTCGGTGACCCGAAGGCGAAGGGCACCTTCGGCGTCGATCTCCTGATCCCGCGCGAGGGTGGGAAGCTGAAATCGATCGATCGCGTGCGCACGTCCCTGAAGGGCGCGCCCTTCAAGGACTGCATGTTGAAGGCGTTCGAGGGCATCGACTTCAAGCGCCCCCGCACCGGCCTGACGAAGGTGAGCTACTCGCTCGAGCTCGGCGGCTGACCGGCGCGGAGCGCGCGCGCCTCGGCGCACAGCCCGGCGATGGCGGCGCGCGTCTCGGCGAGCAGGGTCTCCTTGTCGCGCCCCTCGCTCGCGATCGGCGCGCCAATCACGATGGCGACGGTGCCGCCCGACAGCGCCTTCAGCGTCGTCGGCGGGAGGATCTCGTGTGTGCCGGCGATCGCGACCGGCAGGATGGGGACGCCCATCTCGCTCGCGAGGATGAAGCCGCCCTTCTTGAAGGCCTGCAGCTCGCCGTCGCGCGAGCGCGTGCCCTCGGGCGCGATCCACACGTTGACGCCGCCGCGCAGGGTGTCCTTCGCGCGCTCGAGGCTCTGGCGCGCGCGCTCGCGGTTCTTCCGGTCGATCTCGATGAAGCCGGACTTGCGCATCGCCGGGCCCCAGACGGGGATGCGAAACAGCTCGGTCTTCGTGACCATCCGCAGGTTGCCGCCGACCCCCGCGAACAGGAGCGGCACGTCGAAGTGGCTGAGATGGTTGCTCATCACGAGAAAAGGCCCGCCCGCGAGGTGGCCGGTGCCGCGCAGGCGCAGCTCGATCCCCGTGCGGCGCAGCGTCTCGGCGCCCCACCACGTCAGCCGCCGGTTGGTCGCCTCGATCGTCAGCGTCCCGCGCGCGGCGTCCGCGATCGTGCCGGCCGTGATGGTCGCCATCGGCCAGATGACCTCGAGCGCGGCCCACCCCGAGCGCTCGCTCACGGCGCGGCCCGCTTCCCCGCCGGGGCGTCGGCGAGCTCGGCGTCGAGCTCCGCGAGCAGCTGCTTCGCGCGGGCGGAGAGCTTCTTCGGCACCCTGACGTCGATGACGACGTGCAGCTGACCGCGCCCCCGGCCGTCGACCCGCGGCGCGCCCTTACCCTTGAACGAGAGCACGGCGCCGGGCTGCGTCCCCGCGGGGACGTCGACCTCGAACGTCGATCCGTCGAGCAGCTCGAGCTCCAGCTCCACGCCGAGCGCCGCGGCCGAGTACGACACGCCGACGTGCGTGATGAGATCGAGCTGATCGCGCTGCCAGCGCGGATCGGGCTCGAGCTCGACGTCGACGTACAGATCACCCGCTGGCGCGCCGCCCGGGCCCGCGATGCCCTGGCCGGGCACGCGCAGCCGCTGGTTGCCGTCGATCCCGGCGGGGAACGAGACGATCACGCGCTTCGTCTTGTCCGTCTCACCCGCCCCGCGGCACGTGGCGCACGGGGTCTCGACGACGGTGCCCACGCCGCGACAGCGAGGACAGGGCTGGGTGAACATCACGAAGCCGCGCGAGGTCGACACCTGCCCCGCGCCGCCGCAGGTGCCGCACTGCTTGCGGGAGGTGCCCTTCTCGGCGCCCGACCCCGCGCACGCGTCGCACGGCGCGGGCGCGCGCACGACGACCTCGCGCTTCGTGCCGTTGACCGCCTCCTTCAGCGTGAGCCGCTCCTGGACGCGCACGTCCGCGCCGCGCCGCGGGCCGCGCTGCGATCGCCCGCCCGCGAATCCGCCGAACAGCTCGCCGAACAGATCCTGGAAGTGCGAGAAGATGTCGGCCGCGCTGTGCCCGCCGAGCGAGCCGTCGACGCCGTCGTGTCCGAACTGGTCGTACCGCGCGCGCTTCTCGTCGTCGGAGAGCACCTGGTACGCCTCGGTCGCCTCCTTGAACCTCGCCTCCGCGTCGGCGTCGCCCTGGTTGCGATCGGGGTGGTACTTCAGCGCGAGCTGCTTGTACGCCTTGCGGATCTCCTCGGACGACGCGCCCTCGGCGAGCCCCAGCACCTCGTAGTAGTCCCTTTTCTCCGCCATTGTCAGGTGAGTCCGCGGCCCGCGCGCAAGCTAAGCGGGGCGCTCTCGGTGTCAACCGCCTCGCGCGCTCGGCGTGTCGGCGCCGGTGAGGCGGGAGAGCTGCGAGACGAGCGCGCGCACCATGTCGCCGCGGTTCTCGACCTCGCGCTCGAGCGCCGCGATCTCGCGCGCCCGGTCGCGCAGCGTCGCCTCGGCGGCGGCCAGATCGGACGCGCCCCCGTCGGCGGCGCGCGCGTCGGCGGCGTGCAGGGCAGCGAGGCGCGCTTCGAGCCTGACGATCGCCGCCTCGAGCTTCGTGACGTCTGCCAGCGCCGCGTCACGCTCGGCCTTCATCGCGTCACGCTCCGCCTTCATCGCGTCGCGGTCCGCCGAGTCGGCGCGGGAGCCCTGTGCGGCGGCGGCTCGCGTCGCGTCAGCGAGCGCGCGCGCGTGCCTCGAGGCCTCGTCGCGCGCGGCGGACAGCTCGCGCTCCTGCTTCGCCGCCGCTCCACGCACGTCCGCGAGCGCGGCCTCGAGCGAGGTGACGGCGGACTTCGCGGCGGCGAGCGCCGCGCGGTCTTCTCCCGAGGGCGCGGAGGACGCGAGCTTCCCCTCGAGATCGACGACCCTCGCCGCGAGCGCGCGCTCCCTCGCCTCCGCGCGTGACAGCGCGGCCTGCGCGTCCGCAAGCGGGCGTGGGTCTGCGGGGCGCTGGCGAGCTGCCTCCTGCTTCTGCTTCGCGAGCTCGGCCGCGACGAGCTCCCTCGCGCGGGCGGCCTCGACGAGGCGCGCCTCCGACGCCCGCGCCACCGCCTCTGCGTCCGCGAGCGCCGAGACGGCGGCCCCGGTGCGGCGGTCTGCCTCCGCGACCCTGGCGACGAGCTCGGCGCGGTCCTCGCGCAGCCGCTCGACCTCGCCCGCGGACGCGGCGAGCTGCGCCCGCAGCTCGATCACCTCGACCCCATCCTCGGCCGGGGCCGGCGCGGCGGACGTCGCGGGCAGCTCGACCAGCGTCAGCGCGTCGAGCGAGAGCGGGCGCGCGCTCGCGACCGCGACGAACGCGCTCGGCTCGCGGCCCGCGGGCGCGAGCGACGTGTCGATCGACACCTCGCCCTCCCCGCCCGACGCGAGATCCACGAGCGACACGCCGGAGAAGTCGACGACGCCGAGCATGCGCACGTCCGGGAGCTGCAGCGACAGGGTGTCGTAGAGCTCGTAGTACCCGAGCGCGCCCTCCCCCTCGCCCCCCGCGACGACGACGACGCCCGACGCGGAGGTCAGCCGCCTCGCCCGCGAGATCGCCGCGGACGCATCGCCCAGATCGGTGAGCGCGCAGACGACCGTCACGTCGAACGCGCCGTCGCGGACGCCGAGATCCCCATCGGTGAGCGTCGCGTACGACACGCCGCGCCCCGCCTGCGTGATCAGCGCCTCGGCGACGCGCGCGGGCTCGGGATCATACGCGTGGACCAGGCGGGCGCCGCGCCGAGACAGCTCGAGCGCGAGCCCGGAGGTCGCGACGCCGAGCACCGCGACCCGGCGCCCTTCGCAGAACCGCTCGACGAGCGGCGCGAGCGCGAGCGCGCCTCGACAAGGGGAGGAGGGCTGCGCGGAGGGCGAGAGCGAGTGCATGGCGAGGCCGATGGAGGTCGCCCCCTTACCGCACAAACGCGGCAGCGCGAAGGACGGCGCGCCGTGCGTCAGGATCCGGTCACAACGCGCCCCCATGAGCCGTCGGCAATTGTGCCTGGCGAGCACCTCTGCTGGGCTGCGCGCGATGCGAAAACGAGACGCGAAGCGCCTCCTCGATCTGATCGGCTGGGAGCCCTGCGGCGAGCGCCCCACGGCGAAGAAGTACGTGCTCATCGCCGCGCCGCACACGTCGAACTGGGATCTGCCCATCGCGCTGCTCATCGCGTCGTACTTCGAGGTCGAGGTCTCCTGGCTCGGCAAGAAGTCGCTCTTCGATCCCCCGCTCGGCTGGCTGCTCAAGCGCATCGGCGGCATCGCGGTCGACCGCGACGGCCGCCACGACATGGTGCAGCACTGCGCGGCGCTGCTCCGCGACGCCGACTCGCTCGCGCTGATGATCCCCGCCGAGGGCACGCGAGGCCGCACCGAGCACTGGAAGAGCGGGTTCTACTGGATCGCCCACGAGGCGCGCGTGCCGATCGTCTGCGCGCGCCTCGACTACGCGAAGAAGCAGAGCGGGTTCGGCGCGCAGATCGAGACGACCGGCGACGTGAAGGCGGACATGGACAAGATCCGCGCCTTCTACGCCGACGCGCACGCGCTCTACCCGGAGGACTTCGGCCCCGTCAGGCTGCGCGACGAAGAGAGCCCGCGGCGAGCCTGATCAGCGCTTCGCGCGGGGCCTCGGCGTCGCGTGGGGAGCGCCCTTCGCGCAGCGGAACCCGAGCGCCGGCACCTGGTAGGTGTACACGGCCGCGCCCCGAAATTTCGTCTGGAGCGCGCGCGGAGGGCGGTTCCAGCCGCCGCCGCGGATCGCGTGGTTCGCGCTCTCGAGGCGGACGAGCGGGTCGGTGACGGCCTCGGCGCCGTACGGCGCGTACGAGTCCTCCGTCCACTCCCAGACGTTGCCCGCGAGATCGTGCAGTCTGCCACCGGGCCATCCGCGATCACCGCGCGGCGTCGCGCCTACCGGGGAGGTGCCGCCGCCGAGGCAGCCCACGTCGCCGCCCGGGTTGGATTTCGGCGCGCCGAGCGGCGTGAAGTCCGCGTTCTCGCCGCACGCCGGATCCGGTCTGTCGCCCCACGGCCAGCGCGAGCCCTCCGGGCCAGCGGCCGCCCACTCCCACTCGGCCTCGGTGGGCAGGCGCTTGTCGGCCCAGGCGCAGTAGGCGCGCGCCTTCTCCCAGTTCACCATGTTCACTGGGTGATCGGGCAGCCTCGGGTACGTCGCGAACCTGTCCTCCAGGTAGGGCAGCTTACAAACACTCGCCTCCACGCACGCCCGGTACGCCGCGACCGTGACCTCCGTCGCGTCGAGGCAGTACCCTCGCGTCAACACCACTCTGTGAGGTTTATCCGACTCACCACGGAGCCCCGCGCCCATCTCGAACCCCCCCGGCCCCGTCGGCGGGATCGCGACCATCCCTGGCGGGCACGACGCGCCTCCCGCCTCGCTGTCCGGGCTCGCGGCGGACGGCGAGGCGGCGGGAGGCGCGGCGGAAGGCGGCGCCGCGGTGACGCCGCCGCTCGCCGCGGGAGGCGGGCGATCGTCGGTGACCGCGGGGCGACAGCCCACGACGAGGAGGCACGAGATCCAGATCGGGCGCACCGCGCGATCGTACCGAACGCGGCTCGCCGCCGTGAAATTCGCGGGGTTCGCCTAGAACGGCGCGTCGAGGCCCTTCATCGCCCACAGCGAGCGCGCGACGCGGACGGCCATCTCCGACCGCGGCACGTAGTACGACGGAGGGACGTCCGCCGGCAGCTCCGGCACGACCTCCGGCGCGAGTCGCGCGGCGAGGAGCGCCTGCGCGAGGGCCTCCAGGTGCGAGAAGCGCGCGGCCGGGTTCTTGCGCAGCGCCGCGGCGAGGATGGCGTCGACCGCGGGGCCCACGTCCGGCCGCCGCGTCGACGCGAGCGGCGCGGGCTCGACGATCTGGCGAAACAGGAGCTCCGTCTTGCCCTTCACGTCGTACGGCATCGCGCCCGTCACCGCGCGGTACAGCGTCACGCCGAGCGCGAACCCGTCCGTGCGATCGTCGACGCCGTCGGCGAGCAGCTGCTCGGGCGCCATGTAGCTCGCCGTGCCGACCGAGACGTCCGCCTCCGTCAGCGCCGTCGCCGCGTAGGTCTTCGAGAGCCCGAAATCGACGAGCTTCGTGTGGCCGTCGCGCGTGAGGAAGATGTTGCCGGGCTTGACGTCGCGATGCACGACGCCCGCCATGTGCGCCGCGTGCAGGCCCCGCGCGACGTCGGCGCCGATCGCGAGCGCGTGCGCCACGTCGATCCGCCCGTCGCGCTTCAGGCGCTCGGAGAGCGACTCGCCCTCGAGCAGCTCCATCACGAGGTCCGGGCGCCCGTCGTCCTGCTGGCCCGAGTCGATCAGCCGCACGACCGACGGGTGCGAGATCCGCGCGATCGTCTTCGCCTCTCGCGCGAACCGCTCCCGCTCGCGCGGATCGCCCGCGTACAGCCGCGAGAGCACCTTCACGGCGACGCGCGCGCCGCTCTGCTCGTCGTGCGCGGCGAACACGCGCGCCATCCCGCCCTCGCCGATGAGCGCCTTCACGGCGTAGCGACCGGCGATGACGACGCGCTGCTGCGAGGCGGGCCCGACGGGCCGGATGGACGTCCTCGAGACGAGCGCGAGGCCGTGGATCGGACACACGCCGAGCGAGGCCGGGAACTCCTGCAGGCACGTCGGGCACTGCACGCGGGAGTGGGACGAGGACATCGAACCCGCAAAGTTATCAGATGGACCCGCGCGCGGTGATCGTTCAAGACTGGTGGCCTCGATGCGCGCTTCCCCTCATGCCCTCCTCGCCGCTCTGCTCCCCCTGACGCTCGCGGCGATGGTCGCCGCCTGCGGGAGCGACGACAGCGCCCCTCCCGGATCGAACCCTGGCGCGGCGGGCGCGTCGCAGGGCGGAGGTGGCGCGGGCGGAGGCGCGGCGGGGGCGGCGGCCAGCGCAGGCAACGGCGCGGCGGGCGCGATCGGCGTGCCTGGTACGTTCTGCGGGCTGACGACGGCGGCGCCCGCTCCCGCGCTGATCGCGGTCCCCGAGGGGTTCTGCGTACGGCAGTACAGCGCGACCCTCGAGACGACGCCGTTCGTGCCGCGCGTGATCCGCATCGCCGACGACGGCGACGTCTTCATCACCGCGCCCGCCAAGGCGACCGCGGGCGGCGCGCAAGGCGGCAAGGGCGCGATCCTGGTGTTCCCGGACGACGACCACGACGGACGCGCCGACTCGCAGTTCGTCTTCGCGGGCGGCGAGCCGTTCGACGGCTCCGACTGCTTCGCCCACGACGCGGATCCGACCGACCTCGCGTGCATCCACGGCCTCGCGCTCCACGGTGGCCACGTCTACTTCACGCGGTGGAACGACGTCCGTCGCTTCACGAGGGCGCCCGGCGAGCGCAAGGCGAAGGGCGCGAGCGAGCTCGTCGCGAACCTCGGCATGCCGATGACGGCGGCGGAGCAGGCCGGCTACCGCTACACGCACACGATCGACGTCACGAAGAGCGGCCAGATGTTCGCCACGCGCGGGCGCTTCGACACGTTCAGCTGCAAGCTCGACGAGCTGACCAAGGGCGCGGTCCTCGGGTTCTCCGTCGCCGGCCCGCTGCCCGCCGCGACGACGGTGGTCGCCGACGGCTTCCGCAACCCGATGTACGTCCGCTGCGACGCGCACGACGCCTGCTACGCGAACGAGCTCACCGGCGACAGCTGGCAGAGCATCGGCGGGCGCGAGAAGCTCGTCCGCGTCAACAACCCCACGCCGGGTCACTACGGCTACCCCTGCTGCGTCGGCCCGAACGTGGTCGCCTACGCTGGCGGCGACTGCTCGAAGGTCGACGCCGAGCTCCTCTCGTTCCCCCTCGGAGACACGCCGTTCGGCCTCGACTTCGCGCCGTCGACCTGGCCTGCGCCCTTCGCCGGCGCGATCTTCGTCGCCAAGCACGGCACCAACGGCGCGTGGGAGAACGCCGACGTGGTCGCCGTGCCGACCGATCCGGCGAGCGGAGCGCCGAAGGGCCCGGAGACCCCGTTCACACGAGGCTTCGGGCGAGGCGAGGGGACGATCAACGGTCGCCCCGCCGACGTCGCCTTCCACCCCGACGGGCGCCTGTTCCTCATCGACGACACGAGCGGGCTGATACTCTGGATCGCCCCGATGGATCTGAAGACCCCCGAGGGCTGGTGATGATCGACTGCGCCGAGTACAAGATCCGCCTGACCGGCGTCCGGTTCCGCGCGAGGCACGGCGTCAGCGACTCCGAGCGCGATCTCCTCCAGGACTTCCTCGCCGACGTCGAGATCACCCTCCCCGTCGAGGCGCTGCCGACGAGCGACCACCTGAGGGAGGTCTTCGACTACGACCGCTTCGCGTCCTTGATCGTGGAGGTGGGGACGAGCCAGGCGTTCCGTCTGCTCGAGGTCCTCGGCGCGCGCGTCATCGAGCGCGTGCTCGAGGCGACGCCGGCGACCCGCGTGGCCGTGTCGATCACGAAGCTCCGACCGCCGACGACCACCAGCGTCGACGCCGTCAGCGTCGAGCTCGTCGGTCGCCGCTGAGCCGATGCGGGCGTTCTCGGCGGCGCCGCCGGGCTGTCAGGTCCAGGAGAGGCGCCCGCGCGCGCGAGACAAAAAGCGAAAGCCCCAAGACCGTGGGGTCTTGGGGCTCTCATGAATAATCCCGGCGGCGTCCTACTCTCCCACACGGCTGCCCGTGCAGTACCATCGGCTCCGAAGAGCTTAACTTCCGAGTTCGAGATGGGATCGGGTGTGGCCTCTTCGATATCACCACCGGAAGACAGGGAGCGCCCACCTTCGACGTAGGCCGAAGGGGTTCGTAGCCATCGAGGCTCGTTGCTCCAATCCTGAGCACGAGCTCGCATGTTGCCTTAGAGATAGGTCAAGCCTCACGACCGATTAGTACCGGTTAGCTCCGCACGTTACCGTGCTTCCACACCCGGCCTATCAAACTCGTAGTCTACGAGTGGTCTTTAGGGCTTGCGCCGGGACACCTTGTCTTGAGGCCGGCTTCCCGCTTAGATGCTTTCAGCGGTTATCCGTTCCGGACGTGGCTACTCGGCTATGCCGTTGGCACGACAACCGATTCACCAGGGGTCCGTCCATCCAGGTCCTCTCGTACTATGGATAGCTCCTCTCAAGTGTCCTACGCCCATGGCAGATAGGGACCAAACTGTCTCACGACGTTTTAAACCCAGCTCACGTACCGCTATTAATTGGCGAACAGCCAAACCCTTGGGACCTTTTCCAGCCCCAGGATGCGATGAGCCGACATCGAGGTGCCAAACCGCGCCGTCGCTATGGACGCTTGGGCGCGATCAGCCTGTTATCCCCGGAGTACCTTTTATCCGATGAGCGACGGCATTTCCACACACAACCGCCGGATCACTAAGTCCCACTTTCGTGCCTGATCGACTTGTAGGTCTTTCAGTTAAGCACCCTTCTGCCTTTGCACTCGACGCACGATTGCCAACCGTGCTGAGGGTACCTTTGAACCCCTCCGTTACTCTTTGGGAGGGAACCGCCCCAGTCAAACTGCCCGCCTCACACTGTCCTGCGCCCGGATTCACGGGACACAGTTAGAATTCCGATGCCGCAAGGGTGGTATTTCACTTACGGCTCTGCCGGAGCTGGCGCCCCGGCCTCGAAGCCTCCCACCTATTCTACACAGAGCATACCTAAACCCAATAATATGCTGCAGTAAAGGTTCATAGGGTCTTTCCGCCTACCCGCGGGGACGAGGCATCTTCACCTCGAATTAAGTTTCGCCGAGTCCTTCGTTGAGACAGAGCCCATGTGATTACGCTATTCATGCGGGTCGGAACTTACCCGACAAGGAATTTCGCTACCTTAGGACCGTCATAGTTACGGCCGCCCTTCATCGGGGCTTCGGTTAT
>JADLFU010000229.1 GCA_020849655.1 Polyangiaceae bacterium | reverse complement strand
CGCGGCGGGCGGCGAGCGCGTCGAGGAACTCGGCCATGCGCGGGGTCGCGATCGCGCCCTCTAGCTCGCGCCGCAGCCGCGAGACGAGCGCCGGCGCGCGCCCGCCCGTCGACAGCGTGATGGTCAGATCGCCCGCGCGGAGCAGCGCCGGGCTCGCGAAGTCCGACGGCTCGGGCGCGTCGACGACGCACAGCAGGTACCCGAGCTGGTCGCGGCGGGCGGCGATGTCGTCGGCGCTCGCGCGCTCGTCGGGCGCCACGATGACGGCGAACGCGCCGACGAGATCCTTCGGCGTCCAGCTGCGCGCCGCCCACCCGAGCGCGCCCGCGCCCGCGAGCGCCGCGAGCTCGGGCTCCACGGCCTCCGCGACGATCTGCACCCTCGCGCCCGCGCGGAGCAGCCGCTGCGCCTTGTCGCTCGCCTCCCGGTCGCCGCCGAGCACGACGCAGCGGCGATCGCGGACGTCGAAGCTGACAGGGAAATCGAAGCGCTTCATCCGGGCCCCGCGCTCGACCAGGGCGAGCGACGCCGCCAGCCATACGCGCGCGCCGCGGAGGCGTCGCTGAATTGTGGCGCGAGCGCGGCTCAGCGCTGGTCAGCCGGAGAGGCCCGGCACCCGCTCGACGACCTCGTCGCCGCGATCGCTCTCTCCGATGCCGTGGCCGCTCTTGCCGTCGGCGTCGCCGTGCGTGTGCTCGTCGCCCGGCGCCGCGTGGTCGGGGCGCGGGATCTCGGCGGCGGGCGCGTCCTTCGGCGGCGGCCACGTCGCCACGTACCGCGCGCGCTCGCCCGGGCCCGACGCGTCGATCCAGTAGACGTGACCGGTGCCGCGCGGCCGCACGTCGACGTGCACGAACGTGCTGTTCGGGTAGTAGCCGCACCCCGTGTCCGGGAGGCTGCGGCAGAACGTCGCGAGCGCCTCGTTCGACACGCCCTCGACCCGGACGTCCATCGCCTTGCCGAGCTTGTGGTGGCTGCCGTCGCTCTGGGGGCGGTACCCGGAGATGATCCGCACCTTCTTCCCGCGGTAGGCGGCCGCGATCGCCTGCATCCGCGTGACGAGCCCCTGATCGACGAGCCTGACCTGCGGAGCGACCTCGCCGTTCGGGCCCTTCGGCTCCCCGAGCGCCGTGGGACGAGGCGCCGAGAGCGGCCGCAAGAGGACGCTCAGGTCTCCTCGTGCGCTCGCCTCGGGCACGCCGTCGCAGCCGGTGAGGGTGAGGCTGAGGCCCTCACCGGTCTGCCTCAGGATCTCTACTGGGTCTCTTCGACACTCTTTTTTTTTGCCGTGTGCTTCTTGCCCTTCGACGCCTTGTCGTGGCCGGCCTTCGCGGTCTTCTTCGTCTTCTTCGCGGCGGGCTTCTTCGCCTTGTCGGCCTTCTCGTCCTTGTCGGCCTTCTCGTCCTTGTCGGCCTTGTCGTCGTCGAAGTCGCCGGCGGTGCTCGCGCCCTTCGACAGGGCCGGCGTCTTCTTCGGCTCGGCCTTGTCGTCGTCGGTCTTGTCCTGCTGCCGGGGCGCGTCCTTCGCCGGCTTCTTGTCGGCCTTCTTGTGCGCCGCGGTCTTCTTGGTCGACCGCTTCTTGTCGGCCTTCTTGGTCTTGTCGGCCTTCTTGTGAGCCTTCTCGTGGCTCTCGGTCTTGCCGTCGTCCGCCTTCGCGTGCGCCACGCTCGGCACCGCCAGGCTCAACGCGCCGCCCGCGACGACGCCAAAGAGCACACGCCTCGCCCAACCACCGATGAAAGTCGCCATGATGACTCGCCTCCGCGCGGGGCTCAGCCCGCACGCGATCATTCGCACGCGCCCGCGGCGGGTGCCCAATTTGCGGGATCGATTTGCGCGTCGGCGGCGCGGCGCGCGCGAGGTTTCGAGCTATGGTCCACCGCCGATGCCGTCGCCGTCGCTCGGGAGGCGCCTGTCGCTCGCGCTGTCTTCGTTCTTTCGAATCGTCTCCGACGCGGAGTTCGCGTCGCGCGTCCTCGCCGCCAGCGATCCCGCGCCCGAGCTGCCGCCGCCGTCGGTGCCGCCCGCGACGCTCGCGTCGCCCGGCGTCTCCCAGCCTCCACCGGCGCCCACGCGCGCGGAGGGCGCGGTGTCGCTGCTCGCCCTCCTGCAGCGACGTGCGAGGTTCGTCGATTTCGTCGAGGAGGACATCGCCTCGTACTCGGACGCCGACGTCGGCGCGGCGGCCCGCGCGGTGCACGACGGCTGCCGTGAGGTCATCCGCGAGCACTTCACGCTCTCTCCCGCGCGCGACGAGCCGGAGGGCGCGGCGGTCACGGTCGAGGAGGGGTACGACGCCGCCCGCGTGAAGCTGACGGGCGCGGTGGGCAAGCCGCCGTGGCGGGGCGTGCTGCGGCACCGCGGGTGGGTCGTCTCGTCGGCGCGCCTGCCGGAGCTGCTCGGCGGCGCCGATCCGAGCGTCGTCGCGCCGGCGGAGGTGGAGGCGTGACCGATCCTCGCTACGTCGTCGGGATCGATCTCGGCACGACCCACACCGCGCTCGCGTACGTCGACTCCGAGGACGGCCTCCTGCGCGTGCTCGACGTGCCGCAGGCGACGGGGCGCCAGGAGATCGACGCGCGCGCGCTGCTCCCGAGCTTCTACTTCGTCCCGCCCGAGGGCGAGGGGCCGCTGCCGCTGCCGTGGGACGCCGCGCGGAGCTTCTCGGTCGGCGCGCACGCCCGCGCGCGCGGCGCCGAGCTCCCGACGCGGCTCGTGTCGAGCGCGAAGAGCTGGCTCTGCCACCCGACGATCGATCGCCGCGCGTCGGTGCTGCCGCCGGGCGCCGCCGAGATCGACAAGATCTCGCCGGTCGAGGCGAGCTTTCGCTACGTCGAGCACCTCGTCGAGGCGTGGGACCACGTGATCGCGCGGGGCGATCCCGCCCTCGCGCTCGCGGCGCAGGACGTCGTGCTGACGGTGCCCGCGTCGTTCGACGCGACCGCGCGCGAGCTGACGGCCGAGGCCGCGTACGCCGCGGGGCTCGAGCGCCTCACGCTGCTCGAGGAGCCGCAGGCGGCCCTGTACGCGTGGCTCGCGGCGAGGGGCGACGCGTGGCGGAGGGAGCTGTCCGCCGGCGATCTGCTGCTCGTCGTCGACGTCGGCGGCGGGACGACCGATTTCTCCGCCATCGCCTGCGTCGATCAGGGCGGCGAGCTCGGGCTCGTGCGCGTGGCCGTCGGCGATCACATCCTGCTCGGCGGCGACAACATGGACCTCGCGGTCGCGTACGCCGCTCGGGCGAAGCTCGCGAAGGAGGGCCGTGAGCTCGACGCGTGGCAACAGGCCGCGCTCACGCACGCGGCGCGTCGAGCGAAGGAGGAGCTGCTCGGCGGCGATCGCGCGGCGGCCACGGTGGTCATCCCCGGCCGCGGCGCGAAGCTGCTCGGCGGCGCCGTCAGATGCGAGCTGTCGCGCGAGGAGCTCTCGACCGTGCTCGTCGACGGGTTCTTCCCCGAGGTCGACGCCGCCGCGCGCCCCGCCGCGCGCACGCGAGGTGCGCTGACGCAGCTCGGGCTGCCCTACGCGTCGGACGCGGGCGTCACCCGGCACCTCGCGGCCTTCCTCGCGCGCCAGGCGGAGGCGACCGCGGGGCTCGGCGAGTTCCCCCGCGCGAGCGGCCTGCTCGCGCCGACGGCCATCCTGTTCAACGGCGGGGTGATGGCGTCGCCCGCGCTGCGCGAGCGGCTCGTGTCGGTGATCTCGGGCTGGATGACCTCGGCGGGCCTCGCGCCGCCCCGCGTGCTGTCGGGCGCGGATCTCGATCTCGCGGTCGCGCGCGGCGCGGCGATGTACGGGTTCGTGCGGCGAGGCGCGGGCGTGCGCATCCGCGGCGGCACGGCGCGCTCGTACTACGTGGGCGTCGAGGGCGCCGCGCCCGCGATCCCCGGCGTCGAGCCGCCCGTCGTCGCGCTCTGCGTCGCGCCCTTCGGCCTGGAGGAGGGCTCCGCCGCCGCGCTGCCCGACGAGGAGCTCGGCCTCGTCGTGGGAGAGCCCGTGCGGTTTCGGTTCTTCACGTCGTCGACGAGGCGCGACGATGTCGCGGGCGCGAGCGTCGACGTCGCCGCGGGCGTCGACCTCGAGGAGCTGCCCCCGATCGAGCTCGCGCTGCCGGCCGAGGGGCGCCGCGACGGCGAGGTGGTCCCCGTCAGGCTCTCGGCGCGCGTGACGGAGGTCGGCACGCTGCTGCTCGAGGCCGTCCCGACGGTCCCGCGCGCGCCCGACGAGCGGTTCAAGGTCGAGCTCAATGTCAGGACGACCGCCGAGTTACGTCGTCGGCGTCGATCTCGGCACGACCCACGTCGTCGTGGCCGCCGCGCCCGCCGACGGCTCGTGCTCGCCCGAGGTGCTCCCCATCCCGCAGCCGATCGACGAGGCTCGCATCGAGCCGCGCGCGCTCTTGCCGTCGTGCCTGTACGCGCCGCTGCCTGGCGAGCTCACCGATCCGCGCGCGCTCGCGCCGGGCGGCCCATTCGCGTTCGGCGCGTTCGCGCGGCGACGGGGCGCCGAGATCACCGGGCGCCAGATCACCTCCGCGAAGAGCTGGCTGCCGTCGCCGCACGTCGACCGCGAGGCGCCGATCCTGCCCTGGGGCGAGCGCGACGACGAGGAGGCGCCCCGGATCTCGCCGGTCGACGCGTCGGCGGCGTACCTCGCCGTCGCGCGGCGCGCGTGGGACGACGCGCACCCCGACGCGCCGCTCGTCGAGCAGCAGATCGTGCTCACGGTGCCCGCGTCGTTCGACGACGCAGCGCGCGCGCTCACGCTGCTCGCCGCGCGCCGCGCCGGGCTCTCCGTCGAGCTGCTCGAGGAGCCGCAGGCCGCGTTCTACGAGGTGCTCGCGGGCGGCGCGGGCGCGTTCGCGGAGCTCGACCGAGCGCTCGTGCTCGTCTGCGACGTCGGCGGCGGCACGACCGATTTCTCTTGCCTCGAGGTGACCGATCGAGGGCGCGCGGTGCGACGCGTGGCGGTGGGCGACCACCTGCTGCTCGGCGGCGACAACATGGATCTCGCGCTGGCCGCGCTGGCCGAGCGGCGGCTCGGCGGCGACAGGCTCGATCCCCCGAGGTTCGCCGCGCTCGTCGAGCAGGCGCGCGCGGCGAAGGAGCGCGCGCTGTCGGCCGGCGCGCCGGACGAGCTCACGCTCGTGCTCGCGGGGACCGGCGCGCGGCTGATCGGCGGCGGGCGCCGCGTGACGCTGGCGCGCGACGAGATCACCTCGCTCGTCGTGGACGGCTTCTTCCCGCGGGTGGCGGCCGACGCGCGCCCCGCGACGGGCAAGGGCGCGCTCGTGTCGTTCGGCCTGCCGTACGCGCGCGACGCGGCGATCACGCGGCACCTCGCGGCCTTCCTCGCGCGGGCAGGCGGGATCGCGCCGACGCACCTCCTGCCGTGCGGCGGCGTCTTCCACGCGCCGGGGCTCACGGCGCGCGTCGCCGAGGTGCTGTCCGGCTGGCTCGGCCGAGGTGTCACCGTGCTCCGGGGCGTCGATCCGGATCTCGCGGTCGCGCGCGGCGCCGCGCGGCACGGCCTGGCGACGCGGGGGCACGGCGTGCGCATCGGCGGCGGCTCGGCGCGCGCGTACTACGTGCTCGCGCCGAGCCCGGGCGGCGACACCCGCGCCGTCTGCGTCCTGCCGCAGGGGAGCGAGCCCGGCGTCACGCACGCGATCGACGTCGAGCTGTCGCTGTCGAAGGGGCGCGCGGTGCGCATCGACGTCGCGGCGTCGAGCGCGCACGACGCGAGCGCGCCGGGCGCCGTCGTCGCGTTCGACCCCGCCGTCCACGCCCCCTTGCCGCCGCTCGTCGCGCGGATCGAGGGGCGGGGCGAGCACGCGGTGACGCTCGAGGCCGGGCTGTCCGATCTCGGCACGCTCGCGCTCGCGTGCGTCGAGCCGACGGGCGAGCGCCACCTCCTCGAGCTCGAGCTCCGCCCGCGTCCCGCGACCGCGAGCGTCGCGCCGCCGCCCGCGTCCGCGCCCGTGGATGGCCGGCTGCCGAGCGCCGCCGCGCTCCTCGACGCGTGCTACGGGCGCGAGGGGCGCGCCGCGAAGGACCTGCCACGCGAGCTCGCCAAGCTCCTCGGCGAGCGCGGGGCCTGGCCGCTCTCGACGCTGCGCGCGCTCGGCGATCTCGCGCTCGCGCGAGCGAAGGGGCGGCGGCGCGACGCGGAGCACGAGCGCGTGTTCCTGAACCTCACGAGCTACTGTCTGCGCCCCGGCGCAGGCCACCCGGACGACGCCGCGCGCATGGAGCGCTTCGGGCCGCTGCTCGAGGAGGGCGTCATCCACAGCCGCGATCCGAGGGTGGTCGAGCAGTGGCTGATCGCGGCGCGACGGGTGGCGCTCGGGCTCGACGAGGCGCGGCAGCAGGCGCTGTTCTCGCGGCTCCTGCCCGCGCTCACGGCGACGTCGACGCGGAGCTCGCGATCCCCGCTCTCGGACCACGAGCCGCTCGTGCTCGAGCTGGTCGCGGCGCTCGAGCGCCTGCCGCCCGCGACGAAGGAGGCGCTCGGCGCGCAGCTCATCGAGCGCGTCTGGACGAGGAAGGATCCGCTCCTCTACCGCGTGATCGGCCGGCTCGGCGCGCGCCTCCCCGCGTACGCGAGCGCCCACCTCGTCCCGCGCGCGCGCGTCGTGGAGGGCTGGCTCGACGAGCTGCGCCGTGAGCGCTGGGAGGCCACCCCCGCGCTCGCCGTCGCCGCGGCCGACCTCGCCCGGCGCACGGGCGACCGCGCGAGGGATCTGCCGGACGCGACGCGCGAGGAGGTGGCGAGGCGCCTCGACGCCGCGGGGAGAGCCGATCTGTCGGCGCTCGTCCGCGAGATCGTCGAGGCGCGACAGGACGATCGCGGGGCCGCCGTCGGCGACGCGCTCCCGCCAGGCCTGACGTTCGCCTCGTGACGTCGATCGCCGGCGCTACTGCCCGCGGTAGACGAACAGCGTCCCGAGGAGCGTCGAGGCCTCCTCCTGGTAGAGCACGAGCGGCGCCTGGTTCACCTGGGACGCGACCAGCTGCGCGCTGGTCACGCCGAGGGAGAAGCTCGACGAGACGACCTTGCCCTCGTCCAGCCACTGTGCGCCGTCGAACCGAGCTCGGTAGATGTCAGTCATCGTGCCGGTCCCCGCGCGGTAGTACGCGGTCGCCTGCGTCCCCGCGCCGCCGGCCATCACCACCCGACCGGCGCTCGGCGTCGCGGGGAAGGCGATCTGCGACCACGATCCCAGCACGCACGTGGCGCTCGCCAGCTGCTTCGTCGACGAATCGTAGACGATGAAGACGGCGTCTCCGCTCGCGTCGACCTGCCCCACCGGCGCCACCGGGGTGCCGTTGGCCACCACCGGGAACGTGTAGGCGCTCTCCCAGCCCATCGCCTCCGTGTAGCGCTGCGCAATCCACTGGCTGGCGAGGTCCTGGTAGGTGACGACCAGGCTCGTCCCCTTGTCCGGGACGTGCAGGGTGGGGATGCCGGGGCTGGGCGGCGAGAGCGGCACGTCCTGTGCGGGCGGCCACGACGCGGACATCTTCCCCATCGCGCAGCGGAGCGGCTTCGTCTGGACGCGCCAGCACGCCGTGACATCCCCGGTCGAGGTCGCCGCCGCCGACAGCGAGGGGATGGTCGGGGAGGTCCCCAGCTCCACCGGCGCCTCCGCGGGCTGCCCGCTCGGGATGCGCGCGCGCATCACCCGGTAGCCTCCCGGATCGACGCTCTCCGTCCAGAACGCCATCGCGTCGCAGGACGAGTCGCTCACGATCTGGAGATCCCCCGGCGTGGCGCCGTCGTGGAGGAGCTCGGGCGCGCCCCACTGCGCAGCCGCGGCGGCGGGCCTGCGCGCCACGTACACGTGCGAGATCGTGCTCGCTGCCATCACCTCGGCCTTCGTCCTGCCGTGGAACAGCGCGAACGCCTCGCCGCTGCCGCACATCGCGAGGCTCTGCGCGCCGCTCGGGGGCACCACGTCGATGCCCCCGGTCACGTCGACGGCCTCGACGAAGCCCTTGCCGTCCTCGTACCGCGCGGCCATCGGCGGCGCGCTGTCGCTCGAGCGCTGGAGCACGTACGCGATCGAGCTCGCCGGCGCGGACGCCACGACCGGCTGGGTGACGAACGGGAACAGCGGGTACCCGACGCCGACCTGCTCCGGGCCGGTCCGCACTGCCCAGCGCACGTCGGCCGCGAGCGTGTCAGTCGACGGCGGCGCGGCCGCGAGGCCCTTCTTCACGACGCCGAGGTACGGGACGCCCGCGACGAAGTCGGCGCCTGTCACGTCGACGAGCACCCGCTTCGGATCCGCCGGATCGATCTTCGGTGTGGGGCCCGGCTGGGAGGGGAACGTCCCCTTGAAGCTCACCAGGCCCGTCAGCCCGCTGGGAGAGACCGGCTGGTTGAACTCGATGACCGCGGTGAAGCCCGACGTCGGAACGACCGCGGGCAGCGGGGAGGTCGACACGACCTGAAAACCGACCGTGCCGCCGCTCGCCGTGCCGCCGCTCGCCGTGCCGCCGCTCGCCATGCCGCCGCTCGCCATGCCGCCGCTCGCCGTGCCCGCCACGCCCCCGGCGCCCGGTGCGCCCGCGGGCCCTCCGCCGCCTGCGCCGCCGCTGCCCCCCGCGCCCGACGGCCTGGAGACGGGGCAAGGCGTGCGATCGGGGGTGAGCTCGGGGCAGGTGGGCGACGCGAGCACCTCGAGCACGCCGCCTGCGCCGAGGGCGGCGCAGAGCGCGGGCGCCAGCCGGACGCGGCCCTCGCTCCTCGCATACCCCTCGCGCGGATCGAGCGTCAGGCCGACCCGCCGATCGGGCCACTTTGCAAACCGAACGCCGACGGCTCGCCCCTCGGGGAGCGCCGCCGAGCAGGTCGCGAGATCGATGGACACTGGCGTCGCAGACTGGAAGCACGCGGCCTCGTCGAAGCACGCCCCCGGCGCGCCGCCGAGCGCCGGATCGTCGACGAACTCGGGCAGCGCGAGCTCGTCGACGGCCTGGTCCTGGCAGGTGCCGCCGATGCAAGTCTGCCCCTGTGCACAGTCGCTCGCGCCGTAGCACACGTACCGCAGCGGCATGCGCAGCAGCTTGGTCTTCTCGTCGACGAAGCGGAGCGTCGCCCGCCGGACGACGTGCGGCGGCGCGCCCTTCGCGGAGCCTCGCAGCTCGATGGTGACCGGGGCGTCGTCACTGTTGCCAGTCAGCGTCAGCGTCCCCGGCAGCCTGTCGTCGGCAGGCAGCTCGTGGACGCTCTCGTGGCGCTCCGCGCCCCCTCGGGTGACGACGATCTCCAGGCGGTCGAGGTCGCGTGGCACGACGCCCTCGCTCGAGACCGCGACCACGATCGCCGTCGCAGGCCGGTCCGAGCACGACGCCGCCAGCGCTGGCAGCCCGAGCAGCGTGAGGTGCCTCAGCCTGAGCGAGCGCGCCGACGCGCGTGACGAGGGCGGGTTCATGGGTCCGCTTGTACCACGAAGCGCAAAATCTGCGGGCCCGGGTTGGGCCCTGGGTGCGCGGGTTTCAGCCCATGCTCAGGGCGCGCGCACTCGCTGAGGAAGGTTGTCCTTCCCACGCTCGGAGGATGGTCGATGTCCCGCCGCGCGCCCCCCACAGTGTTCGCCGCGCCGCACCCCGCGGTGCTGGGGGCGATGCGCCGCCCTGCCGCACCGCCGCGTCCGCTCGACGGATCCTGGGCGGGGAGGGGCAGCGCGAGGGCCGGCGTCGCCGGGCTCGTCGCGCTCCTCGTCGCGGTGCTGGGCTCGACGGCGTCCGCGGGCGTGATCGCGGCGGTCGCGATCTCCCGGATCGACGGCGCGGCGGTGGACGCGCGCGCAGCACCGAAGGCGTCGCCGACGTCACCGGCGACGCGTCCGCCGCGGGTGGGAGCAGGCGACAGCGGCGGCAGCACGCGCTCCGCCCCCCACCCGCGGGTCGCGGCCCCGCCCGCGCGCCCGGCCTCCACGGCGCCCGCAGTGGGAGGGGCAGAGCCGCCGCGCTCGATGGCGCGTGTGACAGTGTACAGCGCCGAGTGGTGCGGCGCGTGTCGGAGCCTGAAGGCCGGCCTGGAGGCGCGCGGGATTCCCTACGCGGTGGTCGACGTCGATCGCGACCCATCCGCATTTCAGCGAGCGCGCGTCGCCGCGGGCGCGCGGCCCGTCATCCCGCTCACCGAGGTCGAGCGCGGCCCGAGCGTGGTGTGGGTGCAGGGCGGCGACGTCGCCGGCGTCGAGCGCGCGTACCGCGGGCGGGGCGCGACTGGTCAGTCTCGCTGAGCGTGTCAGTCATCGCTGGCGGGTGCGCGACCGTCGCGTGAGGGCGCGCGTCACCGCGCGACGGGGTCGACGAGCTCGCCCTCCGCGAGATCGGGCGGCGGATAGAGCACGATGGTCGCGCCCCGCTGGAGCTCCCCCGTCAGCTCGACGTCCCGCCCGAGGTCACGGACGACCGTCACGGTCTTCCACGCGACGACGTGAGCGGGTGACAGCGTGGCGACGCGGACGTCGGCGCCCGTCGGCGCGAGGGCCATCGCCGGCACGAGCAGCGGTCGATCGGCGCGCGTCACGTGCAAGCGCGCGTTGACGTACGCACCCGCGAGCACGTCGGGCTGCCTCGGGAGCTCGATCTCCACGCGCAGCGTCCTCGTCACCGGATCGAGCGAGCCCGCGGTCCGCACGACCGCGCCGTCGACCGCGGCGCTCGCCCCTCGTGGAGAGACGCTCACGCGCGTGCCCTCGCGCACCAGGCCGGCGAGCGCCTGCGGGACGTCGAGCTCGACGCGCAGCGGGCCGTCCTCGGCGATCTCGAGCAGCGGCGTCACGCCCGCGACGACGGTGGCGCCGTCGTCGATCGCGCGCCGCGAGACCACGCCGTCGAACGGCGCGACGACCTTCTCGTAGCGCACGAGCGCCGAGACGCGCGCGACCTCGGCCTGGCCCGCGGCGAGCGACGCCTGCGCGGAGTTCTGGCGCTGCAGGGCGTCCTCGGTCGCCTGCGGCGTGCCGAGCCCCTCCCGCTCGAGGCGCTCGGCGCGGGCGAGGTTGCGCCGCGCGAGGTCGACGGAGACCGTGGCCTCCGCGACCCGCGCGCGCGCCGACCGCGCCTGCGCCTGGACGTCGGGCGCGTCGATCGTCGCGAGCACCTGGCCCTTCTTCACCGGCGCGCCGATCCGCACCGACAGCCCGGTCACGGTCCCGGTCGCGCGCGGCAGGAGCAGCGTCGTCTGCGCGGCGCGCGCCGTCGCCGGGAGCACGAGCTCGAGCTCCGAGCCCGCCTCCTCGACCGTGATCACCTTCACGCGCCGGGCGCCGTGCTTCGGGCGCGCCTCCGCCTCCGCGTCGCGCAGCTGCCCGAGCCGACGCGCGCCGAGCCCGGCGAGGCCGAGCGCGACGACGACCGCGGCGAGCGCGGCGATGATCCCGCGCCTCACGGCTCCTCCAGCAGCGGATCCACGACGCGCGGCGCGCGGCGCGCGTACACCTTCGCGAACACCGACGGCACGACCAGCAGCGTCGCCGCCGTCGCGCCGAACAGGCCGCCGAGCGCCGCGCGCGCGAGCGACGCGTTCTGCTCGCCTCCCTCCGAGAGCCCGAGCGCCATCGGCAGCATGCCGACGCCCATCGCGAGCGCGGTCATCAGGATCGGCCGCAGGCGCGTGCGCCCGGCGTCGAGCGCGGCGTCGGCCGCGGGGACGCCCGCCTGGTGTCGCTCGGCCGCGAACGCCACGAGCAGCGTCGCGTTCGCCGTGCCGACGCCGACGCTCATCAGCGCGCCGAGCAGCGCCGGGACGCTCAGGTGCGTGCCCGTCAAGAACAGCGCCGCCGCGACCCCCGTGAAGGCGAACGGGAGCGCGGACAGCACGACCGCGGGGGCGCTCCAGGACTGGAAGTTCACGACCATCAGGCAGTAGACCAGCGCCGCCGCCAGCGCGAGGCCGAGGCCGAGCCGCGAGAACGACGATCGCATGCTCTCGATCTGGCCCTGCAGCCGCACATCGACGCCCGGCACGCGCGGGCGCTTCGAGAGGACGGCGTCGACCCCGCGCGCGACCCTGCCGAGATCGAGCCCGCGCACGTCGGCGCGCACCTCGTACGTCGGCTGCACGTCGGTGTGCGACGCGAACACCGGCACGCGCGCTCGCTCGATCGTCGCGAGATCGCTCAAGCGCTGCGCCCCGCGCGGCGCGTTGAGCGTGATGGCCGTCAGATCGTCGGCCACGCGGAACCTCCGCTGCGGCACCTGCGTGACGACGCTGATGCTGTTGCCCGTGTCGGGATCGGTGAAGTAGCCAGGCGACACCTGCCCGGTGCCCGAGAGCGCCACCAGGAGATCGTCGGCGACGTCGCGCTGCGAGAGCCCGACCTCGGCGGCGCGGGTGCGGTCGACGACGACGCGGAGCGCGGGCGCCGCGACGAGCTGGTGGAGCCGCACGTCGGCCGCGCCGGGCACGCCGCGCAGCTCGCGCGCGAGGTCGCGGGCGAGCTGGAGGGCCTCCTTCCGCCGCGGCCCCGAGACCTGCACCGAGATCGGCGACGGCAGCCCGAAGTTCAGGATCTGCGTCACCATGTCGGCCGGCTGAAAGTAGAAGCCGAGCTCGGGGAACTCCGCCGTCAAGCGCGCGCGCAGGGCCTCCGCGTGCGCGCTCGTCGAGCGGTGGCGCCCGCGGCGCAGCCGCACGAGCACCTCGCCGTCGGCGACGCTCACGTTGGCCGTGTCGGTGACCGCGAGCGTGTAGCCCGAGGGCATCCCGATCTGGGAGAGCACGAGCTCGCGGTCGGCGCCGACGACCTCGCCGACCACCCGCTCGACAGAGGCGAACCACCGCTCCGTCTCCTCGATGCGCGTCCCCGCCGGGGCGGTCACGTGCAGGCGCAGCTGCCCGGCGTCGACGGTCGGGAAGAACTCGGTGCCGACGACGCGCGACAGCGCGCCCGCGGCGACCGCGACCACGATCGAGCCCACGACGACGGCGCGCGGCCGCGCGAGCGCGCGTGAGAGCAGCGCGCCGTACGCGTCGCGGAGCGCGTCGAGCCCGCCCGAGACCCGCGCGTGGACCCGCCCGAGCGCCGACCGGGGGGCGCCGTGCTCGGCCTCGCCCGCGAGCAGGTACTTCACGAGCGTCGGCACGAGCGTGCGTGACAGGAGGTACGACGCCATCACCGACAGCCCGACCGCGAGCCCGAGCGGGACGAACAGGTAGCGCGACGGCCCCTCGAGCAGCAGCACCGAGAAGAACACGAGGCCGATCGACAGCGACGCGACGAGCGCCGGCACCGCGATCTGCTCGGCGCCGTCGAGGATGGCGCGCGTCAGCGGCTTGCCCATCGCGAGGTTGCGGTGGATGTTCTCGATCTCGACGGTGGCGTCGTCGACGAGCACGCCGACGGCCAGCGCGAGCCCGCCGAGCGTCATCGTGTTGATGGTGTGACCGAGCGCGCGCATCACGAGCAGCGCCGCGAGCACGCTGAGCGGGATCGACACGAGCACGACGACCGTGCTGCGCAGGCTTCCGAGGAACAGCAGGATCATCGCCGCCGTCAGCAGCGCCGCGATGAGGCCCTCGACGAGGAGCCCGTCGATCGCGCGCCGCACGAACTCGGACTGATCGGCGAGCACCTCCATCTCGACGCCCGGCCCCATCGCGCGCAAGGCCGGGAGCTCCGCGCGGACGCGCCGCGCGATCTCGAGCGCGGAGGCGTCGCCGGTCTTCAGCACGCTCATCACGACCGCGCGCCCGCCGTCGCGCCGCGCGATGCTCGTCTGCGGAGCGAACCCGTCGTGGACGTGCGCGACGTCGCGCACGAAGATCACGCGCCCGTCGCGCAGGCGGATCGGCAGATCGTTGAGCGCGTCGATCGTCTCGGGGCTCGAGTTGAGCGCGACGCGGTACTCGATCTCGCCGAGCTTCGCGCTCCCGGTCGGCAGCGTGAGGTTGCCCGCCCCCACCGCGGCGCTCACGTCGCTCGGCGACAGCCCGTACGACGCGAGGGCCTCGAGATCGAGATCGACGGCGACCTGGCGGAACCTCCCGCCCATCGGCAGCGGGAGCCGCACGCCCGGGATGGCCGAGAGCTTCGTGCGCACGCGCTGGTTGACGAACTCGAGCAGCTCCGCCTCGCCCACCGTGCTCGACGAGAACGCGAGCTGGAGGATCGGCACGCTCGACGCCGAGAAGCGCACGATCGTCGGCGGCTGCGTGCCGGGCGGCATGCGCCGCGTGATCGACTGGCTCGACGCCGTCACCTGCGCGATGGCCGCCGAGACGTCGGCGTCGTCCTCCAGGTACACGCGGATGACCGCGACGCCGTCGAACGACTGGCTGTCGATCGTGCGGATGCCGGGGACGTTGCCGGAGAGCGTGTACTCGCTGAACTGCGTGATCTGCCGCTCCATCTGCGTCGCCGGCAGGCCGCCGTAGCTCCACACCACGCTGATGATCGGGATGTCGACGCTCGGGAACACGTCGGTCGGCGTCTTCTGCAGCACGCCCGTCGACACGAGCACGAGCAGCAGCGACGCCACGACGAACGTGTAGGGGCGA
The DNA here is from genome assembly GCA_020849655.1 of Polyangiaceae bacterium. GTDB lineage: Bacteria > Myxococcota_A > Polyangia > Polyangiales > Polyangiaceae > JADLFU01. The sequence continues at coordinate 1,478 of JADLFU010000229.1, read as the reverse complement.
CGGAGGGCGAGCCGGACGATCCACATGCGGGCGGCGCGCGCCGTCTACCCCTGTTCTGGCGAGGGAGGCGGGAACTACACGAATCTTCACGGTCACACGGTCCGCCACGCCGGCGACGCCGGCGCCCTCGGGGTAGGCCCTGGCAGTAGCCGATCACCACCGGCGCGTGGCTGACGCGCACGATGTTGCAACAGCGGCCGTCCTCGGTCCGGAACGGCGGCCCGACCGCTCGGTAGATGGCGGTGCCGCACTTCGTCGCCGCGGCCTCCGTCCTGTCCGGGTGGGCGTAGGGATTGCTCTCCTGATCGAAGTAGGGAGACCCGGCCAGCTCGCACGCGCGCGGGGCCTGCCCTCGCGCCACCGGCGTCGCGTGGACCTGGCAGACCACGTCCTCGTACTCCATCTCGCCGTAGCAACCCGCGAGCCCGAGCAGCGCGAGCACCCACGCGCGCCTCACCTCCGCACCTCCGTGGAGACGACGCGCACCTGCCTGCCCGCTGGGGCGAGCGTGGCGACGAGGCTCACCACGAGAGCACCCTCGGGGCGACCATCCACTTGAACCCCGTGAACACCCAGGCGACGCCCGCGGTCCAGCCGACGCTGTCGCCCGTCACGGATCGAAACCCAGTGATCTCCGGGTGGACCGCCAGGCCACGGATCAGCGGCACGCGAATGCCAAGTGATGCGAACCCGAGCGCTCCGTTCGCAGGCGCGCTCTCGCTGTGCGGCTCTGCGCGCCGCTGCTGGTCGACCAGCCACCCCACCCCCGCGCCGAGCACGGGCTCGACGCCGCCGAGCTTGTAGCTCACGAGCGCGTCCGTGGTCGCGCCGCGGACGCCGCGGGACCACGGGGATCCGCCCGCGCGGAGCGCCAGGTTGGTCTTGCCCCGGAGGAGCTGCCCCTTCACCCGGGGCCAGATCGAACTTCCCAGCTGCGCGCCGAGCTCGACAACGTCGAGGACGCCCACGCGCACGAAGGCGGCCCCCGGCGTCAGCGTCGCCACGCGCTCGTCGTCGCGCAGCGGGCGCGGCGCGGGCGCGACCTGTCGTCGGTTCGATACACTGTAGGCGAAGGGGGCGGCGACGCCGAGCTCCCATGTGGCCGGCCGGCAACACGTCGGGCACGGCGTAGGAGGTCAGCTCCGCGCACGCGGACAGGGCGGCGAGCGCGAGGCGCGCCACGACCTGAAGGGAGTGAGTCCACGTGTCCTCCGCTCAGCAACGAGCGCGCCGCGGCGCTCTGGAGCCCCGCGCGCGAGCGACGGCCTGCCCTCACGCGATCCGACACGATAGAGTCGTCGCCGCGATGCGGCTTCGAGCACCCGAGGAGCGAGCGGTGAAGGCCGAAGGCGGCGACGCCGACCAGCGCCAGGCGCTGTGGCGCGACCGATTGGCGGCGTTCCGCGCCGACGCGAGCTCTGTCGCGGACCGCGACACCGGCGGCGCGCTGCGGCGGAGGATCCTCCCCGCCGTGCTCG
>JADLFU010000228.1 GCA_020849655.1 Polyangiaceae bacterium | reverse complement strand
CGAGCGACGAGTCGGTCCCGCGGCACTGGGCCTTCAACCACTCGCGCAGCACCGTGACCTGGCAGTCCGGTGGGCGCAGCGCCTGCGGCGCGGAGTTGACCGACACCCCGGCCGACCACTCGTTGAGCTTCGGCACCTTCGAGCGCCCCGAGGGGACGTCGGGGAGCGAGGCGTCGGTCGTCGCCCCGGGCGCCGCCGGGGCCACGGGCGCGGTGGGCGCGACGGGGACTTCAGGCGCGGTGGGCACGCCGCGAGCGGTGGGCGCGTCGCGGGGCGGCGCCGGCGCGCGCCCCGCCCCAGGCGAGCGGGCGGTGACGGCCGGGCCGCTCGGTCCCTTCGGCCAGACGCTGGCGACGGTCGCCGTGCCGAAGAGTGACAGCAGCAGCAGCACCATCCCGACGACCGTCGCGGCGATGATCGTCCCGTAGGCGCACACCACCGCCCACTCCGCCGGTGTCTCCGGGCGGCTCGGGACGTGCTTCGGCGGCGCGCCCTCCTCCGTCGTCGCGTTCCAGGCCCACCGCTCGAAGTTGGCGACGGCGAACGGCGCGTAGAACCCCAGCGTGACGATGGTGGCGACCGACGCGGCGAAGCCCTTGACGATGTAGGAGAACGGACCCGCGTGAAACTGGAGGCGTCGCCAACCTCCGGGCGCCAGCGGGTCCTCGATCTCGGTGTTCTTGATCGTCCAGCTCCGCCACTGCACGGCGAGGATGGGCCAGGTGGTGGAGAGGCACCACAGCATGAACGGGTTGACCAGCACCGCCGTGAGGACGCCGAGCAGCCACGCGGTCCCGGCCTCCCCGACGAAGCGGGTGCGCCGGCCGTCGCTGGTGACAGTGTGCTTCGCGTGAAACTCGCGCCTCATCACCTCGGCCCACGGTCGCCCGAACCCGCACGTGCAGAACGTCAGCAGGGACGCCAAGAAGAAGTTGCTGAACGAGTCTCCCCACGAGGCCTGGTAGCGCATCGGCGCGCCGTTCAGCGTGACGCCCTCGGTGTAGAACTTCTCCGACCGCCAGCGCGTGTAGCCGAGCGCCGTCGCCCAGCCGCACGTCACGACGTACAACAACGAGTTGACGAGGCTGTTGGCGAGCGCGTCGCCGCCCGGGGGGCTGAAGGTGAACGTCCACAGCCCCGCGTTCGCGGCTGGGCCCGGGGGAGCCGGGGGAGGCCCGTAGGCCGCCAGCGCGGAGCTCGGAGGGGGCCCGTAGCCAACGGCTGGAGTCGGAGGCGGGCCGTAGGCTGGGGTCGGGGGCGGGCCGTAGGCTGGGGTCGGAGGCGGGCCGTAGGCTGGGGTCGGAGGCGGGCCGTAGGCTGGGGTCGGAGGCGGACCGTACGCCGCGCCTGGACCGGGGGGCGCGGGGTACGCGGGGTACCCCGCGGGCGGCGCGTGCTGGCTCGTCGGAGGGACGGGCGCGGGGACGGTGGGCCCGTAAGGGGAGAGCGGGCCCTGCTCTGACTGGTCCGGAACAGCATTGGTAGGTTTGCTGGGTATCATGGGGCTCTCTCTCGCAGCGTCGACGGGCTGGCCTACCGGCCGCACGTCCCGAAGAACGTCGCCTCGTCGAGGCACAGATCGGCGAAGCGCCCGTGGTCGACGGCGCGCGCCTCGAAACGAACGAACGTGACGCTCGCGCCGATGTCGACGCGCTTCTGCCTGTCCCGGTCGGACTGTCGGTCGAAGCTGATCTCCCGGCTGCCGCCGTCCCAGCTGACCCTCATCACCCGGAACGAGTTGTTGAGCGTCCACAGATCCTCGCCCGCGCCAGTGGTGTGGGACCAGCCGCCGCCCACCTCCACGTGGTCGAGGTGCGTCCCGGCGGGGAACCTCGCCTCGACCCACTGTCCCGTCCCGTCTCCGGGGCTGGCCTCGTTCCACGCGGTGGCGGTCGAGCCGTCGAAAACGTGCGACGCCGGGTGGGTCGGCTGGGCGGACGACGCGCGCGCCTCGCTCACGCAGGCGGCGAGGCGTGTGACCGCGACCTGCCGCGCGGGAGCGGCCGGCGCGCCGGACATGGACAGACCTATCCAGCTCGGCCGCTTGTCACCCGCGGGCCAGACGACGCGCAGCTGGGCGCCGCCCTCCCTGCGACCGAAGTCCACCGTCGAATCCATGCCGGGGTGCAGCCGCATGACGACGTCCCCGAACGCGTCGGCGTTGACGAACTCGTACTTCTCGAGCCCCTCCGTGCCTGCGCCGAAGGAGATCGACGCGCCGGATCCCATACACTTCGCCTTCAGCCACTCCCGGAGCAGCGTGACCGAGCAGTCGGGCGCGCGAACCGGCTCGGCAGCAGAGTTGACAGTGACGCCCATGCCCCACTCCCCGAGGGTGGGCACCTTCGAGCGCCCGTCAGGGATCGCGGGGAGCGCCGCGTTCGGCGTGGTCGCCGCGTGGGTCGTCGAGCCGGGCCGGGCCGCGACGGGCGGGGCGGCCGCGGGGTTCGCGCCGCGGTCGCCGGGGAGCGCGGCGCCCTCGGCGCGCGCGGGCTCGCTGGGCCTCGACGCGAGGGCGACGACGCGCTCCACCGCCGCGGTCACCAGCGCGCCTCCCAGGATCAGGAAGCCCGCGCCGAACGCGACCGCGACGCCGACGACGCCCGCGCCCCCGAAGATCTTCGCGTGGGGCACCGACACGATGGCGGGCGGGGCGATGGGCGGCGCCTGGCGCGAGACGTCCTCCCCGGCCGCGCAGGCTGTGAGCACGGGCCTCGCGTGCTCCACGTAGGCGGGCGCGCCAAACAAAAGCCAGACATCCAGGCTGGCGTCGAGCGCCGCGCCGAGGCGCTCCGGCTCGCGCGGCCTCCACCCGGCGCGCCCACGCCCCTCGACCCCGAGCGGCGCCTGGATTCCGTGGATGACAGCGAGGCTCGCGGACGCCGGTGCGCGCTCGGGTGCCAAGAACGGCAGCGCCTGCTGGGAGGCCGCTGTTCGCCGGACGTGGGCCGCGGGGTTCGTCGCGGCGGGGAGCGCGGCCCCGGCGCGCGCGAGCTCCCCCGCGGCGGCCTCGAGGCGCGCGGCGTGGGCGGCGTGCGGCGCGGCGGCGCCGGTGTCCGCAGCGCGGAAGGAGGATCTCGTCTGCGCGATGAGCGCGCGCCCCGCGATCCAGCACGCCACCCAGCCCGCCACCGGGATGAGCATCGACCACCCCGAGCTCGTCATGATGAGCAGCATCGTCCCGAAGAGGGCGAAGAAGATGAACATCCCCCCGAGGAGCGCGGGGATCCCGAAGACCCCGACGCCGAGGTTGTCGAGCTTGCGGTGGAGCCCGCTGTAGTGGCCTTCGATGGTGCGCACTGTCGCCTCGGAGGCAGCGCGGGCGCTCGACAGCGCGCCGTGGGTCGCCCTCCCCATCGCGTCCGTCCACGCGTTGATCGTCGCCGCTTGCAGCAGCACGACCTCCACCTTGTGGCGCGCGATCAGCGCGGCCGAGGCGAAGACCTCGCCTGCCGCGATCGTCCCCGTGGGCGCCGCCTCCGGGGGGGCCGCGTGCTTCACTGGCTCCGAGACGCTCTGCCACGCCGCCGCCTGCTCGGCGAGGCGCTCGTCCGCGTCGGCCGCGGCGCGCCGGAGCCGCTGGAGGGCGTCGGCCAGCACGGCGTCGGTCCTCCCGCGGTCCACGTAGCAGGACAGCTGCGCCAGAAACAACAGTGGGAACCGCGCGGAGACGAGGGACATCACCGCGACCGCTTCGCCGACCGTCCCGGGTGGCGCCGTGTGGATCTGCGCGGACACCACCCTCGCGACGGCGTCGACCAGGTCTCGCTGCTCGAGCGCGAAGCTCTGCAAATCGTACTTCAGCCCCTCTGCATGCGCCCCGCGGCTCCGCGCCTCGTCGGCGAGCAGGTGGGCGGCCAGCGACGCCGCCTGGAGGAGCGCGGGCTCCTTGCGCGTCTTGCCGTAGGAGAGCGCGTCCTTCGCGCACTTGACGGGATCGGTGGCGGGGATGGACTCGTGCGGCTCGACCCCCTCGAACAGCAGCCTCGCGGCGAGCACGTTCGTCTCCGGATCCATCCGCGTCTCGTCGGCGGTCTTGCCGGCGGCGCCGCCGGCCGAGTACCTGCCGTCGACGAGCGAGAAAGAGGAGACGGCGGAGACGAGCGCGCGCGACGGCTCGTCGTGCAGCAGCCAGTGAAACGCCGTCTTCTTGTGCTCGAGCGCCACCTTGGTGGTCTCGCTCTGGTTGACCGAGCGCTGCAGCTCCTGGAGCTGGATGACCACGCGCTCGAAGCCCTCGTTGAGATCGGCCTGGAGCTCGCGGACGGAGTCCTTCACCGCTGACAGCCCCTCGTCCAGCTCCACGCGGAGGTACGCCAGGTGATCGTTGACCGCCGACAGCTCGCGGTTCGTCTGGTTCCCGATCTGGGCGAGCTCCGCGTGCATGTGCTGGACGTTGGCCGCCACCTGGTGCGTCGCGGCGACCTGGGCGGCGGCGACGGCCAGCTGGGCCTCCCCGAGGGCGACGAGCGCCGCTCCGCTGCGCGCCGCCGACGCCGTGTTCTCGTCGATGCTCTCGCTGGCGAGGATCATCCGGTCCGCGTAGCTCAGGATGCTCATGGGGCTGTGTCCTCGTGCGCTGTCGTGTGGGTTGTCTGGTCGTGCGGGTGGTCGACTGAGCCTGTTATCAGCGCGTGATCCTCACCGTGCACCGGTCACCGCGGTGAGCGCCGCGAGCGCGAGCGGCAGCCAGGCGTGGGAGGCGGGAAGGCGAGGCATGGGCGCGTCCCCAAGCAAGCGGGGTGCCGACGCGGCGGGCGGGGAGATCCTGGAGATCGCTGGTCCAGCTTCGAGCGTCGGGGTGTCCGCGGTCGGACGATCGCGACGTCCCGGACGTCCGCAGACGCCTGGGTCGTCGTGGCTTCCACTGGGTCCTCGCGCGCGCCGTGCGCCGGGTGGAGCGGCCAGATCGCTGCGGATCGCGACCCTGCTCTCCTCCGGTGTCCTCGAAGATGAACTTCAGGTGCACACTGATCGATGGTCGCACGTCGACGCCGTAGCGCTGCGCCATCAGACGGACGGCCGGACGACCATGGACACCGAGATCGCCGCGGTTCACAGGAGAAATTCGCGTCGATCCTGCTGGCACGTCGCGTGCTTGTGGCCCGGCCTCATGCGACGACACAATGCGAGGATGGCGATCATGGCGATGGCGCTCGGCGCGGCTGGGTGCGCGGAGCTGCTCGCGAGCCTACAGAAGGGCGCCGAGGATCGCGGGCGATCGACCGCGTGCCTCAGGAGGACCCTGGGCGCGGCCGACGGCTACGCCGAGTCCTCCGCGATCGACCCCGCTGGGAAGACGAAGGAGTGCATGAGCTTCACCAACCTGGAGGATCCGTCCCTCGCCAAGGTGCGGGCGGCCGAGCGCGCCAAGCTCGCCGCCTTCCGCGCGAGCGGGAAGCTCAGCTCCAGCAGCTACTACATGTCGCGAGCCAACGACCGCGGAGGCGTCTTCTTCGAGTTTGCGGCCGCCGACCGCGCCCGCCTCGCAGAGGCTGTGAAGGACATCTACGACATCTGTGTCTGGCTGGAGCCCTACCGGGAGCTCGAGGCGCAGGCGCGTGGCGAGTACGGCGGGGGCTGGTACTCTGCCAAGGTCGTCCGCTGGGAGGGGCTGCCTGACCACCCGGAGTGCCAGGTGAAAGACCCGGACCCGAGCGCGGCCCCGGCGCCCGTGCCGCCCGCGGAGCCCCCGCCCGCGGCCTCCTCGGGGTCGCCAGCCCCCGCGCCCAGGCCCGCCGCAGACAAGCCGAGGCCGGACAAGCTCTCCGAGCTGCTCCCACGGAGCGCCACGCTCACCGAAGAGGAGCGGACGGCGCTCGTCGCGGCGCTTGGGTTCCCCGCTAGCGAGCTGTCGTCGGGTGTTGAAGGTCAGCCAGTCGCCGTGGACGAGTTCAAGGTGGCCTGGGCCGACGTCGACGACCATCCAGGCGACGAGGCGGTCGTCTCGTTCGACGCTCCCATGATGATGTCGGAGGGCGGCACCCCGAGGTTCTTCGCTGTGGTGCGCGTCGAGGGTGGAAAGGCGACGGTGCTCTGGCGCCAACGCGAGCAGGCGGGGATGATCAACGGGGGCGGGCTGGCCGGGGGCCTGGCGTCCCGGAGCGCGATCCTGGCCGCGGTGGACGGGTCGCAGCCCGGCAAGAAGCACTTGCTCCTCACGACCGTCTCGGTCGACGTGGCGCCCGGGCCGGGCGCTGGCGTGTCCCAGAGCTGGAGCCTCACGTCCTTTCGCGGGGAGGGACGTTTGGTGCACCTCGAGGGATCTGACCAGAAGTCACCCGCGTCCGACAAGTTCGACCAGGAGCGCGACCCCGCGTACTGGAAGCTCGCCCGCGACGGCGCCAAGCTCGTGAGGAGGGACCCGACAGGCAGGACCGTCGAGACCTGGACGTGGGACGACGCCGCGAAGCGCTGGCAAGGAACCGGGCCCCATGGCAAGTGGTGGGAGAAGAAGTCCGCGAAGAAGCGGCGCTGAAGGGAGGCGAGGCACCGGGATGAGAACAGTGAACGCTTGGTATGTGCTGGGTGGGTTGCT
>JADLFU010000227.1 GCA_020849655.1 Polyangiaceae bacterium | reverse complement strand
CGACCTCGGGATCGCGCGAGTCGGCGGCGGACAGCAACCAGAGCGAGAACCCGCGCACGCCGCGCGCCGCATACCGCGCGATCGTGTCGGACAGGCCCGCGACGGTCTCGGTGGTCAAGAGGACGTCCCCGTGCACGACGAGCGACGAGCCCGCGAGGTTCGAGAGCGCCTCGTCGAGCAGCGCGTGGCTCCCGTCGACCGACGTCAGCCGATCGTGCACGGCAGGATCGTGAGATTTGAGGTTCAGCCGGAGGCGCGTCACCCCGGCCGCGACGAGCGCGCGCAGGACGCCCGGGTACGCCAGGCGCACGCCGTTGGTCTGTACGATGATCTCGGCGTAGCCGAGGGCCCGCGCCGCGCGCGAGAGGCCGATGACGTCCGAGCGCAGGAGCGGCTCGCCGCCGCCGAGCCACAGCGAGGTCGCGCCGCGTGACCGGCCCCACCGGAGCCAGTGCGCCGCGCGGGCGGTCGTCAGCGCCGCGCCCCTGCCCTCGCACGCGAAGCAGCCCACGCACCGCAGGTTGCAGCGATCGTCGAGCGACAGCTCGAGGACGTCGAAGCGCGGCGGGACGACCGGGCTCAACGACAGACGGCGGGCATCGGCACGCCGCGCAGCGCGCCGCGGATCCCCGCGAGCACCGCGTCCTTCTGCGCGGGGTTGCTGATCGAGGCGACCGACGCGTTGCAGTACGAGGCCGCCGCGGCCGCGTACATGTTGTTTGGCGGAGGCATCGAGACGGAGTTCTGCTGGAGCGCCTGGCAGCACGCGCGCAGGTTGCCGATGCCGCCGCCCGCGCCGCCGCCGCGGTTGGCCGGGGTGTCGAAGTAGCCCGTCGTGCGGATCGCGCGGACCTGCGCGCCGCCCGCGCCCGCGATCGTCTGCACGCCGCTCGCGATGCCGCAGAACCTCCCCTGCCCTCCCTGCTTCATCCCCGTCACGTCGCCGACCGCGCCGACGGCGAGCACGCCCTCGGGCGTCGCGATGGTGGCCTCGTGCTGCTTCGGGTTGTCGGAGACCTTGCTGAACGTCTGGATGACCCCCGCGCCGCAGATGCGCTTGCCGCGCTCGGCGTCGGTCGACGAGAGGAACGCCGCGCCCGCGCTCGCCGGGATCGCCTCGAGCTGCGACCACGCGTAGTTCTTCTGCAGCCAGTAGTTGAGCAGCGAGGTCGCGCCCTCGTCGGGCCCGCTCGTCGAGTCCTTCATCTGAGGCTTCGTGACCGTGATCGCCTCGGCGAGCGTGTTCGGCGCCTGGCCGGGCGCGGGCGGCATCGGCGCGATGGGCAGCGCGGCGGACGGCGCGGGGGCGGGCGGCGCCACGGGCTCGGCCGTCGCGCTCGGCATCGGCGGGGGGGCCTCGTCCTTCTTGGAGCAGCCGGGCGTGACGACGAACGCCGCAGGGAGGACCGTGACCAGGACTGCGAACCGAGCGACCGACGCGGCGAGGGACATGGGCGGAACCTTAGCTTGGTTCCCCGCGCGTTGCCCAGCGGCTCGCTACCCGGCGGCGCGGACGGGCTCACACGCGGCGAGCGCGCGCGCGAGCGCGATGGCCCGCGGCGAGCGCACGCGCCAGTCGAGCTTGTTCATCACGTACCCGAAGCTCACCTGCGTCACCGGATCGCACCACCCGAGCGCGCCGCCGATGCCCGCGTGGCCGAACGACTCGGCGTGGGGCGAGAACAGGCCGAGCTCCTCCTTCAGGAACCCTCGCGACCAGCCGAGCGGCTTCTGCAGCACGAGGTCACGCTCGCTCCACCCGCGGCGCGGGTAGAGCGCGGAGAGGGCCGCGGGGGAGAGCACGCGGACGCCGTCCACCTCGCCTCCGCAGGCGAACGGCGCGTACGCCCGCGCGAGCCCGCGCGCGCTCGCGGTCGCGCCCACCCACGCGAGCTCCGCGCGACGCGCGGGCAGATCGTCGAAGACCGAGAGGCCGCGAGGCCCCGTCGACGGGTTCAGGAACGAGCGGCGCACCATCGACCGCGGCGTCGCGATCGCCCTCGCCACGCGCGCCTCGGTGCAGCCGGGATCCCGCGAGATCGCGCGGGCCATGTGCAGCACGCGCTCGCGCGCCGTCGGCGGGTAGAGCGTCGCGACGCGGGCGTCGACGGACGCGGGGGTGCCGAGCGAGACGTCCGCGCCGAGCGGCTCGAGGAGCTCGCGCGAGAGGAAGGCGCCGAGCCGCTCGCCTGCCGCTCGCTCGAAGACCTCGGTCGCGTACAATCCGAACGTGGCCGCGTGGTAGCCTTGGTGCTCTCCGGGCTCCCAGAGCGGCGCCTGCCGCGTGAGCGACCGTCGCACCTCGGCGTACGTCGACGGGGAGAGACAGTCGTCGACCGAGAAGGCTCGATCGAGCCCCGGAAGCCCGGCGCGGTGCCCGAAGAGCAGCTCCGGCGTGACGCGCGCCTTGCCGGACGCCGCGAAATCCGGCCAGACCTCGGCGACCGGCGCGTCCCACGCGAGCTTGCCGCGGTCGGCGAGGAGGTTCAGCGCCATCGCCACGAGGCCCTTCGTCACGGAGAACACCACCGCGCGCGTGTCGGCCTCCCACGCGCGCCCCGACGCGACGTCGGCGACGCCGCCCCACAGATCGACCACGCGCGCGCCCCGGTGCGTCGCAGAGACTCCTGCGCCGACCTCCTCTCCCCGGGCGAGGTGCTCCGCGAACACGCGCGCCACCGGAGCGAACCCGTCCGCGTAGGAGCCACACGCCGGCCACGGCGCCGGGTTCGCGAGCGGTGGATCGGTCATCGCGCAGAACCTACCGCGCGCACCGACGCGAGGTCGAGCGAACGCATCGTCCTCGAAACCGGGGGAGCATCGCTCGGGCGGTGAGGTAGGCTCGCGCCCCGGAGGAAGAAGATGGCCGAATACGCGATGGGCATGGTGGGGCTCGGGGTGATGGGCAAGAACCTCTCGTGGAACATGGAGGAGAAGGGCTTCTCCGTCGCCGCGCACGACGCCTGGCCCGATCCGGTCGACAGGTTCGTCGCCGAGAGCGCCGGCAAGAACGTCGCGGGGTTCAAGGATCTCGGCGAGTTCGTCCGGTCGCTGCGACGCCCGCGGCGGATCATCCTGCTCATCAAGGCCGGGGCGGTCACCGACAAGGGCATCGCGGGGTTGCTGCCGCACCTCGAGCCGGGCGACATCGTCGTCGACGCCGGCAACGAGTACTTCCGCGAGACGGAGCGCCGCGCCAAGGAGCTCGCCGCGAAGGAGCTCAGGTACTTCGGGATGGGCGTCTCGGGCGGCGAGGAGGGCGCGCGCCACGGCCCCTCGATGATGCCCGGCGGTGACAAGGCCGCGTACGAGGAGCTCGCGCCCGTCCTCACGAAGACCGCCGCGCAGGTCGCCGACGGCCCGTGCGTCACGTACATCGGCCCGGGCGGCGCGGGGCACTACGTGAAGATGGTGCACAACGGCATCGAGTACGGCGACATGCAGCTCATCGCCGAGGCGTACTGGCTGCTGAAGCACCTCGGCGGGCTCTCGAACCAGGAGCTCCACGACACGTTCGCCGAGTGGAACACCGGCGAGCTGTCGAGCTTCCTCGTCGAGATCACGCGCGACATCTTCGCCACGAAGGATCCGGAGGGCCCCGGCGAGCTGCTCGACAAGGTGCTCGACCAGGGCCAGATGAAGGGCACCGGCAAGTGGACGGTGATGGACGCGGCCGAGCTCGGCGTCGCCATCCCCACCATCGCGACCAGCGTCGAGATGCGCGTCTTGTCATCGGCGAAGGCGGCGCGCGTGCACGCGAGCAAGGTGCTGCCGGGCCCGCCCGTGGGCGCGTCGAAGGCCGACAAGAAGCAGCTCATCGCCGACGTGCGCGCGGCGCTCTACGCGTCGAAGGCGTGCAGCTACGCGCAGGGGCTCGGCCTCATCGGCAAGGCGAGCGACGAGCGCGGGTGGGGCATCCAGATCTCCGAGCTCGCGCGCATCTGGCAGGGAGGCTGCATCATCCGCGCGCAGTTCCTCACGCGGATCAAGGAGGCGTACCAGCGCGATCCGAGGCTCGCGAACCTGCTGCTCGATCCCGGCTTCGTCGAGGAGCTGAGGTCGCGGCAGGAGGGCTGGCGCAACGTCGTCTCGCTGGCCACGCGCGTCGGGCTGCCCGTGCTCACGATGGGCGCGTCGCTCGGCTACTACGACACCGTGCGCGCCGAGAGCCTGCCCGTGAACCTCGTGCAGGCGCAGCGCGATCTCTTCGGCGCGCACACGTACAAGCGCGTCGATCGCGAGGGTGATTTCCACTCGAAGTGGCGCTGAGCGCCAGGCGGCGCCTAGAGCGTCCGGCGCATCACCGGGTAGGCTTCGTCGCCGGCGACCGCGACGAAGCCGCAGCCCTCGAGCACGGTCGCCGTCCCGCGCCACAGCTCCTCGTCGGCGACCTCGCACGCCACGCGCCGCGGGAACGCCTCGACCACCTGCGCTCCCTCCGCGCGCGCGACCTCGACCGCGGCCATGACCAGGTGACGCGAGACCTGCCGACGCCGGTGCGCGGGGTGCACGAGCAGGCAGCCGAGCGCCCACACCCCGTCGCGCGACGCCTGCACGAGTCCTCGGTAGTACCGTTCTCCGTAGAGCTTCGAGAGCGCGCGTGACGGCGCGATCTTCGCCCAGCCGACGAGCGCCGGGCCGTCCTCCGCGACGACGCCGCGGCCCTCGTCGTGCCCGTCGCCGACGGCGCGCGCGAGCTCCGCGCGGCTGGTCTCGGGCTCGAAGGCGCACCGGGCGAGCCACGCGTTCTTGTCGCCCTCGAAGTGCCAGTAGCGGCAGAAGCATGGCGATGCCGCGGCGTCGAACAGCGCGAAGAGCGCCTCGAGATCACCTGGGCCGACGGGCCGCGCGGTGATCATCTGCTCCGCCTCAGCGCGATCAGCTCGGCCGCGACCGCGACCGCGATCTCCTCGGGGGTCTCGGCGCCGATGTCGAGCCCGATCGGGCCGCGCAGCCGCTCGACGAACGACGCCGGCGCGCCGCGCGCCTCGAGCCGACGCTTGAACTTCGTCACCTTGGCGACGCTGCCGATGACGCCCACGTAGGCGAGCTGCGCGTCGAGGCGCGAGAGCGCGAGCAGGACCTCCTGGTCCACGTCGTGGTCGCGCGTCGCCACGACGACGTGCGCGCGGGCGTCGAGGCGGACGCCCCACTCCGACGGCGCGAACGACGGCGCGAGCCGCGCCCCGGCGAACCGCGCCTCGGTCAGCAGCTCGTCGAGATCGTCCGCGACCGTGAGCTCGTAGCCGAGCGCCAGCGCGACGGGCGCGAGCGCGTGGTGGACGTGGCCCGCGCCGACCAGCACGAGGGTCTCGGGGGCGCTCACTGGCTCGACGAAGCTCTGCATCTCTCCTCCGCAGCACATGGCCAGATCGTGGCCCAGGTGGCGCGTCACGAGCCGGGGCTCGCCCGCCGCGATCGCCGCGCGCGCCTCGTCGATCAGCTCCCGCTCCACGCGCCCGCCCCCGACGGTGCCGAACGAGGCGTCCCGCGTGACGAGCATCTTCGCGCCGGCCTTGCGCGGCGTGCTCCCCGCGGTCCGCACGACGGTGACCCACGCGTGGGCGACGCCGTCCGCGTGGAGGCGCGACGAGAGCGCGGCGAGCTCGCGGGGCGACATCGACGGCGTTCGTAGTGCGATCCAGCGCGGGGCGCCGCTCGTATCGTGGGCGGGCCAGATGCAACGCCTCCGCTCCGCCTCGCGCGCCTTCGTCGCCCTCCTGTTCGTCTCGGTCGGCGCGCTCCACTTCACGCACACGGGGCTGTTCGTGCACCTGATGCCACCGTACCTGCCGCTGCACCGCGAGGCGGTGCTCGTGAGCGGCTTCTTCGAGATCGCGGGCGGGGTCGGGCTGCTCTGGCGCCCGACGCGGCGGGCGGCCGGCCTCGGCCTGCTGCTCCTGCTCGCGTCGGTGTACATCGTCAACATCGAGATGGCGCTGCACCCGCGGCCGATGCCGGACGGAACCATCGTTCCGCCGTGGGCCGCGTGGGCCCGGCTGCCGCTGCAGTTCGTGCTCGCGGCGCTGGTCGCGTGGGTCGCGCGCGATCAGGGCCCGACGCGCGACGGCAAGAACAGGCGGAACCTCCCGGCCTCGTCGAGCTCGCCGGCCGACAGCTCGAGGTAGCGACCCTTCGCGCCGACGCGCCCGAACACGCGCACCGAGCCGCCGGCCAGCGCGGGCTGCTCCTCCTCAGGAGTGGACGCGTCGCCGGCCGCGGGCGTGAGCACGCGCCCCCGCAGCTCGAACGGCAGCGAGACGGAGAGCTCGACCGTCGCGTCGCCCGTGATGACCACGTCGGGCGCGATGGCGCGCGCGTACTGGGTCCGCGCGTCGAACCGGGCGACCAGATCGTACACGCCGGGATCGAGCGCGAGCGTCGCCCTGCCGTCCGCGCCCACCAGCGCCTGCGCGGGCCGAGCGACCGGGGCGCTCGCCGAGAACACCGCGTCGAACGGACCAGCGGCGAGCGCGCGCGGCGCCGCCTCGACGACGATCTCCTCGGCTGAGCCGACGGGCGGGCGCACGATCACGGTCACCTTCGCGAGCGGGGGCGCCGCCAGGACCGCCCCGATCTGCGCCGCGTCGACCTCGGACGATCGCGCCTCCAGGCGGGACGACGCGAGCGCGAGCGCGCTGTCGCCGGCGGCGCCGACCAGGCGGAACACGCCCTGCGGCACCGTCAAGGAGAAGCCGTCCGCCGTCGCGACGGCCTCCGACGCGTACGCCGCGAGCACGCCCGGGGGCACGCCGAGCAGGCTCGTCGTCGAGCCGGCCGTGGGGAGCGACGTCGCGAACACCCTGCCCGGCACCCGCACCGCCGACTCGCCGCGCTCGAGCGTCGCGCGGACCTCGACCGTCTTCAGGCTGAGCGCCTCGAGGTCGAGCGACGCGCCGGGCGAGAGGAGCGTGGCGTCCCACGCGAACGTCGGCGCGACCACGCCCGTCGGCGGCGAGAGCCGCAGCCAGTACGGCGGGCCGGGCGCGCCCTTCGGATCGAGCTGGACCGGCCGGGAGAACGCGACGTCGATCTCTCCCGACGCGCCCACGACCGCCGGCAGCGAGAGGCGCCGCGACGACTCGCCGTCGATCACCTCCGCGAGGAAGCCTCCGAGACCCACGGTCGGACCGGTGTGCACGATCGCCGTGAGCCTGTCGGGCGGGGGCAGGAGCACGTTCGCCTCGTCGACGAAGCCGCGCAGGAGGAACGGCGGCGTCGGGCACGCGCCGTCCCCGCCCAGGCCGCGCACGTAGACGTCGTACGTCCCGCGCTGCGCGAGCAGGCTGACGCGCCCCTCCGGGTCGCGCACGGAGCTGACGAGCGGCGAGACCGGCAGCCCGTCGGAGATCGCCGTCGAGGGCACGAGCGTGATCTCGGCGCGCACGTCGGTCGGGCAGCCGGGTCGCTCCATCAGGTAGTCCTCGGAGAGGCCCACGCGGAACCGCGTCTCGACCAGCTCGGGGAGCTTCACCCAGCGGGAGCGCCCCTGCTCGTCGCGCCCCTCGAGGAATGTGCGCTGGCTGACGACGGGATCGAGCCGCACGATCGACGGCCGAGCCGGGAAGCCCGACAGCGGCGTGGGCGTGATCACCGCCACCAGATCGTCGAGCACGAGCGGAGGGAGCGCGAGGCACACGCCGTCGACGCAGCTCGCGGAGGCCCCGCAGACGGCGTCGCGATCGCACACGTTCCGCGCGCCCGTGAGCGTGCTCACCGAGGCGTCGGGCGGCGAGCAGGCCGCCACGAGCGCGAGCGCGCCGAGCAGCGGGCGCCTCACCGGGCCTCCGTCGGACATCCGCCCGTCGCGAGCACCGTGTCGACGTAGGTCGGGTCGGAGCGGTCTCCGACGAGCACCCACCAGACGAGGAAATCTCGGTCGTCCGCCGACACGGGCCGGTTGCTGCCGTAGTTGAACCCGTGCGACGCGAGCAGCGTGATCGGGTGGCACCCGCGCTCCAGGCGCGCACCGAGCGTGGGCGAGGGAGACAGAGGGTTCCACGTGACGGAGAGCAGGCGCCCGCGCTGGTTGAGCCGGCCCGCGGGCGCGAACGCGACGGCGAGGATGTTCGGCGGGACGGCCGCGACGTCGTCCGCGACCAGGTGCGCCTCCACCTCACGGCCCGCGTCCTCGGACTGCACGAGCGTCGAGAACGTGATCGGGCGCCGTGGGTCGCGCACGACGATGAGCCGCCCGAGCGGCGGAGAGGCGTCCCCTGCGCTCAGGTACGGCGGGGTCGGCGCGGGCTCGCTGAACTCCTGCGTCGACGTCACGAGGCAGCCCGACGCGACGACGCCGAGGAAGGCCAGGGCGATCCGACGGGCGAGCTCTCTCCGCAAGGCTGCGGAGGTTATTCTGCCCGTCGCTGGTCGACAAACACAACGGGACGCCTGCGGTCACACGCGGAACGTGCCCGACGGGCGGCGACCCCGGCCGTCGGTCCACCGGCAGTCCGCGTACTCCGCGCTGGTCGCGAGCTGGAGGAGATCGGCGATGTCAGGATCGTTCGCAGCGGCGCTCAGGAGCTCGGCCTCCGCGCCGAGCGCGGGCGGTGGCGCGCCGCGCTCGGACGCGAGCTCGCGGAGCGCCACCAGCAGGTTGCCGGAGAGGAAGAGCCCCGCGCGGCGCGCGACGCGACGCGACGCCTCCACGCAGCCCTCGACCGAGAGCGCGCCCGGGTCGGACGCGAGCTCTCTCAGGCGGCGCTGCGAGCGCGCGGGCAGCGCCTGCCAGAGCGACTCGGCCAGCACCGCGACCGCGGGCGTCGGCCGCCCCTCGCGGGTCGGCGGGCCGAAGGCGACGGTGAGCGCGGCGACCGCGCTCGTGAGCTGCTCCGCCGAGAGGCAGAAGATCATCGCGCGCTCGGGGCTCGCCGCGAGCAGCGCGGCCCCGACGCGGTAGGCGAGCTCGGGCGTCTCCTGCCGCGGATCACCCGTCAGGATCACGGCCGGCGGCGAGAGCAGCGCGATCTCCGCGCGCGCCTCGCCGCCCGCGCGCCGCTGGAAGAGCGGCGTCCTCGCCGCGCCGAGCAGCCGCGCGCCGGCGCTGTACACGCGGCTGGCGGGCGTCGTCGCGCCGAACGCGATGCGATCGAGGCCGGTGACCCCGTACGCGCCAGCGTCCCGACGAAACAGGTGGGACGCGCTCTCCCAAATGAGCGCCAGCGCCTCGCCGAGCGGCGTCGTCGCGCCCCGCAAGAGGAGCCGCAGCACGTTCTCGGGCTGCTCGGCCTGCAGCGCGATGGGCGGCGCCTCGGGGACAATCGCGCCCGGCGTCGCGCACGCGAGGACGTGCTCGATCGCGCGCGCTCGCTGCAGGTGACGATCGGCGAGCGCGGCGTCGCGGAGCGCGGACAGCCCGGCTCGTGGCGGCGCGACCGTAGGGTGCACGCTCGGGGACGCGTGCGCCTCTCGAGGCGGGTAGGCCGCCGGCGGAGGTGCCGTCACGCGCTGCAGCGGGGGCGCGACCAGCGTCATCTCCGTGTCCGGGGGCGGCTCGGGCGCCTCGGCGATCGCGACGGCGGCCGTCACCACGGGGATGGAGGGAGACGACGGCGCGCTCCTCCCCGGCCGCAGCTCCGGCAGCGCGGGCGCCACGGGACGGCTGGCGTGGGGCCGCGGGTCGGGTGCGCGAGGGGGAGCGCTCGCGCGCGACGGGACGCCGCGCAGCTCCGCGCGCTGCGCCTCGAGCTCGATCACGAGCGACGGGTCCAGCTCCGCGGCCGCGAGCGCCTCCGACAGCAGCCTGTCCGCGTCGGCGCGCTCGCCTGGGTTCTGAGCCAGGAGCCTCGCGAGCTTGGAGAGAGCGCGCGCCCGGTCGAGCCCGACCGCGCGGGTCACGAGCTCGGTCAGCGTCTTGCGCTCATCGACGACGAGATCCTGGCTGCGCTGCTGCTCCGCTGCGGCGAGCGTCGACTGGCGCTGGCGCGCGATCTGGGACGTGCTCGGATCGCGCTCTGCCTCGGCGAGGTACCGCGCAGACAGCGCGAGATCGTCGCTCCGGTACGCCGCGTCCGCCGCCGCGAGCGCGACCGCGCCCCGACGGCGGAGGCCGCGCAGATCTCCCGAGAGCGCGCCGTCGAACAGCGGCAGCGCGGCGGCGAAGCTCCCCTGCCTGAGCAGCCGCTCCGCGAGGCCGAGGCACAGGAGCGGGTGGTCGCCGAGCTCGGCGTGGCGCGCGGAGAGCTCTCTCATCCCGGCGTTCCCGCCCTGGACGGTGTCGAGCGCCTCCGCGAGGAGGAAGGCGTGCACCGGCGCGTCGTCGCTCCGGAGGCCTGTCACCCGCCGCAGCTCCTCGATCGTCTGGGTGGCCTCGGGAGGCGCCCCGGCGCCGCGGGCGCGGTACTCGAGCGACCTCGCGAGGAGCTGGGCGTCCGTCGAGGCGGGCGCGATCCGCGCTGCGCGCTGCGCGCGCTCGAGCGCCGTCGGCTCGTCCCCGGCCTCGAGCGCCGTCCTCGCGGACTCCACGAGCAGCTCGGCTCTCCGCTCCGGCGCCGCGAGCGAGGCCACCGCGAGCTCGTCGAGCGCGTCGCCCAGGCGCCGCGGATCGGCGGCGGCGCGCTCGATCTCGACACGGAGCTCGAGGAGGCGCTCGGCGCGCGAGGAGGCGAGCGCCAGCTGCACCGCCTCCCTCGCGCGCGACACGTCACCCGCGCGGAGCGCCGCCTGCGCGGCGCGCGTGGTCAGATCGGCGCGCTCCCTCGGGTTGGTGGCGAGCGCGCCCGCGCGGGTCCAGGCGCGCGCCGCGGCGCCGTGATCACCGCGGCGCTCCTCGAGCTCGGCGAGGTAGCGGACGGCCGCCGCGTCATCGGCCTCGCAGAGGCGGAGCAGCTCGTCGCGCGCCTCGTCGAGGCGACCCAGCCGCTGCTCGAGGAGCGCCGCGCGCCGCAGCCGCAGCACGCGCAGCTCGTCCACGGAGCCCCCCGCCGCGATCTTCGCGGCCATCAGCGCCGCGAGCGTCGCGTGATCGCCCTCGTGCAGCGCGATGCGCTCGATGGCGTTGAGCGCGTTCGCGTGGGTGGGCTCGCGCTCCACCAGCTGGAACCACCTGAGCTTCGCCCCGTCGCGGTCGCCCGCCTGCTCCAGCGCCGTCGCGAGCTCCTCGAGCAGCCCGCTCCGATCCTCACGCGCCGCGTGCTCGAGCGCGCGGCCAAAGACCTCCGCCGTGAGCCTGTGCGCGGCGCCCCTGCGCGCGACGGCCAGCGTCGACGCGAGGAGCCGGGGGGAGGCGTCCTCGCGGCGAAGCGACGCGAGCCCGGCCTCGAGCGCCTCGTCGGCGCGTCCCCCGCTCGCGCAGAGGTCGACGAGCTCGCTCGACACATCGGCGCTCGACTCCCCGGCCGCCTCGGCGCGCGCGACCTCGCGAGCGAGCGCGGCCTCGAGCGCGACCGGCTGGCCCGCCGCGCGGAGCGCCTGCACGAGCGACCGAAACGCAGCTTGCCTCACGTGGCCGGGCACGGCCGCGTCCCACGCGAGCCGCTCGAAGGTCGGCGTCGCGTCCGCGAGGCTCCCGGCAGCGGCGAGCGAGACAGCGGCGGCCAGGGCCGCGGACGGATCGGTCGGCGCGGGAGAGGCCGTCGAGACCACGCCCGTGCCCTCTGGATCCTCGCGCTCTGCGGCGAGGCGCGCGGCGAGCGACGCGAGCACCTCGTCGTCGGGCTCCTTCTTCTGCGCGGCGGCGAGGAGCTTCGCGGCGCCCTTGAGATCCCCCGTACGCTCCGCGAGCAGCGCGACGAGACGCAGCGCGAAGAACCCGACGTTCGAGTAGGGACGCGACAGGAGCGAGAGCGCGCGCTCGATCGCCTGCTCGACGCCCTCGGAGCGCGCGAGCGCCGCGACGTGTGGCTCGAGGTCGGCGTACTCGTCCATGTCGGCGTCCGCGTCGAGCGCGCAGAGCAGGGCGTCCATCGCCAGCCGCGACGCGCCGAAATGCGCCATCGCGGCCGCCGCGAACGCGAGGGCGACCCGGGCGCCCGCTGGCCCCTCGACGCGCGCGAGCGCCGCGCGCGCGGCGCGGTCGAACCGCGACTCCGCGTCGAACACGCTCTCGCCCGGCTCACGCCCGAGGGCGGCCAGCGACTGCGCGACGGCGGCGACGGTCTGGCGATCCGGCAGCACGTGCAGGGCGCGCAGCAGCACCTCGACGCGCGCGCGCGCGCCGTCTGCCGACTTGCCCGCGAGCTCGGCCGCTCGGTGGAGCCAGGCCGCGCGCTCGGAGATGTCTCCCTCGCGCTCCGCCACCCGCCCGAGCGCGGCCACGGCGGGGCCCGCGTCACCTGCGCGCTCGACGAGCCGGACCAAGAGGACGTACGGCGTGCCGAGCGTCGGCACCTCCTCGAACGCCATCGCCGCCTGCGACAGCGCGAGGTCGAAGGCGCCCAGGCGCTCCAGCGCTCGAGCGCCCCGGTACCGCACCGCCCGGCGACCGAACGCGCCCTTGGCGGCGCTCGCCATCGAGTCGAACAGCTCGGCGAGCGCGGGGGCGTCCGCCGGCTGCGCAGAGGACTCGACGATCGCGAGGGCCTCGGCGCGCGACGGATCGCGAGAGATCGCCTCGTGACCGAGCCGATACGCCTCGTCGCGCAGCCTGCCTGCCGCCGCGACCGACGCGGCGAGCGACAAGACGAGCCCGCCTCCTCGCGCGGCGCGTCGGGGAGCCGCGAGGCGCTCGAGCTCGTGCGCCCCCCGCGCCGCGCCGGCGAACGCGAGCACGTCCGCGACGAAGCGAGCTGGCGCCTCCAGCGGCCCCACCTCCACGGCGCGCACCCACGCCCTCAGCGCAGCCGGCGTGTCGCCGGCGAGATCCCAGCGCATCGCGCCGAGCGCGCGGAGGTGCGCCCACGCGTCGGCGGGCCGGTCGAGAGCGACGCAGGCGTCCGCGCGCGCCTCGCAGAGCGCCAGGCGAGAGTCCGAGGCGCTCTCGTCGATCGCGTCGGCGAGCGTCAACACCTCGTCGCCGGGCGCGCCGTGCTTCGCGGCGCGCGAGAGCGCCCTCGCCGCGCCGACGGGGTCACCCGCCTCCGCGCGAGCGCGTGACGCCCGCAAGAGGAGGTGCCCCGACGCCTCGCCGACCGCGGCGGCCCGCTCGAGGAACGACGCCACGAGCCCGGGGTCTCCCGACGCCTGGGCGATCTCGACCGCCGCCTCGAGCAGCGCCGGGTCGCGCGGACCGAGCACGTCGAGCGCGCGCCGAGCGGCGAGCGACGCCGCGGGCGGGTCGAGCGCGGCGAGCCGTCGGAGCGCGGCCGCGAGCGCGGGGGCGACGAGCGCCGACGGAGCCGGGACGGAGGTGGCCCACGCGATGGCCTCGTTGAGCCGCGCGGCGTCGACCTCGGCCGCGGCCTCGAGCACCCGCGTGGCCGCCTCGGCGTCGGCGGGGCGCAGCGACGCAGCCTGGCGCGCCCACGCGAGCGAGAGCAGCGGCTCTCCTGCGCGCGCCAGCCAGACCGATGCCCGCAGGGCGAGTGAAGCCCCCGGCCGCAGCATCGCGGAGGCGCGCTCGAGCGCCGCGACGCCGCTCCGATCAGCCGCCTCGGGGAGGGCGGCCACGTGCGCCGCGAGCGCGCGGGGTGACGTGGGGTCGGCGCCACGCGCGGCCATCGCGACCGACGCCGCGCGCCCGTCACCCACGCGCGCGAGCCGCTCGGACGCGGCCGACAGCGCGACCGACCGCAGCGTCGGAGGGAGGGACACGGCGAGCTGCGCCAGCACCTCGGAGGCGCAGGCGTCGTCGCCTGTGGCGGCGGCGAGCGCCAGCAGGAAGGACGCCACGCCACGCGAGTGACCGGCCTCGGACACCAGCGCGCGCGCCTCTCCCAGCGCTCCGACGGGGTCGCCCTCGCGGCGCCGCATCGTCGCGAGCGCCATCCGCGCCTCGCTCGCCTCGACCCGCGAGCTCGAGGAGAGGCGCGCTTCATGGCAACGCCGGAGCCTGTCTCCCGCGCCCGCGCGGGTGGCGACGCGGGCCAGCCAGGCGCGTGACCCCGCGTCGTCGGGCGCGAGCGTCGCGAGCTCCTCG
Organism: Polyangiaceae bacterium; assembly: GCA_020849655.1. Classification (GTDB taxonomy): domain Bacteria; phylum Myxococcota_A; class Polyangia; order Polyangiales; family Polyangiaceae; genus JADLFU01. Next base: position 25,157 of record JADLFU010000227.1, on the reverse strand, counting down.
AGCGCCGCTGCGAGCTCGACGACGTCGCCCGGTCGCCATCGCAGCGCGTTCACGAGCCGGCGGAGCGGCTCCTGCCGATCGGGGCCAAGGGCGCCCTGCAAGTCGCGGCGCGCGACCTCGAGCGCCGCGTCCGCGGGCCGACGTCGTGCGGTGAGCGCTTCCAGCCTGCCCCGCGCGGCGTCTGGCTCGATCGCGCCGGCGCGCTCGAGGCCCTCGACCGCGTACGACTCGAGGCAGGGGTCTCCGATGGAGTCGACCGCCACCTCGGCGAGCTCCAGGAGCGCCTGGACGCGCGTGTCGCCGTCGCTCGAGGACGCGACGCAGAGGAGCGCCTCCACGTACGCGCCGACGTCGTGCTGCCGCGACGCGAGCGCCCGGAGCGCGGCCACGCACGGCTGGTCGGCCGGATCGGCGACCACCGCGTCCCCGAGCGCGGCGAGCGCGCGACCGGGATCGGCGAGCGGGCCCTCGCACACGCGCGCGAGATCGACGAACAAGGCCGCGCGGCGGCGCCCTGTCGCGGCCTCCGCGCGCAGCTCGAGCCGGTGAGCGAGCCACTCGTGGAGCGAGACGCGCGACAGCACCTCGTCGAACAGCGCGACCTCGGGCGCGTCGACGGCGTCGAGCCGGCCATCGAACGCCGCGCCGAGCGCCCCGCACAGATCTCCCTCCGACAGCGCCGCCCGCGCCAGGCGGGCGTGAGCGTCCGCTGGATCCGGCTGCGCCGCCGCGTTCGCCCTCAGCACCTCGACCGCGGCCAGGCCGCGCCCACGCGCGCGCAGGAGCTCGGCCGCGCCCTCGGCAGCGGCGACCGACGCTGGCGCGATCTCGACGGCGCGCAGCCAGTCTTCCAGCGCGCCCTCGCCGTCTCGCGCGAGCGCTCGGCGGCGGGCTGCCTCCTGCATGGCCGAAGACGCGGCCTCGTTGCCGACCTCGTCCGGGGCCCACCACGCGATCGAGCCCAGCACCTCGTGGCAGAGCGGGGACTGAGGATCGAGCAGGGCGCCACGCTGGAGCGCCTCCGAGGCGGCGCGCGCCTCTCCCGCCCTCACGAACCACTCCCCCACGCGCAGCCAGTCGGTCGCCGCGGCCGGCCCCGCGCGGCCCTCGAGCAGCGCCTTGTGTTCGGTCGCCGCGAGCGCGTGCTCGCCGATCGACAGCAGCAGGCGCGAGAGCTCCGCGCGCAGCTGCGCGTCATCCTCGATCGCGAGCGCGTGCCGCAGCACGCGCGCTGCGGTCGCGAGCTCAGCCCCACGCGCGACGAGGAGCCTGCCGAGCGCCACCGCCGCGTCGCGCTCCTCGCGGCGATCGTGGGCCAGGCGGGCCTCCTGGAGCCTCGCGAGCAGCGACGCGATCTCGGCGGGCGGCCCCGACACCCGCGGCACCGCGCGGTCGCTGACCGCCGCTCCTCCTGCCTCCCCAGGGACGGCGCCGTCCGTGCTCACGGCGGCTACGGTACCAGCAACGCGAACGGGACGGCCAATACCGCGCGCTCTCCGCGCACCATCGGCCACAGGCTCGCCGCGTGCGCCGCCAGCGGGGGCGACAGCTCGCGCAGCAGGCGCGCCTCGCCGACCGCGCGCGCGGACAGCGCGTCCTCGTCGCCGGGATCGTCGCCGCCCCCTCCGAGCAGCTCGAGCAGCCCTCCTGGCGCGGCGACCACGCGCACCTGCGCCTGCGGATCGAGCGACGCCTCGCGCTTCGCGATCTCGATGGCGCGGTCAAGGCCGCCCCAGTCGTCCACCATCCCGCGCGCGCGCCCCTCGCGGCCGCTGAACACGCGCCCCTCGGCGAAGGTGGCGGCGACCTCCTTCGTGACGCCGCGCCCCTCGGCCACCCGCGCGAGGAACAAATCATACACCCCCTGCATCGTCGCCTGCACGCGCGCGCGGGTCGCGTCGTCCCACGGGGTGAGCGGCGAGAGGTAGCCGCCGCGAGGCTCGGCGCCGTCGGCCGTCACCGTCTCGACGTTGACGCCGTGCCTCGCGAGCGCGGGCCCGAGCGACACCTTGCCGCCGACGACGCCAATGGAGCCGACGATGCTCGTCTCCTCGGCGACGATCTTCGTGCCCGCGACCGCGAGGTAGTAGCCGCCGCTCGCCGCCATGTCGCCGACGCTGACGACCACGGGCTTCTTCTTCCGGAGCGCGACGATCTCGTGCCAGAGCAGATCGGACGCGAGCGCCGAGCCGCCGGGAGAGTCGACGCGGAGCACGACCGACTTCACCTGGTCGTCGCGGCCGAGGCGCGTCAGCTGCGCGGTGAGCGTGCGCGCGTCGATGCCGTCCCCGCCGGTGAGCCCGCCAGCGCGCTCCATCGAGATCGCGCCCTCGGCGCGCAGCACGACCACGACGCCGCCTCGCGCCGAGCGCCGACGCTTGCCACCCGTCAAGCCGCGGATCAGGCCGACGAGCCCCTCCCCCGACGCCGAGCGCGCCGACGGACCGAACACCTGGGAGACCTTCGTCGTCGGGGTGATCCCCGCGTCGGCGCGCGCGGCGTCGAGGTAGCCCACCGCGTCGACGTAGCCCGCGGCGAGCGCCTCCTCCGCGGAGTACGGGCCGTCCTCGAGGCCGACGCGCGCGTCGTGGCGGCCGCGCCCGACCTGCACCCCTTCGAGGAACCTCGCGCGAAGATCGCCGAGCACCCCGCCGAGCGACGCCTTGACCTCGTCGCTCGCGTGGGCGCGCGTGAGGGTCTCTCCGGTGCCCTTGTACTTGCCGACCTGCAGGATGTCGGCGGAGACGCCGACCTTGTCGAGCAGGTCCTTCGCGAACACGAGCTCCGTGGAGAACCCCGTCGTCGACAGGCCGCCGGCAGGGCTCAGCCACACGCGGTCACACCCCTGCGCGGCCACCCAGTACGACGAGTTGCCGAGGTCGTCCGCGTGGCAGATGACCCTGCGTCGAGACGCGCGCAGGCCCGCGAGCCCCCGCGCGAGCTCGGCGCTCCTCCCCCACCCGAGCCTCGTGCCGCCGAACTTCACGAAGACGGTGGTCGCGTCGGACGCCGCGAGCCCCTCGAGCGCCAGCGAGAGCTCGACGAAGTTCACACGATCGTTGCGGAGCAGCCCGCCCGCGCGGACCTCGGGGGCGCCTCGGCTCAGATCCAGCTCGACGACCGCGCCCGCCGCAGGCGCGACCGATGCGGGCGAGACCGGCGCCCCCGATGACGCCGACGACGCGACGGGCGGCGCGTCCGCTCGAGCGCCGCACGCACAGAGCGCGAGCGTGAGCGCGAGCGCCCCTGCCCGCCTCACGGCGGCGTCACCCCGGGGAGATCGCTCGTGTCGATGTGCGGGCCAGCAGGCGCGGGCGGGGGCTTGGTCGGCGCGGGAGCAGGAGCCGGCGACGGAGCCTTCGCGCCGCCTCCGTGCTCGCCGAAGAGGCGCTTCTGAAGCTCGGCCTCGGAGTAGTCGTCGCCACCTCCGGAAGGCGGGGCAGCGCCAGGCGCAGCGGGGACGGGCGCTGCCGCGACGGGCGTGCCTCCAGGCGCGGCGCCCATCGCGGGGAGCGCCGCGATGTCCGTGGCCTTGCCGCCCGCATCGACGGCGGCGTCCGCGCCGGCGTCCCTCGGCTCCTTGTCGAGGCTCGCGCGCAGCTCGGCGAGCAGCGGGTACGGGCGCGGCGCCGCGGCGAGGCGATCGAGCTCCGCCTTCGCACCAGCGGCGTCTCCCGCGCGGGCGAGCGCGTATGCGAGCGTCGCGCGCGCACGGCCAGGGGGGCTCTCCGAGGCAGCCGCGAGGCGCAGCCTGTCCGCGATGCCGCTCCACCGAGGCTCGGCGTCGCCCATCTCGACCGTCGCGACGGAGTAGGCCGAGAGCGGCGAGGTCGGGGACAGCTTGGCCGCGCGCGCCTTCGCGTCCGCCTGGGCGCCCGCCAGCCGGAGCGCGTCGACCTCCGCGCGCGCCGCCGCGGGATCGTCGGGCGCGAGGCGCTTCGCAGACGCGACCGCGGCCTCGGCCCGCTTCGCGAGATCGTCGAGCTGTGCCTTCGCGATGGCGCGCGCGTCCGACGCGCCGGGCGGCAGCAACTTCACGCGGAGCCACGCCACGTCCGCCTGAAGAATGGCGAGGTTCGCGAGCGCGACCGCCACCTTCGGATCGTGCTCATCGAGCGCGCTCGCGCGGATCAGCGCGTCCCGGGCGCCGTCGAGATCGCCCTCTGTCAGCGCGCGCTCGCCCTTCACGACGAGCTCGGCGACCTTCGCGTTTGGCGTCCCTGCGGGCGCGGCGCTCCCAGACGCCGTGGGGCTCGGAGGCTTCGCCATCAGCTTCGGCGCGAGGACGACGGCGGCCGCCCCGAGCGCGAGCACCGCGACGATCCCCAGGAACACCGCGCCGCCTCGGCCCTGCTTGCGCGGCGGTGGCTCGTCGAGCTCGTCGTCGGGCGGGGCGAGCGCGCGCGCCCTCTGCGCCGGCGGGGCGAACGCAGCGCGCGGTGGCTCCGACGTCGGCCTGCGCGTCGTCGCCGGCTCAGGCTCGAGCGCCGGGACGGGGATGGTCGGAGGATCCAGGTCTTGCAACTGCCGCAGCGACACCTGTCGCGCGGGCGGCTCGGCGTCGACGAGGCTCTGCTGGCGCGACAGCCCCGCGGCGGGGGGGGGCGCGCCGAGGCCCATCGGCGTCGGGAGCTGCGCGCGCGGGGGCGGCACGCTCCCGGCGCGCTCTGCGTCGACGAAGAACGTGACGAGCTCGGGAATCCCCCCGAGCACGCGGCGCTCCGTGCCGCGCACGAGCTGATCGGAGCGCTGCACCTGCTTGCCGAGGATGGCGCGCTGCAGCTCGCGCAGGCTGTAGAAGACGAACTCCCGGCCGTCGGCGGTGCGCACCGTCCAGCTGTCGGAGCCGGACGCCGCCGCGCGCCACACCTTGAACTGGTGCCCGCAGTTGGTGCAACGCACCGAGGTGCCGCGCTCGGAGACGAGCGCGTCGTCGAATTCGTACTCGGTGCTGCAGCGATCGCAGCGGACGTCCATCGGCGCGGGAGGTTAGCCCGTGTTCGCCTGCGCGGCACGAAATCGGACCCGCAGAGGCGCCGTCGAGCAGAGGGAGATCAGCGGCGACGATCCCGATCGCGCCCGCGATCGCCGCGACCCCGGTCACCGCCGCTCGGGCGACGCTCCCCGCCGTCGGCGCGCGCGGCCTCCATCCGGGCGCGGGCGCGCTCGCCCTCCTCGCCCTCGGGCAGCGGCAAGAGCTCGCGGCGCGAGAGGCGGATCTTGCCGTCGCGCTCGACGCTGATGACCTTGACGTCGACCACGTCGCCCTCCTTCAGCACGTCCTCGACGCGCTCGACCCTGACGTGATCGAGCTCGGAGACGTGACAGAGGCCGTCGGTGCCGGGCATGATCTCGAGGAACGCGCCGAACTCGACGATGCGCCGCACGGTGCCCTTGTAGACCGCGCCGACCTCGGGCTCGGCGGTGAGGCCCTTCACGATGTCCATCGCGCGTTTCACGGCCTCGGGGTCGCTCGACGCGATGTTGACCGTGCCGTCGTCCTCGACGTCGATGGCGACGCCGGTCTGGTCGACGATGCCCTTGATGGTCTTGCCGCCGGGGCCGATGATGAGGCGGATCTGGTCGGGCTTCACGCGCATCGTGGTGATGCGCGGCGCGTACTTGGACAGCTCGGCGCGCGTCGTCGGCAGCGCCTCCAGCATCTTGCCGAGGATGTGCAGGCGCCCCTCCCGAGCCTGGTCGAGCGCGCGCGTCAGGATGTCACGCGAGAGCCCCTCGATCTTGATGTCCATCTGGATGGCGGTGATGCCGCGCGACGTGCCGCAGACCTTGAAATCCATGTCGCCGAGGTGGTCCTCGTCGCCGAGGATGTCGGTGAGGATGGCCGTGCGCTTGCCGTCGGTGATGAGGCCCATCGCGACGCCGGCGACGGGCGCCTTCAGCGGGACGCCCGCGTCCATCAGGCTGAGCGTGCCGCCGCACACCGCCGCCATCGACGAGCTGCCGTTCGACTCGAGCGTCTCGGAGACGATGCGGATCGTGTACGGGAACTTGTCGGCCGGCGGGATCATCCGCGAGAGCGCGCGCTCCGCAAGGGCGCCGTGGCCGATCTCGCGGCGACCGGGGCCGCGCATCGGCTTCGTCTCGCCGGTGGAGAAGGGCGGGAAGTTGTAGTGCAGCAGGAAGCGCTTCCAGCGCTCGCCGATGAGCGCGTCGATCTTCTGCTCGTCGGTCGAGGTGCCGAGCGTCACGGTGACGATCGACTGCGTCTCGCCGCGCTGGAACATCGCCGAGCCGTGCACGCGGGGCAGCAGGCCCACCTCGCACACGATGGGGCGGACGGTGGCCATGTCGCGGCCGTCGATGCGGCGCCCCTGCGAGAGCACGGACTCGCGGACGAGCGAGTACTTGCGCTCCTCGAACTCCTCCTTCACGAGTCCCGCGACCTTCAGCCATTCGGCCTCGGGCATGCTCGCCGAGATCGCCGCCGTCATCGCCTTCTTCGCGGCGCCGTAGCCCTCGTAGCGCGCCTTCTTGTCGAGGATCCGGGACGACTTCAGGATCGCCTCGTCGACGAGCGAGGAGACCTTCGCCTTCAGGTCGTCGGAGAGCTTCGCGGCCGCGAACTCCCTCTTCGGCTTGCCGACGGCGGCGCGCAGCCGCTCGATGACCGCGATGACCTTCTGCGCGGCCTCGTGCGCGAACATCAGGGCGTCGATGATCTCGCCCTCGGTCGCCTCGGCGGCGCCGCCCTCGACCATCACGATCGCGTCCTTCGACGCCGCGACGACGAGGTCGATGTCCGCGCGCGCCTGCTCCTCGAACGTCGGGTACGCGATGAACTCGCCGTCGACGCGCGACACCCGGACGCCCGCGACGGGGCCGCTCCACGGGATGTCGGAGATGTGCACCGCGGCCGACGCGCCCGTCAGCGCGAGCACGTCCGACGGGTTGATCTTGTCGGCGGACATCACGGTCGCGATGACCTGCGTGTCCTTCTTGAAGCCCTCGGGGAAGAGCGGCCGCAGCGGGCGATCGATGAGGCGACAGACGAGGATCTCCTCGTCGCGCTGGCGCGCCTCGCGCTTGAAGAAGCCGCCCGGGATCTTGCCGGCCGCGTACGTCTTCTCGACGTACTCGCAGGTGAGCGGGAAGAAGTCGAGCCCGGGGCGCTCGTCGGTGGAGACGGCGGTGACGAGCACCATCGTCTCGCCGAGCGAGATGAGAATGGAGCCGTGGGCCTGCTTGGCGAGGCGCCCCGTCTCGAACGTGATGGTCCTCGTGCCGATGGTGACGGACTCGCGAACGAACGCCATGATGATCCTCGGTTCTCGCAGGGCGTCGCCCTGCGCTGTGCGGCGCTGAGGATGCGGGCTTCTTCTCCGGTCTCCAGCGGCGACCGGCGGTCACCGACAGAGAGCGAAGACGAAGGGACCACGCGCCTCGACGCGGGTGGGAGCTGCTTGTCAATCAAAACGAAACTGAGCGAGACGGGGCGGGCGCCACGCGGCGCGCCGCCCCCGGGGAGGGACTACTTGCGCAGGCCGAGCGCCTGGACGAGCGCGCGGTACCGCTCGACGCTCTCGCCGCGCAGGTAGTCGAGCAGGCGGCGGCGGCGGCCGACCATCTTCAGCAGCCCACGGCGGGACGCGTGGTCCTTCTTGTGGGTCTTCAGGTGCTCGTTGAGGAACGCGATCTGCTCGGTGAGCAGCGCGACCTGCACCTCGGGGGAGCCAGTGTCGCCCTCGGCGCGCTGGAACTTGCTGACGATCTCTGCCTTCTGGTTCGTGTGGAGCATGGTGGACCTCTCGGTGACACCCGCCTCGGAGCCACGGCGGCCCCGCTTGGCGGGTCAAAGCGCGAGGGCCTTATCGGCCAAACGGTCTCGAAGTCAAGCGAAACCGGGTCATCTGCCGTAGGTCGACACCGCGCGCTCGAGCTCACGCTCCGCCTTCGCGCCGAGCACGCCGACGGCGACCGCGGTCAGGTTGTCGGGGCGGAAGAGCGTCGCGGCCGTGTCGCGCACCTGCTCGCGGGAGACCGAGAGCAGCTCCTCGGCGCGCGCCTCGGGGCTGGCCGTCACGCGCGCCACCTCGGCGAGGCCGAAGAAGCCCGCGAGATCGTCGGCGTCGTCGAGCATCGCGCGGGTCTGCCAGGCGGTGCGCGCGCGCGCCTTCTCGAGCTCGGCCTCGGTCGGGCCGTGGTCGGCGAGATCGCGGCAGAGCGCGAGCAGCTCGCGGGTCACCTCGGGCGCGCGCGCGTGCTGGGTCTCGGCGCCGAAATCGAACACGCCGGAGTCCTCGAACGTCTCGTAGGACGCGGACACGTCGTAGCAGAGGCCGCGCTCGTCGCAGATGCGCTCGTACAGGCGGGTCGACATGCCGTCGTCGATCACGCGCAGGAGCATCTCCGCCGCGGGCTCTCTCGGGTCCTGCTCGCTCGGCGCGCGGAACCCGACGCGCACGTCCGTCTGGCTGCCGTCGCTCGAGACGTACCGCGCGCGCGGGGCGACGAGCGGCGGCGGCGGCGCGACGACCGCGCGGGCGCCCCTCGGCAGCGGGGCGAAGGCGTCGTCGATCCACCCGCGGACGCGGCCCTCGTCGAAGCGCCCCGCGACCGCGAGCGCACAGTTCGACACGACGTACGCCGCGGCGTGGTGGCGCGCGAGGTCGGCCTCCGTGAACGTCGCGAGGTGCGCTGGCGTGCCGGTGATCGGGTACCCGAGGCCGTGCCCCTCGAACATCATCCCGCGCAGCAGATCGTCGGCGTTGATGTTGCGGCCGTCGTCGTCGAGGCTCTCCAGGATCTCCTCGTGCACGATGCGGCGCTCGACCTCGATGCACGTGAAGCGCGGGGTGAGCACCACCTCGGCGAGCAGCCGGAGCGCGGGCTCGAGGTTCTCGGGCGGCAGCGACAGCGACAGGACGCCGTGATCGGTCGCCGTGGCCGCGTAGAGCGAGCTGCCGAGCGACTCGAACGCGTTGGCCTGCGCGTGCGCGGTCGGCAGCGTGCGCGTGCCCCGGTAGAGCATGTGCTCCAGGAAATGCGAGATGCCGTTCTCGGGCTCGCGCTCGAACCGCGAGCCGATGCGCACGAACAGCGCGACCGCGACGCGCTGGTGCGACCGACGCGGGACGGTGATGACGGGCAGCCCCCCCGCCGACGCCGCGCGCGTGTGGGGCACCCTCGGCACCCGCCGCGCCCGCGCGCCGCGACGCTCACTCGCCATCTTCGCCAGGGGCCTTCCCGGACTCCAGGTACGCGTGGTTGATCTTCGTCTCGGCCTTCGCCGCGTCTCGCAGGCGATGGACGTACGCGAGCAGGGCGTCGCGACGCTTCGCGGCCTGCATCTGCCGCAGGAGCGGATCCTTGTCGCGCTCCTTCAGGAACTCGTCGCGCGTCGCCGCCTTCTTCTCGATGAGCTGCGCCACCACGTAGCCGTCATCGCCGCGCAGGATCGACGGCGGCACCGCGCCCGGCTTCTCGAGCGCGAAGAGCGCCGCGGCGTCGTCCGGCGAGAGGCCCGCCGGGGGCTTGGTCGCGGTCGCGTCGCGCGCCGTCTCCACGACCGGCCGATCGGGCTCCGGGCGCGGCGCGGGCTTGTCGGCCTCCTTGGCGTCCTTCTTCTTCTCGTCGGCCCCCGGGCGCTGATCGAACGGCGCGAGCAGCGACGCGAGCGCCTCGTCGAGCGGCTTGCCCGCGGCGGCCTGCTCGAGCAGCGCCTTGCCGAGCTCCGACGTCTTCGCCTCGACCTCGGCCGCGCGGATGCGCTCCTTCGCGAGCTGCGCGCGGCCGTCGGCCTCCGCGTCGGCGCCGGCGCGGATGGCCTCGAGCTTGATGACGTGGAACCCGTACTCCGTCTCGATGACATCCGAGACGTCGCCGGGCTTCATCGCGAACACGGCGTCCTCGAACGGCTTGACCATGCGGCCCTTCTGGAAGCAGCCGAGGTCGCCGCCCTCCCACGCCGAGGTGTCGTCGCTCACCTCCCGGGCGACCGCCTCGAACGGCTCGCTCTTCTTCGTCACGCGGGCGCGGGCGTCCTCGATCTTCTTGCGGGCGAGGGCGCGCTCCTCGTCCTTCGCCGTGTGGTCGACCTTCACGAGGATGTGGCGCGCGCGGCGGCACTCGGGGAGATACTGAGACTTTCTGGACTCCCACGCGGCGTCGAGCTCGGCCTTGTGGTCGGTCTGGTACGCGGCGATGGCGGCCTTGCCGACGTCCACGCGCCGGGTGAAGAAGCCGCGCGAGAGCTTCACGTAGCGGAACGACGCCGTCGTCTTCTGGGACGCGTAGACGTCGAAGAGCTCGCCCTCGCCGACGCGCACGCGCGCGCGCACGACGTCGCGCATCCTCGCCGCGACGTGCTCGAGCTCCTGCATCTCGCGGAACTCCTGCTGGCTGCGGCCGACGTAGCTGCGGAGCGATTTGTTGTAGGTCTTCTCGTCGAACTTGCCGTCGACCTTCGTCGGCATCGTGATGGCCGTCTGCGCGCCGTCGTACAGCTCGGCCGCGGGGAGCGAGAAGAGCACGGCGCCCGAGCGCAGCTCCGCCGAGAGCTCGTCGTCCGAGATGCGCAGCCCGAGGCGGCCCGCGTCCATCACGAGCAGCTCGCGCTCGACGAGGCCGTCGAGCACCTTCTGCCGGACGCCCGACTGCTTGACCCACGCCTCGTCGCGGCCGCCGACGACGATGCTGAGCGTGGTGCGAAAATCTCGCCCCGAGACGCACCGGCCGCGCACCTGCGCCGCGCACTCGTTCTTCAGCGACGCGCCGCCCTTCTGCTGCGCCGGGTTGAACTGGATGACGAAGACGACTGCGACCGCCAAGACGACCGTGCCGTAGACGGCCGTCTTCAGGCCCTGGCTGCGAAAGGCTTCCATGGGGACGAGAGGCGCGGGGGCATAGCACGTACCCGCCAGCCTCGCGGAGCTTTGTCGACCCGCGATCGGCGCGCGGGATCGCGCCGTCGTCGGCTCGCTTCGCCTGGGCCCGCGTGGGATCTGCGGCTAGGGTGACGCGAGATGGCGGCGCGCGGCTGGACGATGGCGCTCGCGCTCGCGCTCGGGGGCGCGGGCTGCGGGATGCAGGCGGGGTTCGGGACGGCGCCCGTGATGGGCACCACAGCCGGCACGACCCTGACCCGACGGGGGATGGACCCGGAGCAGGGGCGCCCCCTCCCCGTCGCGCACGAGCCCTGCCCCGCCGACGGCGCGCCGCGCGGCGACGCCCGGGCCGCGGTGGAGGGTCGCGAGCTGTGCCGCGGGATCGACGTCGACGGCGACGGCAAGCCCGACCTCTACGTGTACTTCGACCCGACGGGCGGCCTGCGCCGCCAGGAGCGGCACGGCGCGAGCGGCATCGAGGAGGTCCTGCGCTTCGAGGGCGGGCGCCTCCGGCAGCGCGTCAGCGACACGAACGGCGACGGCAAGATCGATCACTGGGAGCACCACGTCTCCGGGCCGACGGGCGACGAGATCCAGCATTTCTGGGACCTGAACGGCGACGGCAAGGTCGATCAGGTCTGGACGTGGCTCCCGAAGCGCGGCTGCACGACGGTGCACCACGACGCCGACGGCGACGGCAAGCCCGACGGGAGCCAGGAGTCGTGCGCCCCTCCCGCGGCGTCGTCCTCGCGGTGAGGCTCGGCGCTAGATCTCCCAGCGGAAGCAGGTGTCGAACAGGCAGATCGAGCCCGCGCGCGGGAAGAGCTCCCCGAACAGGCCCCCGTCGTCGGCCGGCTGCGCGGGCGTGGGGTTGGCGCCCGTGCTCCTCGGCGCGGCGAGCGCGACGCGGGTGGCCTGCTCGATCGGCTCGGCGAAGCCCTCGTTGCTGGTGGTCGCCACGACGACGCCGACGACGCGCCCCGCCGAGTCGAAGAGCGGGCTGCCGCTCGTGCCCTTCACGTAGGGGTGGTTCACGACGAGTCGCGGGCGGCCGCTGAAGTCGAGGCGCGTCGTGCGCCCCACGAAGGCGCCGCACACGCGCTCACGCGACACGCCGAAGAGCGCGCGCGTCGTGCGGAACGCGCACAGCGTCTCGCCCTGCCGAAGCGTGGCGCTGTCGCGAACGGCGAACGGCTTCCACGGCGACTTGCCCACCAGATCGAAGACCGCGACGTCGGGGCCGCCCGCGAGGTCGCGGCGCACGGTGGGCTTCATCTTGCCGCGCTCGTCGAAGAAGACGGGCTGGGTGCCCTCGCAGTGCCCGGCCGTCACGAGCTTCGGGCCGCGGCCGGGGAGATCGATCACGGACGCGGTGCACGTCGCGAGCTGCGTCTCCGTGCCGCGGGAGCTGGTGCGCTTGGAGACGAAGCCTTCGTACGCGAGGACCCCCGCGCCGCCGGCGGAGGCGCTCGACGCCTTCGGGAAGAGCGGCCCGCTGGCCGCCGGCGCGGCGCCGGTCGCGAGCAACAGGGAGATCGCCGCCAGGATCGCTCGGGGTGCCTTGGTCATCTCGGATGGATCTACGGAGCGATGAGGAGAGATTTCCCGCAAGCGTCGGCGCCCGCGGTCGATAGGGGTGCATGCGGCTCGCCTCGCTCGCTCTCCTCGGCTCGACCGTGCTCCCCTCGTGCGGCGGCGATCCCGATCCTCGCCCGCCCCCCGCGCCGCTGGTCGTGGTCGAGGCGGTCCCGCTGCTCCTCGGGCACCCTGTCCCGACGTCGCAGCTCCTGGTGCGCGGCGAGATCGATCCCGCGACGGTCGCGCTCGTGCGCGGGGAGGTCTCCGACGCCGCCCTCTCCGCGCTCGCGAGCGGGAGCCTGCCGACGAGCGTGCGCTCCCGCAGCCTGCCCATCGACGTCGAGCGCGTCGAGGCCGGGCTCGTCGTCCGCCCTCGGGCCCCGCTCACCGAGGAGCGCCACACGCTCGCGGTCGGCGCCCCGCGCGCGCGCGCCACGCTGGACGTCGTCTCGGGGCCGCCCGAGGCCGTGATCGCGCTCGCGGGACCGGACGACGTCGTCGCGTGCGTCGACGCGCCCGAGGACGCGCTCATCGCGGTCGGCGCCGCGCCCTCCCGCGTCACGCCAGGAGCACGCGGCGTCGAGGACGATCGCTGCTTCACGGTGTCGCGCCCGCTGCCCTCGGCGCTCGCGCGCTCCGACGGCGCGCTGGTCGCGCTCGTCCCGCCCTCGCCGCCGGAGGAGCCCCGCGCGTCGTCGTCCCGGCGGTGCGCCCCCCCGCGGGTCGCGCTCGGGGACGCGTGCGTCGAGATAGAGGACGACCGGCTGGTGGTGCACGACGCGACGACGCCGTCGCTGTTGTGGCTCGACGCCGACGACGCGAGGCTCCGCGTCTCCATCCGCACCCTGCCCGCGACCCTGCGCGGCCTCGCGCCGAGCTCCACGATGGGCGTGCGCGCGGTCTGGCTGCCTCCGAGCGGGGCGCCCGTCCGCGCCGAGCTGACGCTGCGCACGACGCCGCCGCGCGCGCGAGGGGTGCTGACCGAGGCGCTCGCGGATCCGCTCGGTCCCGAGCCCGACGCGGAGTGGGTCGAGATCGCGAACGACGGCGCGCTGCCGCTCGATCTCACGGGCTGGGGACTGCGCGACGAGGTGGGCGCGTCGACGCTGCCGAGCGCGGTGCTCGCGCCGGGCGCGCGGGCGCTCCTCGTGACGCCGAGGTTCGTCGCGAGCGAGCCGCCCCCTTCGACGAGTTGCCGGCTGCTGGTCGTCGCGTCACTCGGGAAGAACGGCCTGTCCAACGAGGGCGAGGCGCTCGAGCTGGTCACGCCCGACGGCGCCGTCGCGAGCCGCTTGCCCGCCGTGAAGGCGCGCGCCGGGTGGTCTGTGTCACGGGGGCTCGACGCCTCGGTCGACGCCGCGCCTGCCGTCGGCCCGCCAACGCCGTGCGCGCCGTAATTGCGGGTCATGTTGAGAATATTAGGTCATGGATCGGGCGGCGAGCGCCGCACGCCCCCCTGCTGCAGCACCATGTCGTCGTTGTCGTGCGCGTACTCCAGGCCTGGATACGGGGCGAAGAGCAGGCGAACGGGCTGGGGCTCGATCGACCAGGTGGCCTCGGGCGCGAGCCAGGAGCGGTCGCACCCGAGCGCCTCCACCGAGGTGCGCGTCGCCGGGACCCAGCGACCCTGGGCGTCCCCGACGGGCCGCATGAGGGCGCCCGCGGAGAGCGTCTTGACCCGCGCCCACGCGCACCGGATGGGCGGGCGCTCCTCCCCCTCGAACCGCAGCTCGACCGCGCCTCGCGCGGCCTCTCCCCAGGTCCCCGAGAAGGATCGATGGACGAGCGTCTCGCGCCGCACGGGCCTCCTGGCGCGGCCCTCGATGAGGCTGCCCTGGGTCATCGCCACGTCCTCGGTGTGCAGCACGAAGCGCCCCGCGGGGTGGAGCTCGAGCTGCCACACGTGCAGCCTTCCGGGGTACGGCAGCATGCCGGTGAACAGCTCCTGGTACCTGAGCGTGCGGGCTGGCGGGCCCGCGGGAGGGGGCACCGACGAGCTCGGCGCCGCGCTCACGGGCTGGCGTGGAGCTGCCTCGGCGGCCTCGCCGCTCGACACGGCAGGCGTGGCCGACGCGGCGGAGGGCATCATCGGCGCGGGCGCCACGTCGACCGTCGCCGACGCCGACGTGGGTGGCGCGGGGGCGGACGGAGCGACCGCGCCGCACGCGCCGAGGGTCACCACCGCGAGCGCGGCGCGAGCGCTCATGCGCCCGCGATCGTCATCGACGACACGCGGAACGTCGGCGCCGCGGTGGCCGTGCGCAGGTCGAGATCGTCCCCGACGGCGTCGACCCGCTTCCACAGCTCGTCGAACCCGAGCGAGATCGTGATCTCGCCCACCGGGAACGCGAGCTCGCCGTCCTCGATCCAGAACCCGGCCGCGCCGCGGCTGAAGTCGCCCGTGACGGCGTTGAAGCCGAACCCCATCATCTCGGTGACGTACAGGCCGCGCTTCGTCGCGCGGACGATCTCCTCCGCCTTCGTGGCGCCGGGCCGCAGGATGAAATTGCTCGTGCCCTCCCCCACCCCGCCCGAGCCTCCGCGCGACGCCGTGCCGGAGGGCGCGCGGCCGAGCTTGCGCGCGCTGTAGCTGTCGCAGAGGAAGGTCTCGAGCACGCCCGCCTCCACGACGACGTTTCGACGAGCCGCCAGCCCCTCGCCGTCGAACGGCCGCGAGCCCGGCGCGCGGGGGATGAGCGGATCGTCCACGATGGTGACGAGCGGGCTCGCGACGACGGTGCCCTCGCGCGACGCGAGGTAGGTGGATTTCCGGTAGACCGCGCCGCCCATCACGAGCCCCGCGAACGCGCCGAGCATCGAGCGCGCGGCGTCGGGATCGAACACGACGGGCGCCTCGCACGACGGCACCTTGCGCGCGCCGAGCTTGCGCAGCGTGCGGCGAGCGGCCTCGCGGCCCACGTCCTCGGGCGCGTCGAGCTCGGCGAGGTGGCGCTTCGCGCTCCAGTGGTACCCGCGTCGCTTCTTGCCGCCCTCGTCCTCGGCGACGGGCACGACGTACAGCGAGTGGTAGCTGCCGCGGTAGCCGCCGGTGAACCCGGACGACAGCGCCATCCCGAACCCGCCGCTCGTGCGCGAGAACGTGCTGCCCTCGCTGTTGGTGATGCGCGGATCGTGCGCCCGCGCGGCGTCCTCCCCGCGCGTCGCCAGCTCACGGGCGCGCGCGCCGTCGACGACGTCACCGCTCGCGTCGGCCATCTCGAGCTCGGGGTACGGCGGCGACGACAGGAGCGCCGGATCGGCGGGCCCCGCGAACGGATCCTCGCTCGACAGCTCCGCGAGCTCGAGCGCGTCCGAGACGAAGCGCGCGATCCCCGCGGCGGACAGATCGCTCGTCGACGTCAAGGCGACCCGGTTGCCCTTCATCACCCGCATCCCGAGCGCGCGGTGCGAGGCCTCCTCGACGAGCTCCGGCTCGCCCATGCGCACCTTGACCGAGAGCTCCGAGCCCGCCCGGGCGATCGCCTCGGCCACGTCGGCGCCCCCGCGCCGCGCGCGCGCGACCACGTCGCTGGCGAGGTCGATGAGGCGCGAGATCTCCGGATCCGTCATGGGCGCGCACGCTAGTACATCGCCCGAGCGGGCGGCATGTCTCGCGGGGTTCTACCGGCGACGACGCGGCTTTGCTACGGTGGCGCGCGTGTCGACGGACCGCATGGAGCAGCTCGGGAAGGTCGCCCTCTTCAAGGGCCTCACCCCCGACGCGCTCGCGCTGATCGCCGAGGTCGCCGTCGAGGAGACGCACACCTCGGGCGCCAAGGTCTTCGAGCACGGCGACGCGGGCGACAAGCTGTACCTCATCCTCGAGGGCCGCATCCGCATCAGCCGCGAGGTGCCGGGCATGGGCGAGGAGGCGCTCGCCATCCTCGGGCCCGGCTCGGCGTTCGGCGAGATGTCGCTGATCGACGAGTCGCCCCGCAGCGCCGACGCGCGCGTCCACGAGAAGTGCAAGCTGCTCGCGATCTCGAAGGACGCCTTCGAGGATCTGCTCTTCATGCACAAGGATCTCGCCTACGAGGTGCTCTGGAACATCGTGCGGATGCTCACCGGTCGCCTGCGCGAGACCAACGAAAAGCTGACGTTTCTCTCCGTCACCGGGAAGTTCTGAGCGCGGCGTCGAGCAGCGCGGGCAGGCGCGTGTGGCGCTCCTCGGCGCGGATCTCCGAGAGCGCGACGTCGATGGCGACAGGGTCGCCGACCACCACCACCACGCGCTTGCCGCGCGTCACCGCGGTGTAGAGCAGGTTGCGTGACAGCATCACCCAGTGCGAGCGCAGCCACGGGATCACGACCGCGGGGTACTCGCTGCCCTGGCTCTTGTGGATGCTGACGGCGTACGCGAGCGCGAGCGACGCCTCGGCCTCCCGCGCGAAGGTCACCAGTCGATCGTCCACGCGGACGGTGAGCGCCCCGTCGGCGTCGCGGCCGACGACGACGCCGAGATCGCCGTTGTACACCTCGAGGTCGTAGTCGTTGCGGAGCTGCATCACCTTGTCGCCGGGCGCCCGCTCGTCCGGGTCGGCGCCCTCGGGCTGCGGGTTGAGCGCGCGGCGCAGCGCGGCGTTGAGCGCGACCGTGCCGCACTCGCCCTTCTTCATCGGCGCGAGCACCTGGATGTCGCGCACGGGATCGAGGCCGAACGCCGCCGGCAGCCGGCTCGTCACGAGGTGCACGATGGTCCTCTGCGCGGCCTCGGCGTCGTCGCGCTCGACGATGAAGAAGTCCCCTCGCGCGTCGCGCGACGAGACCGGCCGGCGCCCCTCGCGGATGAGGTGCGCGCTCTCGACGATCTGGCTGCCCGCCGCCTGCCGGAAGATCGTCGAGAGGCGCGCTGTCGGCGCGCGGTCGAGCAGATCGCGCAGCACCGCGCCCGGCCCGACGCTCGGCAGCTGGTCGACGTCGCCCACCAGCACGAGCCTGCTGCCGTCGGGGATCGCCTCGAGCAGCGACGCCGCGAGCTGCGCGTCGATCATCGACGCCTCGTCGACGATGAAGACGTCGCCCGCGAGCGGCGCCCCCGGTCCGCGCAGGAACCCGCCGCTCTTCGGGTCCACCTCGAGCAGGCGATGAAGCGTCTGGGCGGGCCTCGACGTCGCCTCGGAGAGGCGCTTCGCCGCGCGCCCGGTCGGCGCGGCCAGCCGCACCGAGAGGCGCGCCGCCTCGAACAGCGCGACGATCGTGCGGACGATCGTCGTCTTGCCGACCCCCGGCCCGCCGGTGACGACGAGCACGCGCTCCCGGGTCGCCGCCACGACGGCGGCGCGCTGCTCGGGCGCGAGCGACAGCCCCGTGCGCTGCTCGACGAGCGCGAGCGCCTCTTCTGCGCGTGTGAGCTGTGTTGTTGTCGCCGAGAGGAGCGCGGCGATCCGCACAGCGACGCGGGACTCCGCGTCCGCGAGCGCGCGGGGCGACACGGCGCCGCCCTCGAGCTCCACGATCCAGCCCCGCGCGACGCAGCGACCGACGGCCGCGCGGAGGAGCGAGGGATCGACCTCGAGCACCTCGGCCGCGCGCGCCTCGACGGTCGCGCGGTCGATGACGGTGTGCCCTCGCTCGGTCGCCTCGCCGAGCGCGTGGACGACGCCAGCGTCGAGGCGGGGCTCGGCGGTGGGAGGGATACCCGCGCGGCGCGCGAGGCGGTCTGCCGTGAGGAAGCCTATCCCCGGCACCTCGTGCGCGAGGCGGTACGGCTCACGCTCGACGACCTGGAGCGTCGCGGCCCCGAACCGCTTGATCACCCGGAACGCGAGCCACCTCGGCAGCCCGAGCCCCATCAGGTGCGCGAGGTGCGCCGCCGACGCGCGCGTCTCTCCCCACGCCGCCGCCGCGACCTCCGCGACCCTCGCGGAGACGCCGCGCACCTCGACGAGGCGGGACGGATCCTGGTCGAGCACGCGCATCGTCTCGTCGCCGAAGTGCTCGACGACGCGCGCCGCGAGCCGCGGCCCGATGCCCTTCATGAGGCCCGAGCCGAGCAGCTTCTCGAGGCCCTCCCGGCCCTGGGGCTCGACGGACGTCACGCTCTCGGCGGCGATCTGCGGGCCATACCTCGCGTCGACGACGCGCCTGCCCACCACGCGCACCTCGCCGCCTCGCGCCACGCGCGGCATCACCCCTACGACGAGCTCGACGGCGCCGCCCTCGACCTCGATCCGCACCACGCGGAACCCCGTCTCGTCGCGCTCGAAGGTGACCCCGCGGACGACGCCGTGCAGGGTGATCTGGCTCACGTGGTCACTCGGATCACCTCGTCGACGGTCGTCACGCCGGCCTGCACCTTCTCGAAGCCGACGCGGCGCAGCGACGGGATGCGCCGCTTGCGCAAAATCTCCTTGTACTCGGGCGGCGCGGCCTTGCGCTTGATGAGCTCGCGCACGTCGTCGTCCATCTCGAGGAACTCGAACACGCCCGTGCGCCCCCGGTAGCCCGTCTTGTGGCACGCGTCGCACCCGCGCGGGCGCACGACGAGCGAGCCCGACGGCAAGAGCACCTCGTCGCCGTCCCACAGATCGTCCTCGAGCCTCACCTGCTCGCGGCAGCTCGGGCACACGACGCGGACGAGCCGCTGCGCGAGGACGGCGTTCAGCGCGTTCGCGATGATCCACGGCTCGATGCCGAGATCGACGAGGCGCACGATCGTCTCGACCGGATCGGAGGTGTGCAGCGTCGACATCACCATGTGCCCGGTGAGCGCGGCCTGCAGCGCGATGCCGGCCGTCTCGGCGTCGCGCATCTCGCCGACCAGGATGACGTCAGGATCCTGCCGGAGGATCGCGCGCAGGCCGGCCGCGAACGTGAAGCCGGTGCGGACGTTCGCCTGCCCCTGCGTGATCGTGAACAGCTCGATCTCGATCGGATCCTCGAGCGTCACGACGTTGACGCGGGCCGTGTCGATGAGCTGCAGGAACGCGTACAGCGTCGACGTCTTGCCCGAGCCCGTGGGGCCGCACGTGATCAAGAACCCCTGGGGTCGGAGCGCGATGTCGCGCACGCGCTGCATCGTGCGGAGATCCATCCCGAGCTTGTCGAAGGAGATGAGGTTCTGGCCGTGCAGGATGCGCAGGACGAGCTTCTCGCCCTGCGAGCAAGGGAAGGTCGACGCGCGCAGGTGCACCCGCGCGGGGAACCCCGCCTCGAGCGTGAACTGGCCGTCCTGCGGCAGCCGGCGCTCGGTGATGTCCATGCGCGCGAGCACCTTCACGCGCGAGACGAGCTGCGGGGCGACCTCCCACGGGATGGACCTCTGCTCGACCATCGCGCCGTCGATGCGGAAGCGCACCTGCACGAAGTCGCGCTTCGGCTCGACGTGCACGTCGCTCGCGCCGGCCTGCATCGCCCGCCGCACCATGTCGTCGAGCACCTGGACGGCGTCGAGCTCGGCCGGGGCGAGCGACTCTCTTGCCATGCGCGGGATCGTACCCGCGCGCGCGGGCCCAGCGCCAGCGAGTCACGCGAGCGCGGCGAGCGCGGCCCGAGCCTTCGCGCGGGTCTCCTCGGCCTCGAGGCGCGGCACGCTGGCCTCGACGACGCCCGCGCCTGCGGTCACCTCCGCGCGCCCTCTGCGGAAGACCACCGTGCGGATGGCGATGGCCAGGTCGAGATCTCCGTCGGCGGTGACGTAGCCTACGGCGCCTCCGTAGACGCCGCGCGGGCGCCCCTCGAGCTCGCGGATGATCTGCATCGCGCGCACCTTCGGCGCGCCGGTCAGCGTGCCAGCGGGGAACGCCGCGGCGACGATCTCCGCCGCGCCGACGCCCGCGCGGGCGCGCCCCTCGACCTCGCTCACGATGTGCATCACGTGCGAGAAGCGCTCGATCTCCATGCGTCGCGACAGCGCGACCGAGCCCGCAAGGGCGACCCGCCCGACGTCGTTGCGGGCGAGATCGATCAGCATCACGTGCTCGGCGCGCTCCTTCGGATCGGCGAGCAGCTCCGCGGCGAGGGCCTCGTCCTCTCGGGCGGTCGCGCCGCGGCGCCGCGTGCCCGCGATGGGGCGGAGCGTGATGACGCCGCCCTCCTTGCGCACGAGCGTCTCCGGCGACGCGCCCGCGACCGCGAGCTCACCGAGCTCGAGCAGGTACATGTACGGCGCGGGCGAGAGCAGTCGCATCGCCCGGTAGACGTCGAGCGGATCCCTGCCGCCGACGTCGACCGAGAACGTGCGCGCGGGCACGATCTGGAACGCGTCGCCCGCGGCGATGTACGCCTGCGCGCGGCGCACCGCGGCCTCGTAGGCGGCGTCGTCCATCGACACCTCCACCCCCGCCGGCAGGCGCGCGGGATCGGGCACCGGGAGCCGGGCGAGCGGCGCGCCCGCGGCGAGCGCCTCGTCGAGCAGCTCGAGCGTCGCCTCGTCGTGCGCCGCCGCGTGCACGACGTGCGCGAGGTGATCGAACACGAGCACCGAGCACCCGCCGAGCAGCGTGCCCTGCAGCGCGTCGTCTCCGAACCCCGGCACCGGATGGAGCGCGTGCACCACGTCGTAGGGGATGAGCCCGACGTTCGCGGTCGCGAAGCGGGCCGCGAGCGACGCGCCGATGTCCGCCGCAGGCGGGGAGATACCGGCGAGCGCGCCCGCGTCGAGCC
Source organism: Polyangiaceae bacterium (assembly GCA_020849655.1). Lineage (GTDB taxonomy): Bacteria > Myxococcota_A > Polyangia > Polyangiales > Polyangiaceae > JADLFU01. The sequence goes on along the minus strand of JADLFU010000227.1, from coordinate 4,128 downwards.
CGAGCCTCGACGTCACGCGCGGCCGGCAGCCGAGGATCGAGTACCGCCCCCAGCGCTCCCCCGCGACCGCGCTCTCGAGCAGGAACGTCGGGCCAGGCGCCCGCGCCCGGAGCGCCGCGTACGCGCGCACGGGGGTCGTGTCATCGCGAGCCCACGTTCGGCAGACGAGCGGCATCCGGCGCGCGTACCACATCGCGCCGCGCGATTTTGGATTCGCGGGCTGCGCGAGCTAAGGTCGGCGCATCCATGCGACGCCTGCGCCTAGCCCTGCTCTTGCCCCTCGCGCTCTCCGCTCCCACCGCGTGCGACGAGGATCTCGGGGTGGGCCAGCGCAAGTGCTACGAGAGCGCGCAGGCGTACGTGCTCGATCCAGGGGGCGAGGCGTGCGGGCGCAGGCGGGAGGTGCAGATGCAGTACTGCGAGCGCATCCCCGAGGAGACGTGCAAGGACAAGGGCGTCAACGTCACGTGCATCGGCGCGCCCGGCGACGTGGGCCTCCTGCTCGAGCTGTCCCCCTGCGCGAAGCTCGAGAGCCTGCCGGACGGCTGGGGTCTCGGCGACAGCTTCGACACAGGGACGAACGCGGCGCGCGGGTGCGCGAACATTCGCAACGTCTGCGGCGGCGGCACGTTGCCGTACACGCCGCCCGAGGGCGTGACGCCGCTCATCGACGTCCCGGGCGCGGGCGGAGCCGGCGGCGCCGCGGGGGCCAACGCTGCGGGCGCGGGGGCCGGCGGTGGCAACTCGACCGCAGGCACGAGCGGCGCGGGTGGCGGGGCTGCGGCCGGCACGTCAGGTGCGAGCGGGACCACCGGCGCGAGCGGGACTGCGGGCGCGAGCGGGACGGCGGGCGCGAGCGGGACTGCGGGCGCGAGCGGCGCATCGGCAGGCACGAGCGGATCGGCAGGCACGAGCGGCGCAGCAGGCGCGAGCGGGAGCTCCGGCGCGAGCGCGGCGGGCGCGAGCGGCGCCTCCGGCGACGCGGGCTCCGGCGGCTGAAGCAACAAACCGCTTCTCTCGTCGAGCCCGGCTCCGTACGGTCGCCGCGTGATGAAGCGCGTCCTCGCTCGGCTCCGGCGGCGCACCCGGGCCTCCGTCCGCAACGCCCTCGAGCTCGCCCGGCTCGGCCGGCTGGCAGACCCGTACGGTGCCCCTTACGAGCTGGTCGACGAGGGCGAGCACCACAGGCTGCGGCGCTACGCGACGACCGACGCGGACGGCGGGCCCGTCGCGTTGCTCGTCCCCCCGCTGATGATCACGAGCGAGGTCTACGACATGGACGAGGACATCTCGGCGGTGTCGGCCCTCGGCGCGCGCGGCATCTGCCCCTACGTCCTCGACTTCGGCGCGCCCGAGCGCGAGCGGGGCGGGATGCGCCGGACGCTCGACGACCACGTCAAGGCGGTCAGCAGCGCGATCGAGCGCGTGCGCGAGCTGTCGGGGCGCGACGTGCACGTCTGCGGCTACTCGCAGGGCGGGATGTTCTGCTACCAGGCGGCCGCGTTCCGCCGCACGGCCGGCGTCGCGTCGGTGATCACGTTCGGCAGCCCCGTCGACATCCACCGCAACGTGCCCGCGCTGCGCGCCGACGTGGCGGGCGCGCTCATCCAGGCGATCGAGCCCACGGTGCTGCGCGCGATCGACAGGATCGAGGGCCTCCCCGGCGTGCTCTCGTCGACGGGCTTCAAGCTGCTCTCGCCCCGCAAGGAGCTCCAGCAGCGCGTAGAGTTTGTCTCGAAGCTGCACGACCGCGGCGCGCTCGTGCGCGGAGAGGCGCGCAGGCGGTTCCTCAACGGCGCCGGGTTCGTCGCGTGGCCCGGCCCGGCGCTGCGCACGTTCGTGGACGAGTTCGTCGTGCACAACCGCATGCTGAGCGGCGGCTTCGTCATCGACGCGCACACGGTGACGCTGGCCGACCTCACCTGCCCCATCCTCGCGTTCGTCGGCACGAGCGACGAGATCGCGCGCCCCGCGCCCGTGCGCGCGATCGCCCAGGCAGCGCCCAACGCGGACGTGTCCTTCGTCGACATCCCCGCGGGGCATTTCGGCCTCGTCGTCGGCAGCCGCGCGATGCAGACGACGTGGCCCGCCGTCGCGGACTGGATCCGGTTCCACGAGGGCCTCGGCCCGCGACCGGCCGCGCTCGCGCCCGAGGAGGCTCCGCGGCGGGATGATCTCGACGAGGTGGACGAGGCGGCCGAGGGGCTCGACGTCGAGGTGGAGCTGTTCGTCGACACCCTCGGCGAGGCCGCGCGGACGGCGTGGCAGAAGCTGGGCAACCTCGCGTCCTCCGCGTCCGACGCGGCCGACGCGGTCCGCTACCAGGAGCCTCGGCTGCGGCGCCTCGCGGAGCTCGGGCCGCTCGACCGCGTGAGCCCGTCGCGCGCGCTCGCGGACCAGGCGCGCAGATCGCCAGGCGAGACGTTCTTCCTGTACCGCGGCCGCGCGTTTTCCTACCGCGACGCCGATCGACGCGTCGGCAACGTCGCGCGAGGTTTGTGGGTCTCTGGCGTTCGCCCCGGGCACCGGGTGCTCGTCGTGATGGGCTCGCGACCGAGCTTCCTGTCGATGACGACCGCGCTCGGACGGCTGGGCGCCATCCCCGTCATCGCGCCGCCGGACGCGGCCCCCGAGGAGCTCCGCGAGGTGCTCGCGCGCGTGCCCGTCGACGCGTGCGCGTCCGATCCCGATCACGCGGAGGCGGTCGTGAACGCGCTCTCGCGCGACGTGCTCGTGCTCGGCGGCGGCGGGGCCACGCGGGCGCTCGGGCCGCGCCAGATCGATCTCGAGGCCATCGATCCCGCCGCCGTCGTGCTGCCCGCGTCGGTCACGCTCGACGCGGGGCTCGCGCGCGATCTCGCGATGATCCTGCTGCGCCCGAGCGAGTCGGGGAGGCTGCGCGCGGCGCCGGTGACGAACCACCGCTGGGCGCTCTCGGCGCTCGGCGCCGCGGCGGCCTGCACGCTGAAGCCCGGCGAGACGGCGTACTGCAGCGTGCCGCTGCACCACCCGACGGGCGTCGTCGTCAGCGTCGGCGCGGCGCTGGTCGGCGGCGCGCGCCTCGCGCTCGCGGAGCGCTTCGACCCCGCGACCTTCACCGTCGACGTGCGCCGCGCGGGAGCGCAGATCGTGTTCTACGCGGGCGAGATGCTGCGCGGCCTGCTCTTCGAGCGTCCGGGCCGCGGCGACCACAGCCTGCCCGTGCGCCTGTTCGCGGGCAGCGGCGCGCGGCGCGATCTCGTCGAGAAGCTGCGCGCGAGGTTCGGCGTCGGCGTGATGGAGTTCTACGCGGGCACCACCCACCGCGCGATCCTCGCGAACGCGTCGGGCGAGAAGCCTGGCGCGCTCGGCAGGCCGCTGCCCGGCAGCGCGCCGACCGCGCTCGTGCGCGTCGATCGCGCGACGGGCGAGCCGCGGCGCGACGAGCGTGGCTTCCTCTCGCGCTGCCCACGCGGCGAGCCGGGCCTGCTCGCGGTCGAGCTGCGCGACGACGATCTCGGCCCGGGGGTCGCCGGGCTCGTCGAGGGCGCGTTCCGCCGCAGCGATCACTGGCTCGTCACGGGCGACGTGCTCGTCGAGGACGAGGACGGCGACCACTGGTACGTCGACGCGCTGGCGGGGTTCATCGAGACGTCCGACGGCCCGGTGTCGGGCCGTGCCGTCGAGGACGCGCTCTACGGGATGAGCGAGGTCGAGGGCGCGTGCGTCTGGGGACGGCGCGGCGACATCGTCGCGGTCGTCGCCTCGGCGACGGCGCCCACCGCGGCGCGGCTCGGAGACGCTGTCAGCGCGCTGCCGCCCCACGCGCGCCCGCGCGAACTGCACGTCCTCTCCGAGCTGCCGATGTCGGACGGCTTCCGCCCGCGGCGCGCGCTCGTGCAGGCGCGCCTCGGCGATCCCGCGCTCGTGTGGCGAGAAGGCGCGTACGCCCCCCCTGCCTCGCGGTAGCGCTCAGCATGGATTTCGGGATCCCTTCGTCGCGAGCGCCTGATTCCTCGCGCCCTTCGGCCGCCTTGGGTGAAACCGTGCTCGACGTGGCACGGCCACGCCTGCGCGCGGTTTCAGCCCAAATCGGCTCGAATTCCGCTTCGGACTCCGACACTCGCTCCTCGTGATCCCGAAATCCAT
>JADLFU010000226.1 GCA_020849655.1 Polyangiaceae bacterium | reverse complement strand
GGCGAAATTGAGCTCCAAAATGGCGTACGGATTTCGCACCGAGAAGCACGCGCAGATCGCCTTGTTTCATAGGCTCGGCAACCTCCCGGAGCCGCAGTGGCTCACCCACAGATTCTCGCGGTGACCCGCGGAAGGTAGCACGCCGCGCTCGCGCGGCCCGCCACGAGCGTCACACTCGCGACACACGCGGCGAGGAGAACGAGACGAGACGAGACGAGACGAGACGAGACATGTGGACCTCCCGGACTTGCAGCGTCGCAGTGTCTCTCCCCAGGTACCCGAGGTCGCCCGGGGGTGCAATGTAAATAATGTGCGTCAGGCCCGGCGCGCCGCGTCTCGGCCGCCGTCGACCACGGAGTGTCGCCGTGCAGCGCAGGTCTGTCGCCGTGCTGCCCAGACGACAGCGCGGGCGGGCAGGAGGGGTGGACGCCGATGTCCACTGCGCGGCCGCTCTGCCTTGTTTTCTCGCGCATTTTCGTTGGCACGGGACGTGAAGTGGCGCCGCGCCATGCAACTGCACGCCCCGCTCGTCCTCGCCCAGCTCGCGCTCTCCCCCGTCGTCGCCGTCGCGACGCCCGAGGGCCAGATCGCGCTGCTCGATCCCTCCTCGCTCGCCACGCGGCGTACGCTGCCCGCCGAGGCGTCCGCGCTGTTCGCCGACGGCCGACGGCTGTTCGTCGTCGAGCCGGGGCACGACGGCGAGCTCGGCGCCGTGCGCGCGCTCGACGTCGGCGCGCGCGTCGAGGAGGCGTGGCGAGCCGACCTCGAGGGCGACGCCTTCGTCGTCACCGCGAGGGGCGCGGGCGTGCTGCTCGGGCGCGTCGACGCCGGCGCGTACCTTGGCGTCGTGGGCGGCGCGGGGAGGGCCGTCGCGCCGCCGTCGTCGGTGGGCGACACCGGGGCGTGGCTGTGGAGCTTCCGCGAGCAAGACGGCTGGTGGACGCTCGACGTCCACTCGTTCGACGGCGCGTCGCTCGGCCCCGCCACGCCCGCCGGCCGCGTGCCGGCGTGGGGCACCGGCTGCGGCGCGCGCGCGGTGTGGGCCGAGGGGCGGCTGACGGTCGTGGCGCCGACCGCGACCGGCGTCGACCTCGTGTCCCAGGCGGGCGTCGTTCACTTGGCATCGACCCAGCCGTGCGTCGAGGACGCCGTGTCGCTGGGCGGTGGGCAGCTGGCGGTGCTGATGGGCCCGGTCGCCGAGCTCGTGGCCACCGTCACTGACAGGCCGTGGAGGCTGGACGCGCAGCTCGCGCACTCCGAGGCGCCGACTCGCCGGCTCTCGGTGGGCGTGAGGGAGCACACGCTGCTGGTCGCGACGGGCGGGCCCCTGCTGGAGCTCGACCTCGCTCGGGGTGACGCGCGCTGGGGCGGTGTCGACGCCGCCGCCGTGGCCGTGCTCCGGTGATCGGAGGGCGCGGAGGGCGGGGGGGCGACGGCTTGCGAGGCGCGGGGAAGGGGGGTATCCCGTCGCGCATGCACACCCCAGCGACGCTGTCACTCAGCATGGATTTCGGGAGCCCAAGGAGCGGGTGTCGGAGTCCGAAGCGGAATTCGAGCCGAACTGGGCTGAAATCCGCGCGCAGGCGTGGCCGTGCCACGTCGAGCACGGTTTCACCCAAGGCGGCCGAAGGACGCCAGGAATCCGGCGCTCGCGACGAAGGGCCCCCGAAATCCATGCTCATGGCCGCCGCGCTGCTCGCCCTCGCGGCCTGCAGCTCGGACTCCGATTCGTCAGGCTCCTCGGGGACGGCGGGCTCGGGCGCCGGCGGCGCGACCGGCAGCGCGGGCGCGAGCGCCGGCGGGGGCGCGAGCGGGACGGTGAAGATCGCTTGTTACTTCGACGGAGGGAAGAGCTGCACGCAGGCGAGCGGACCCGCCGCCTCGGTGGCCCAGGCGAAGGCGAACTGTGAGATGGCCCACGCCGTCATCAGCGAGACCTGCCCCACTGCGAACGTGATCGGCTGCTGCACCAGCGCCGGCGCGACCGGCACCAGCTGCTACTACACGGGCGCGCTCCACGACGCGGCCACGCTGATGGACGCCTGCGCGAAGGGCGGGGGGACGTGGGGCGCGACGCCTCCTTGATCTCCTCGATCCGAGCGCACGCGCCGCGCCGCGACCGTGGCATCCTCGCGGCGTCGACGTGACGCCGCCGAAGCCGCCGCAGACGGAGGAGCACGCGGGCCCGGCCGGTCCGTCCGAGCGGGCGCGCGTGAGCCACCTCCTCGTCGCCCACCCGCTCGCGGCCGTCTTGCCCTGGCGGCTCGGGGTGTTCGGGCGCGCGGACGCCGAGGCCGTCGGCGTCCGCGACGCGCGGCTCTCAGGCCAGCATTTCACGCTCTCGGGGCACGGCGGCGTGCCGCACGTCGCGGACGCCGGATCGCGCAACGGGACCTTCGTCGACGGGAGGCGGCTCGGTCCGACCGAGCGCGTGCCGCTGCAAGATGGCACGGTCGTGCGCGCGGGCACGACGCTGCTCGTGCACCGCCTCGCCTCGCCCGGGCTGTCGCCGGAGCCTCCGCTCGGGGCGCTCGCCGGGCCGTTCGGGCTCGCGGCCACCCGGCGCGCGCTCGAGCACGCGGTCCTGCGCCGCGCGGAGAACGTCCTCATCGTCGGCGAGTCCGGGACGGGCAAGGATCTCGTCGCGCAGCACCTAGGCGCGCGCCTCGGTCGCAGCGTCGTCGCCGTCAACGTCTCCGCGATCCCGGCGACGCTCGCGGAGAGCACGCTGTTCGGCCATGAGGCGGGCGCGTACTCCGACGCGAAGAAGCAGGGATCGCGCGGGCTCGTCGGCGACGCGGAGGGGGGCGTGCTGTTCCTCGACGAGCTCGGGGAGCTGCCGCTCGAGCTGCAGCCGAAGCTGCTCCGCCTGCTCGAGAACCGCGCCGCGCAGAGCGTGGGAGGGCGAGAGCGCCGCGTCGAGCTCGTCGTCGTCGCCGCGACGAACCGCGATCTCGAGGCCGCGGTGGAGGCTGGGCGCTTTCGTCGCGATCTCGTCGAGCGCTTCGCGCACCGCGTGGCGCTGCCCGCGCTGCACGAGCGCCCCGAGGACGTCCCGACGCTCGTGCGCGCCACCCTCGCGTTCGGCGGCCTGCCCCTCGACCCGGCGGCGACGGAGGTGGAGGCGCTCGAGCACCTGATGCTGCGCGTCTTCCCGGGGAACCTCCGCACGCTGCGGCGCGCGCTCGAGGACGCCGCGGCGGGGACGCGCGACAGCCGATTGACGCTCGAGGGGGTCCGGCGCGCGGGCCTCGCCGAGCGCGCGACCGGCGCCCTGACGGCGGCGCGGGTGGCCGAGGCGCTCGCGGCCTCAGGAGGCAACGAGTCCGCGGCGGCCGACGCCCTCGGGGTCTCGCGAGGGATGCTCCTGCGGGCGAAGAAGCGCGGCTGATCCGCGCGGGCTCACTCGCGGAGCGCGTCCAGGCACTCCTCGAGCGCGTCCAGCGTCGCCTGCCCGAGGTGCATCGAGCGCTCGGGGGACCACCCGTTCACCTCGTCGGGCATCGTCGCGCTGTCCTTGAAGGGCATCTCGACAGTGAACGACAGACAATCAAACATTTCTCCCACGTAGTTGTTGGCGGTGCGCAGGTCGCCGCCGCCCGGCTCGTCGCGGGGGTAGCCGTACTCGGCCTGAAAGTCGGGGCTCTGACGGCAGAGGCTCGTCTCGAAGAGGTCCTCCAGGGCGCGGAGACGCTCGCCGTAGCCGGGGTTCCCCTCGGCGCCCGCGAGGAAGCAGTACGGGTTGCGCTCGTCGCCGTGCACGTCGAGGAAGGCGTCGACGCCCGTCTGCTCCATCCGCCCGCGCGCGGCCAGCACCTCGGGGCTCAGCTCGGCGTCCGGCTGGAGCCACGCGCGGTTCAGATCGGTGCCCGCCGCGTTCGTGCGGTGGTTGCCGAGCGAGGCGCCGTCGGGGTTCATGCACGGCACGATCCGCACGACCGCGCGCGAGAGGACGGCCGCCACCGTGGGATCGTCGTCGTCGAGCAAGCGCGTGACGAGCCCCTCCGCGAGCCACTCGGCCATCGTCTCGCCCGGGTGCTGGCGCGCGACGACCCAGAGCTGCAGCTTGTCCCGGCCCTCCTCGCCGAAGGACAGCATCGACAGCTCTCTCCCGAGGACGGTGCGGCCGATCACCTCGTGGCGCACCCAGGGCGCCCGCGCGGCGCGTCGGAGCAGCCGCTCTCTCCGCGCGAGCGGGTAGGGCGCGAAGTAGGCGTACATCACGTCGTCGGTGCGCGGCGTGTGCTCGATGACGAGGCGCTCGCCGTCGTACGAGGTCGGCACGCGGAACCAGCGCCGGCGATCGTACGACGCGACCACGCGGTAGCCGTCGAAGGCGTCTGGGTAGGTCGCCTCCGACGCGTCGACGATCGAGAGCCGCGCGTCGACGCCGCGGAGCCCGAGCGCGCGGAAGCAGAACCACTGGCGGAACCCCGCGTCAGAGTCGCCGCGGAGCGCGAGCGCGACGTCGTCGGGAGCGTCGGCCGAGAGCACCTCGATGCTCCCGGCGTCGAAGTCGTGGTCGATGTCCATGCCTCGAGGATCGATCCGCGCGTGCCGGACGACAACCTGGCCGGCGGGGATCAGCGCGTCGTCGGTCCGGGGCCGGCCTTGATCAGGGCGCGCACGCGCGCGCGCGCCTGTCCGTCGAAGGGCTCGTTGAACCGGGCGAGGAACGCGCGGTGCTCGGCGTCGCGCGACGCGGCGAGGTTCTCCGCCAGCCACCCGTCGAAGCGCGTGGAGAGCTCGTCGACCGAGTCGGAGCGGTGGCACAGACCCGTCTCGGCGAAGTCGACGCCGAAGGGCCGCGGCGTCGGGTGCCACCGCAAGGCGACGAGGTTGCGGCGCGCAGACAGGAGCCCGGTCGCGAGGCTCGAGCCGTAGGTGAGGACGAGGCCCGCGCGGAGCAGCTGCTCGGTGGTGTCGCCCCGCTGCACGATCTCGACGGACGGCGGCAGCTCGTAGCCGAGCCAGCGCTCGAGCGAGCTGCGCGGGTGGAGCTTGACGAGCACGCGCAGGCGTCGCGCCTCCGCGAAGCGCGCGAGCGACCGCGCGACGTGACGGTGGTGGGCCTCCGTCCACCCGAGCAGCCCCGACTCGAGGTACGGGTGGTCGAGGTACGCGACCAGCGACGGATCGGTCGCGAGGTCGGGCCGGTGGTACGCGTCGAAGAACGGCACGCCCGTCAGCGCGGCGCGGTAGCCGCCTCGCCCGTGCAAGAGCTCGAACTCCTCCTGGTTCGCGCGGTTGAAGACGATGCACGTCTCGGGCACACGCTCGGCGAAGCGGAGGCGCGCGAGCGCGCGCGTCGGCGCGAGGGCCGCGAGCAGCGCGGGCAGGGCGAGGAAGCTCGGCAGGCTCCGCCCGGAGACGTCGCCCGCGCCCGACAGGTAGAAGTACCTCACCTCGGCCACGCGTCGGAGGTGCGCGAGCCGCGCGATCGAGCGACGCAGCCGCTCGCCGACGGGGAACTCCGCGAACCGCGCGCGCGCCGTCGCGGCGTCGCCGGCCGCGCCGTGCTCGAGGTAGAAGGTCGGGATCCCGAGCGCACGCGCCGCGACGATGAGCGCCACCTCGCGGAGCGCGATGATCTCCATCAGCACGATCCTGTCGGGGCGCGCCGCGAGCAGCAGCGCCCGCGCCGTCCGGTGGTCACGCAAGAAGTGCTCGCGCCGCACGAAGGGCGGCGGCGCGCCGGGCTCGTCCGGCCCCTCGCGCCACAGCAGCTCGAGCTCGAGCTCCGGGTCGACCGCGAGGTAGTCGAACCAGTCCAGCCGACCGGGCTCTGCGACGAGCAGGACGCGCACGGCGGCTACTCGTACGAGCCCTTGCCGAGGAGGATGTAGTGATCGTCGACGTAGCCCGGGCGGCGCGACGGCGTCTGACGAAACTCACAGGCGCCCGCGCGAGGGAGCCGCGCGGCCTCGATCTCGGCCGCGGTGGGCTCACCGAGCGCCGGGCGCACGCGCTGCCACTGCCAGTCGTCGTCGCGCCGCCAGAACCGCGGGTTGCGCACGCCGTCGGTGAGGAACTCGAACCCGCTCGCCGTCACGCCGAGCCACTCGAGGAGCTGCGGCAGGTAGCGCGGGGGGCGCGCCTCGTAGTCGTCCCGGAGCGACGCCGCCTCGTCGCGCGACAGCCGCCCGAACCGGATCTCCCGGCAGGCGTGGTCGGTGGCCTTGCCGTACCCGTGCCGGAGGAGCTTCAGGTGGTCGTGCACGTCCGAGTAGTTGAAGCAGTCGACGTCGTTGTAGCGATCGAAGGTGCGCGTCTGCTCGGCCGTCTCGTAGCCGTAGCGATCGAGCATCGCCTCGTGCTGCGCCTTCGTGTCCCAGCGGAGGTAATTGCCGAGGTAGACGCCGCGCACGCCGACCCGCTCGAGCTCGAGGTCGTCCGGGTAGCGGTACGGCCGCACGTCGTCGGGCGTGACGCCGTCGGACGGGTGCACGAGGTCGTCGGCCTCGACGCCCAGCAGATCGTGCTCCTTCCTGTACTTGCGGGTCATCTCGACCGAGTCGGTGTGCTGGAACATGCCGACCTGATCCTTGCCCTGGTGCTCGCCCCACACGATGAGCGGCACCTTCAGCTTCACCGCCATGGTCACAGGGAACACCGTCTGCCCCGCCAGGCAGTGCCAGTAGACGCTGCCGAGGCGCCGCAGGGTGGCGCGGGTGACGCGCTTGACGGCCTCCGGATCGCACGTGAGCGTGACGATGTCGCAGTCGAGCAGCGTGCGCAGCCGCGCGAGGTTGCGGATGCCGAGATCGGTGTTGAACTGCTTGTTGTAGGTGACGAGCAGGGGGTTCATCCCGAGCTCGTGCTTCAGCGTGTGGACGATGAAGAACGAGTCGCGCGCGCCCGAGACCGGGACGATGCAGTCGTAGTTGGTCTCGCTCCGGTTGCGGTAGCCGTCGAGCAGCCGCGCGAGGGCGTCGCGGCGCGGCGCCCAGTCGAGGGCGTCCTTCTCCTCGTGGGCCTGGCAGCCCGAGCAGACGCCGCGCGCGTCGAACGTCAGGTGGAGCGGGTGCAGCGACGTGTACAGGCAGCGGCTGCAGGTGCGGATCTCGTCGCCGGGCATCCAGAGGTGGAAGCCCGTTGACACGCGCGTCACGCACCGTCAAGGAGCGCGCGGCCCGCCCGACGATGAGGTACTGCACCCGCTGCATCCAGCCCGACACCCGCCCCGGGACGCGCTTCGACGCGGAGGGGGTGTGCCCGGCGTGCCGCTACGCGGAGTCGCTCGCGGAGGTCGACTGGAGCGAGCGCGACCGCGTCCTCGCCGAGATCGTCGAATTCGGCCGGCAGAACTCCCACTCGGGCTACGACTGCATCATCGGCGTCTCGGGCGGCAAGGACAGCACCCGCCAGGCGCTCTTCGTGAGGGAGACGCTGGGGATGCGGCCGCTCCTCGTCTGCCTCGGCTACCCGCCCGAGCAGGTCACCCAGCGCGGGGTCGACAACCTCTCCAACCTCGTGCGCCTCGGGTTCGACTGCGTGCAGATCAACCCCGGCCCGCGCACCTGGAAGGCCCTGATGAAGCGGTCGTTCTTCCTGCACGCCAACTGGTGCAAGTCGACGGAGCTCGCGCTGTTCAGCGCCGTGCCGCGCCTCGCGATCGCGTACCAGATCCCGCTCATCTGGTGGGGGGAGAACGCGGCGCTCCAGCTCGGCGATCTCAACGTGCTCGGCAAGGAGGGCTGGGACGGCAACAACCTCCGCAACATGAACACGCTGGCGGGCGGGGATCTCACCTGGCTCCTCGCGGACGGCGTGCGGCGCAACCAGCTGTTGCAATACTGTTATCCGTCGGTCGAACAGATGGACGCGGCGAGGCTGAAGATCGTGTTCCTCGGCTACTTCTGGCGCGACTGGTCGCTGGTCGACAACGGCGTGTTCGCGGCGCTGCGCGGGCTCGACGTGCGCCGCGAGCCGCCGTGGGACATCGGCGATCCGGTGGGCGTGACCTCGCTCGACGAGGACTGGGTGACGTTCAACCAGCGCATCAAGTACCTGAAGTTCGGCTTCGGGCGCGTCACCGACTACGTCAACGAGGACATCCGCCTCGGGCGGCTGACCCGCGAGGCGGGCGCGCGCCTCGCCGAGCGCTACGACGGGCGCGTCGCGCCTAGGTACGTGGCGAGCTTCTGCCGCTACCTCGGCATCGAGGAGGCGGAGTTTCACCGGGTGGTCGACGCCTGCGTGAACCGCGAGCTGTTCGCGCCGGGCGACGGCGCGGAGCGCTGGGTGCGGAGGTTCGAGGTCGGATGAGCCGGTTTCGCGTGTGCATCGTCGACTACAAGGTGGGCAACCTGCGGTCGGTCGAGAACGCCGTCAGGCGCCTCGGCTACGACGCGCGCGTCTCCGACTCGGCCGACGAGGTGCGCCGCGCGGACGCGCTCATCTTGCCGGGCGTCGGCGCCTTCGGGCCCGCGATGCAGCAGCTCGTGGCGAGCGGGCTCATCGGCCCGATCGAGGCGGCGCTGGCCCTGGGGCGGCCGCTGCTCGGCATCTGCGTGGGGATGCAGCTGCTCGCGACCGACTCCGAGGAGAACGGCCTCCACGCCGGGCTGTCGTGGGTGCCGGGGCACGTGCGGCGGCTGCGGCCGCCCGAGGGGTTCGGGGTGCCGCACGTCGGGTGGAACGACGTCACCGTGCGCCAGCCGGGCTCGCCGCTGTTCTCCCGCGTGGAGGCGGGCGCTCACTTCTACTTCGATCACACCTACCACCTCGAGTGCGCGCCCGAGCACACGCTGGCGACCGCGGCGTACGGGGTGACAGTGACGGCGGCCGTGCAGCGAGACCGCGTGATGGGCGTGCAGTTTCACCCGGAGAAGAGCCAGGCCGCGGGGCTGCGGCTCCTGCGCGGGTTCTTCATGGCGGCGGGCGCGCCGGGGCCGGCCCCGTGCTGAAGCGGCGCGTGGCGGCCGCGCTCCTCGTGAGCCGCGGGCTCGTGGTGCAGAGCCTCGGCTTCTCGCGGCGGCTGCCCGTGGGGCGGCCCGAGATCGCGGCGGAGTTCCTCGACCGGTGGGGCGTCGACGAGCTCGTGCTGCTCGATCTCGACGCCTCGCGCGAGGGGCGCCACGTCTCGACCGAGCTCGTCGCGCGCGTCGCGGCGGCGTCGAACGTGCCGCTCGCGGCGGGCGGGGGCATCCGGGAGCTCGCGGAGGTCGACGCCCTGCTCCGCGCCGGCGCCGACAAGGTCTGCGTGAACCACGCGGCCCGCGAGCGCCCGGAGCTCATCACCGAGATCGCGCGGCGGTTCGGCGATCAGTGTGTGGTCGCGGCCGTCGACGTCGCCCGCGTGGACGGCGCGCACGCCGTGTGGTGCCACGTCCGGCGGCGCGCGCTCGACGTCGATCTCGCCGCGCACCTGCGGGCGCTGGCGGCCCTGGGCGCGGGGGAGATCCTGGTGCAGGCGACGCACGAGGACGGCAGCGGGCGGGGGTTCGACGTCGCGCTCGCACAGGAGGCGTCGGCGGCGGTCGGCGTGCCCGTGCTCGTGCTCGGCGGCGCGGGGCGAGCCTCGCACTTCGAGGAGGTGCTCCTGCAGAGCGGCGCCGCGTGCGCGGTCGCTGGCAACTACTTTCACTTCACCGAGCACAGCGTCACGACGACGAAGGCGCTGGCGGCGCGGCGCGGCCTGCCCGTGCGCGTCGACACCGCGGCCCGCTACGCCGACTCGGCCTTCGACGCCGATGGGAGGCTCGAGAAGCGCGCCGACGACGCGCTCGACGCGATGTTGCATGTGAGGATCCCGAAGGAGATCATCTGACGTCGGCGCGCGAAGGCGGAGGCTCGCGCTGAAGCGCGGCCGCGGCGCGGTCTCCGGGCGCGACGGGGGCGGCCGCGACCGCCCGGTCGGCGCTCTCCCTGTCGCTCGAGAGGACGTCGTGCGTCTGGGTGCCGATGGCGCTGGTGACTGTCAGTGTTCCCGTCAGCCACGGCCGGGAGGTGTCGAAGTCGACGCAGGCGTCGGCGACGGTGGCGCCTGGGACGGTGGTCGAGATCGTCAGCGGGGCCCCGAAGACGGGCTGGCCGCCGAACGCTCCGAAGAAGCAGACGGACCAGCCAGACTCGCCCGCCCAGTGCGCGGGGACCGTGACCACGTCGTCGATCGCGTCGACGACCCGCACCTCCCCCTCGAACGCGCGTCCGCCCGAGACGACGGTGAGGGCCACGTCCCCCGCCACCGCGGGCGCGTCGAACGCTCGACGGAACCATGGGTCCTTCGGCCCGGGCGGCGCGAGTCCGGCGCCGGAGATCGTCGCGCTGGTGTCGACCAGTGACGAGCCTATCGGACTGAACAACCCAAATTCCACCGGTGCGCTAGCGCCAACGAAGATCACCCATGGCTGCCCGGTGGGCGACTGCATCGTCGGCCACTCCTGGACGAGCGCGACCCGTGCTGAGGCGACGGGCGCCGCGCTCAGCGTGACGCGGTCGAGCAGCGGCCCGCCTCCCGGCTCGGTGATGCGCAGCTTCGCCTCCCCCTCGGCCGCGGCGGTCACGAGCGCCTGCCCATCGACCGCTCTGGCGGACATCGGACCCGAGGGCCCCGAGGGCTCCATCCCGGCGTCGAAGGGCCAGGGATCGTCCCCTTCGCCAGAGACGCTGATCACGCTCGTGCCGCCGACCACGATCGGGTGGAGCGCGTTGCCGAGGATCTCCATCGTGACGCCAGGATCGTGGAAGTAGAGGCCCTCGACCCTCGATGAGCACGTCTCGCCGTCGGGGCACCTCTCCGCGGGGGACGACAGGCGGTCGCCCCTTCCGTCACAGGCGCTCGTGAGGAGCGCCGACACGGCGACGTGCAAGAGGATGCGGGCAGCGGAGCGGGTAGGGTGGGGGAAGCTCACGACCTCGAGCGGTAGCAGACTCCGTGGTCACGCGTCAGGCTGGCGCGCTCACCCCCACCCGCGCGACGCGAGCAGCCCCTTCACGAACATGTAGGCGTTGGGATCGAACAGCTGCGCCAGGAGCGAGGCCGCCTCCGTGAGCATGGGCCGGAGCCAGCCCCGCCGCCGCGCGGGGAGCCACGACGGCGCGAACCTTGCCGCGGGGTGCACCGCGCCGCAGCCGCTGCACGGCACGGCGTGGCGAGGCGACGACAGCATGACCTGAGCGCCACAGTCCGGGCAGAAGCGCGCTGTCAGCCTCGCCCCGCGCGCTCGGTCGGAGGGGGCGGCGGGCAGGCGTGGCGGGTCCACGAGGGTGGGCGGGACGCTCGGGCAGTCGATGACAGTGTTCATGGTCGATCTCCTCTCGTTCGCTCTTCGTCAGCGCCCCCAGCCCCAGGCGGTCGGGTGACCGCCGCCCGTGGGCCAGCCCTGCACGGCGCCCCACGGCAGGCTCGGCGGCGCGCCGATGCCGGGGGTCCCCTCCGGCGCGAGCACGTTGACGGACACCTGCCCGGCCGGCACGCCGTGCACGTCGACCAGCACCTGCTCGACCTCGAAGTCGTCGAGATCACCGCTCGAGCGCGCGCCCGCGACCAGGCAGAGCTGGTTGCCCCCGGCGACGAGGCGGTCCGAGAACGCCGGGGCGCCCACGGTGGCGTTCGAGGTCCACGGCGTCGCGCCTCGCTCGAGCGTGATCCCGAGCGGGTACCTCCGCCCGTTGATGGTGAGCACGTCGGAGAGCACCTCGGTGCTGCGCAGGCCCTGGACGCGGACGGTGATCTCCGCGCCGCCCGACGGCACGCTGACGAGCGCGCAGGCCCTCGCGCCGGACGACGCGCCCGCGCCGAACGCCTGGCCGTCCGCCAGGTTGTCGCCGAGGTGGACGGACTGCAGGATGACGTGGGTCGAGCCGGTGTGGGTCGGCGCCTCCGGGGGGCGCGCGCCGACGCTGCACGCGGTCGAGCCGACGGCGAGGGTGGTGGAGAGGACGGCGGAGGAGAGGGCGCGGAGGAGGGTCATGCGTCGCCCCATTGCAGGGGCGATGCCGACGCCACAATGCCTGAAAATGCCGCAATTTCGTGCGCGCCAACGCCCGCTCGGTCGAGAGCCGATCACGGGCGGGCGAGGGCGCGGTGATCGGCTCTCGAGGAGGGGCTGTGGTAGCGTCGCCGACCGCCCGTGACCCCAGGATCCCGCGTCGGCCCCTACGAGGTGCAGGCCGTGCTCGGCCACGGGGGGCAAGGCACCGTCGCGCGCGTGGTCGACACGACGACCGGAGCGGTGCGGGCGCTGAAGCTCATGCGCGTGGTCGGCCTCGGCGACACGACGCTCGAGCGCATGCGTCGCGAGGCGCGGCTGCTCGCCCAGGTGACCCACCCGGGCCTCGTGCGCTGCCACGAGTTCTTCGAGCGCTACGCGGACGGCACGGCGGGCCTCGTGATGGACCTCGTGGAGGGACGGACGCTCGGCGACCTCTCCGCCGATCCGAGGATGACCCCCGAGCACAGGTGGGCGGCCCTCCGGGGCGTCGCCGACGCGCTCGCGCACCTGCACGCGCGCGGGCTCGTCCACCGCGACGTGAAGGAGGACAACGTCCTCGTCTCCGACCGCTTCCACGACGATCCGACGGCGCCCGGGGCTGTGAAACTCGTTGACTTCGGCATCGCGGTCGAGGCAGGCAACCCGGACGGCATCACGCAGGTGGGCGGGTTCATCGGCACCTTGCCGTACGTGGCGCCCGAGGTGCTCGAGCCGCTGCCCCGCGTCGATCCCGACACCCCGAGGCGCGACGTGTTCGCGTTCGGAGTGATGGCGTTTCAGTTGTTGCATGGGCGCCACCCGACGGAGCTGCCGCCGAGATCGGCGGTGTGGGACTTCGTGCAGGCGTACCGCGCGGTCGCGCGGACCGGGTGGCGCGATGACTTGCACCCGCTCTTGCGGGCGTGCCTCGCCGTCGATCCGGCCGCGCGCCCCGCCGACGCCGGCGCGCTCTCCGCGCTGTTGCCGCGCGCCCTGGGCGCGACGACGGCGCGCACCGCGCCGCACATGTCCACGGTCCCGCAGACAGCAGAGAAGCCGGGGGGCTCGACCGAGAGCGCGGAGCCGCTCCCCGCGGGGTCCACGCCCGCGCCGCCCACCCCGCGGCCTGCGTCGGCGCCGCGGACCCCACCCGTGGCACAGGCGCGCTCCGGGGGGAGCGGCGTCGGCTGCGTCGTCGCGGGCGTCCTTGCCGCGCTGGCCTCCGGGGTCGGGCTCGTGGGCGTCGGCGGGCTCGTGCTCTTCGCCGTTCGGGATCGCGGGCCGGCGCCGGCGCCGACTCGCGCTCTTCCCACGCCGACCAGCCCGCCCCCCACCGTCGCCCCTCCCAGCCAACCCGCCGAGGTGTGCGACTGCGCCCGGTTCCACGGGGCGGGGATCACGATGCCGTTCGCGTCGCGGCGCCCCGGCAGCTGCGACCTGCGCGTGGAGGCGTCCTCGTACACTGTGCACCCGTGGGCGGTCGAGCTCGTGGCGGGCGGCGCGCTGACGTCGAGGCAGGGCCGCGCGCCGCAGGTGTGCTTCGGCCGAACAGACTGCTACGACGCCACCGGCCAGCCGAGCACGAGCGGCTTCGCGATCTCCGAGGCGTCACTGAAGAAGGGCGGGCAGGCGTTCTGGGTGAGGGACGCGTCGGGCGTCACGGTCGCGACGGGGGTGTTGCCCTGGTACAACCTGCCAGCCACCCAGCAGACGCTGTGCAAGGGGTTCCTCGCGCCCGTGAGGGGTGGGATCGTGAAGCAAGTGTCGCTCGCCTTCGCGCCCCAGAAGAGGCCGCGGCCGGCCAGCCGGTGACCCGGCGTGGACGCCACGAGTCGACCAAGTTGGTCGACCTGGTACGTTCTCAGTCATGGTCTCCCGCGCGAAGTCTCCTGTGTACAACCTCGCTGAGGCGAAGGCCCATCTGTCAGAGCTCGTCGAGCGCGCGAGCGCCGGCGAGATCATCGTCGTCGCCCGCTCCGGCACGCCGCGGGCGCGGCTGGTTCCACTGGAGAAGGGTCGCAAGGAGCTGCGCGTTCCAGGCAAGGGCGAGGGGCGCTTCAACATGAATTTCGGGAGCCCAAGGAGCGAGTGTCGGAGTCCGAAGCGGAATTCGAGCCGAATTGGGCTGAAACCGCGCGGAGGCGTGGCCGCGCCACGTCGAGCACGGGATTCACCCAAGGCGGCCGAAGGACG
>JADLFU010000225.1 GCA_020849655.1 Polyangiaceae bacterium | reverse complement strand
GCGTAGAACAGCAGGATCTTGGGCACAGCCACTCGTCAAGCTTAAGTGGGGCGCTGGGCCTACTCTCATAGGGTGCTCGAGACGTTGTATTCCCCGGCGGAGCCGGTCAGTCTCTCGGCCACGCTCGGACCGCTGCGGCGCGGACGGGAGGATCCGACCTTCCGCACGGATGCCACGGGCGTCTGGCTCACGATGGCGACCCCGTTGGGCTCCGCGACTCTCCACCTCGCCCGCCGCGATGGTGCTTTTGTTGCGACCGCGTGGGGGGAGGGCGCCGAGTGGGCCATCTCGAGTGTTCCCGATCTGCTGGGCCGCGGTGACGATTGGTCGGGCCTGGACGTCTCTGCCCACCCCCTCCTCGCCGATGCGCGCCACCGCAACCCGGGCCTGCGCTTGACTCGCACGGGCCGCGTCTTCGAGATGATGCTGCCCGCGGTGCTGGACCAGAAGGTCACGGGCCTCGAGGCGCGCCGAGCCTGGCGGTGGATGCTCGCGCGGCACGGCGAACCAGCACCGGGACCCGCGCCGGCGGGGATGCGGGTGTTCCCGTCGGCGTCGGTCTGGCGCAGGGTGCCGTCGTGGGAGTGGCATCAGGCGGGTGTCGGCCCCCAGCGCTCGGCAACGATCATGCGCTGTTCGGCGGTGGCGGAATCCCTCGAGCGTACGCTCGAGCGCGCCGGCGGTGGTGAGAGTCGCGGCGGGCCGGATGTCGAGCGAGCCCTCCGCAGCCTCCCGGGAGTCGGCGTGTGGACGGCGGCGGAGACCATGCAACGCGCCCACGGCGACCCGGACGCCGTCAGCGTGGGGGACTTCCATCTCGCCCGCCTCGTCGGGTACGCCCTCATCGGCGAGATCGTCGACGACGAAAGGATGCTCGAACTCCTCACCCCCTGGGCCGGCCAACGCCAACGCGTGGTGCGCCTCATCGAGGCGAGCGGCGTCTCGGTGCCAGCGCGCGGCCCGCGCATAACCGTGCAAGACCACCGCGCAATCTGACCCGCCAGCCCGCCAGCCGTCCGTCCATCCGGACCTTCGGGTCACCGCGCGCCCGGACTCCAGCCCATTCGGCCCGAGGCCTCTGCAGCGGCCGAAGCACTTCACAAGCTCTGGATTCTCAGGACATAAGCAAGGGGAGCTAACAAATGTCCTGAGAATCCAGAGTCTGTGGGGGTGGTGGGCCGCGTCATGGGCCAGCGCGCGTCATGGGCCAGCGCGCGTCATGGGCCAGCGCGCGTCATGGGCCAGCGCGCATCATGGGCGAGCGCGCGTCATGGGCCTGTGCGCGTGGGGCCTGTGCGCGGCGGTCTGGGTGCGCCGGAATGTGGATGCGCCGCAGTACGTGGGGCACTAGTCGTCAACAGAGGCTCTGCGAGAGCGTGAGTGTGGCGCCGGCCGGAGACGGATGGCGCGAGGCGTGGGGCCGAAGAGAATCGGTACGTGGATGTGTTGAAGGCCCTAGAGATGTTCGGGGGGATCGCCTCTCGCCGGGAGTTGGTCGACGCCGGGTGTTGGGAGATGGCGCGCGACTTCATGATTCTCTACCGGAGGATAGTCCGCGTGCGGAAGGGGTGGTTTGCCCTCCCGACGACGCCGACCGTGTCGCTCGCGGCCTGGCGGGTGGGCGGCACTCTTGCGTGCGTCAGTGCGCTGCAGTTTCACGAGCTCGGGGCTGAGGCTGTCGAACGTCCGCTGCACGTGCTCGTTGCGGGCGCGGCATCCCGACTCAGAAACACAGAAACGCCGCCGAGCATTGTGCACTGGACGAGGCGGCCCATCAGAGGCAGCCGGCTCGCGGTCGGTGAGGAGCTTGCACGAACCCAAGCTCGCAGCTGTCGTCAACTGGAGGGAACTTCCAAATGCCTCGAAGCCGCTGCCGCGGCTGCGCTACCCTGACGCGGTGAATCTGATCTTTCGAACCATCCTTCGCATGATCCGCAGCCGCTACAGCTCGAAGCTGAACATGACCGACGTGGGTCGCATGGACTTTCGGGTCGTCCCCACCGACATAGACGTTCTTGGCCACATGAACAACGGCGTCTACTTCTCGATCATGGACCTCGGCCGCATCGACCTCATGATCCGCGCCGGCGCGTGGAAGGCGCTGCGCGCGAAGGGCTGGTACCCGGTCATGGCGAACGAGACGATGAGCTTTCGCAAGTCCCTCGACCTGTGGAAGAAGTACACGCTCGAGACACGCCTCGTCGGCTACGACGGCAAAGCCGTCTACGTGGAACAGCGCTTCGTCGTCGACGGCGAGATTTACGCGTCAGCGATGACCCGGGCGCGCTTTCTCAAGTCGACGGGAGGCACCGTGCCCGTGGCTGAGCTTGCGCAACTCCTAGGGGCGGATGCCGCGACCCACGAGCCGCCCGCGTGGGTTAGTGCCTGGGCCGCGCAGGTCGCCCTGCCCACCACACGCGAACCCGCGCCCAGCACCTGGGACTAGGTGGGGCGGCGAGGGGAGTGGAGTAGCGCGACCCGATAGGTTACGGCGCTCTTACTCGGACTCGAGAACCGCCATCGCGGCATTGTGACCGCCGATCGCGCTCACGGCACCGCCGCGCTGCGCGCCCGATCCGCAGAGCAGAATCCGCGGGTGGCGCGTTGCCACGCCCCAGCGTTCGGCGGGGGTGGCGAGGGCGTCGGAGTCCTCGGCGAACGGCCACGACAGGGGGCCGTGGAAGATGTTGCCGCCGGGCATCGCGAGCGCGTGCTCGAGGTCGAGGGTCGTCTTTGTTTCGATGGTGGGTCGGCCGGAGGCATCCGTCAACAGAAGGTCTTCGACGGGCTCGGCCAAGACGCTGTTCAGCGACGCGAGAACGGCGGCCTGAAGCTCGTCGCGGCGCGTGTCGTTGGTCGCCTCGGTCACGAGTCGGTCGGGGGCGTGCAGCCCGAAAACGGTCAGCGTCTGGGCGCCGCTCGCCCGAAGCTCGGGCGACAGAATCGTCGGGTCGGTCAGCGAGTGACAGTAGATCTCGCACGGCAGCGGGTTCGGGATGCCGCCGGACGCGGCCACTTCATACGCCGAGTCGAGCTGGCTCCACGTCTCGTTGATGTGGAACGTACCGCCGAAAGCCGCCGCCGGGTCGACCGCGGAGTCGCGGAGCCGCGGTAGCCGCGACAACAGCAGGTTGACCTTGACCTGGGCCCCTTCGGGCCGAGCGGTCGCTGAGGCTCTCGAAGCGAGAGGCTCGCCGACCAACCCCTCCAACACATACGGCGCCACATTCGCCAGCACCCACGTCGCGCCCAGTGTCACCTCGTCGTCGCCCCGCCGGTAGGTGACCTCCCCGTCGGGCGTGATCGACGTGACTTCGGCGCCCGTCAGCAGCTCGGCGCCGGCGAGCCGAGCGGCGCGGGCAAGCTCGCCGGTGACGGCGCCCATGCCGCCGACCGGAACGTCCCAGTCTCCGGTTCCGCCGCCGATGACGTGGTACAGAAAGCAGCGGCTCGCAGCCAAGCTCGGGTCGACGTTCGGCGCGAACGTACCGATAAGAGCGTCGGTCAGCACGACGCCGCGCACGAGGTCGTCGGAGAAGGTCTCGGCGATGGTCTCGCCGATCGGGCGCTCGATAAGATCGCGCCACAGGTCGTCATCGCCCACGGCGGCGCGCGCTTCGGTGCGGGTGAGGAGGGGTTCCGTGACCGTGGGGAAGAGCGCCTGGGCAAGACTCGCGGTGCCTGAGTAGAACGACGCCCAGGCGGCGGAGTCATGGCCGAGCGCGGTGGCGGTGGCCGTGGCATCCACGTTATCGATCAACAGGCCGCGGTCGGTGCCGGGCTGCGGCGTGTAGCTGGAGTAGCGACGCCGTCGCAGCGTGATGTCGAGCTTCAGATCCCGGATGACGCGAGCCGGCAGCAACGACACCAGATACGAGTAGCGCGACAGTCTGGCGTCCACGCCCTCGAACGCGGTCGCGGAGACGGCGGCGCCCCCAACCACGTCGAGCCTCTCGAGCACCGTCACCCGCTTGCCCGCAAGGGCGAGGTAGGCCGCGGCCGCGAGCCCGTTGTGGCCTCCGCCGACGATGACGACATCGCGGAGGTCAGACCGTAGCGTCGACACGGCCCTCGGTCACACTCTCGGCGTCGCCGTCGTCACTCTTCTCGTCGTTGCAGATCGGCGGATTGATCGCGTCGAGAACCTGCCTCGACACCCCCAAGATT
>JADLFU010000224.1 GCA_020849655.1 Polyangiaceae bacterium | reverse complement strand
CGGCGCGCGCGTGCAGCAGCGCGACGAGCACGGCGACGCGCCAGTCGTCACCCGCGTCGGCCGGCGCCGTCGACGGCCCGAGCACCAGCGCGCGCGGCATGCCCTCGGCGCGGCACACCCTCTCTGCCCAGCGCTCCACCGCGCGCGTCATCGCCACCACCAGCAGCGTCACCCGGCACCGCACGCGCAGCCGCAGCACGCTCGCGTACGCCGGCCACACGAACCCCTTGTCGCGATCCACCGCCCGCTGCACCTCCACGATCAGCGCGCCGACCGCGCGGCCCGCGGCGTCGCGCGCCACCAGCACCCTGTCGGCGCGCAGCTCGACGGACGTGAGCGCGGAGTCACCGAGCTCGAGCGACCCGCCATCCGGGACCACGAGCCCGCCCTCGGCGCACAGCGCCCAGGCCCCGGGCACGGCGTCGAAGAGCGCCGCGACCGCCTCGTGCTCCGTGCTCGGCATGCGGCGCCCAAAGCACGCGGAGTGCCAGCGCGACGGGAGGGAAATTCAGCTGTGGCGTGGTCGCGAGTGGACACGCGCGTCCACCTCTACGGCACGCGCCCACGCGGGCGCACGAGCTCACGCCTCGCGCAGCATGGGTTCGCGCGCGGCGACGAACTCCGCCGCCGCGCGCGTCAGCGCAGGCTCGTACCGCGTCATGCGCACGCCGAACCCCGGGATGAGCGACACGCCGTCGTCGTCCACGAGGTCCTGGCGCCACGCCACGTGCCCCTCGGCCGCGTGCGCCGCGCCGCCGGGGAACGTCAGCTGCAAGCGCAGCGCAGCGCCGAGCGCGGGCGGGCGCTCGTACGTCGCGACGAAGAGCCCCCCGTGGACGAGCGGATCGCCGCCGTCGATCCCGACGTAAAAATTGTGGTCTCCGTCCGCGGACAGCGTCACCTCGACGGTGGGGGGCGGCCCCGACGCCGCGCGCAGCCGTCCCTCGAGGCCCGACAGCGACGCCACGAGCTCGGAGAGCCGCGCCTCCCACCCTGCGCCAGAGGCTCCGCCGACCTCGATCCTCGACAGGAGCTCGCGCAGCGTCGCCGCATGCTCGGAGAGCGCCAGGCCGAGCTCGGTGGTCGCGCCGGCGTCCAGCGACACGTCGAGCCGCGGCGTCGAGAGCGATCGCAGCCCGTCGACGAGCTCGCGCGACAGCGCCTGCCAGTCGACGTCGGACCGCGAGGCGCCCGCGGCCGTGATCGCCTCGCGGATGGCCTTCAGCTGCACGTCGAGCGAGGACAGCGTCCCCGTCACCCGCGCGACCGGATCGTCGCCCGCGCCGCCCATCCGCTTCTTGCGCTGGTACTCCTCGCGGATGGCGGCGAGCCGCGCCGCGCCCTCCGGCGAGATCCTCCCGCGGAGCTCGGCGAGCAGGAGCAAGTTCTGCTCGGCGCTCGTCGTCAGCGTCTGGGCCTCGCTCTTGTAGTGATCGTCGAGCAGGCGCTCGAGCTCCTCGTCGTTCATCGCCGCGACGACCCGCGCCGCGATCTTCGCCATGTTGCGGTAGCTGCCCTGGAGCTTGAACGGCGGCTCGGTGCGGTACGCGTCGTCCTTCGACGCGCTCTCGACGTAGGCCTGGTTCACGCGGAGCAGCAGCTCCTGCACCTTCATCAGCCGCGCGACGACCGCTGTCATCTCCGCGAGCTCGGCGCCCGAGTAGCCCTGCGAGAGCGCGTCCGCCGCGACGGGCTCGCCCCGCGCCATCCGCACGAGCTGGTGCAAGTCCTTGGGATCGCGCGCGGCGAGCGGCGACAGCGCGGGGCTCGAGGTGAGCGAGTTCTCCAGGTACGAGAGCGCGAACAGCTCTCGCTGCCCTCCGAGCACGTCGCCGAGGTTGTAGGTGTCGGCGCGGTTGGCGAGCATGTCAGGGATACGAAACAGCTCGCCCGACTCGGTGTACGGGTTGCCCGCCATCACCACACAGAACCTCTTGCCGCGCAGGTCGTAGGTGCGCGTCGTGCCTCGCCAGACGCCCTCGATGCGCCGCTGGCCGTCGCAGAGCGAGATGAACTTCTGCAGCAGCTCGGGGCTCGTGTGCTGGATGTCGTCCAGGTAGAGCATCACGTTCTGCCCCATCTCGAGCGCGAGGTTGATCTTGTCGACCTCCTGCCGCGCCGTCGCGCTCTTCGCGTCCGCGGGGTCGAGCGACGTGATGGCGTGGCCGAGCGCGGGGCCGTTGACCTTCACGAAGACGAGGCCGAGCTTCTCCGCCACGTACTCCATCAGCGTCGTCTTGCCGTAGCCGGGGGGAGAGACGAGCAGGAGCATGCCCATGCGGTCGGTGCGCGCGTCGCTCGACGCGTCGCCGATCTGCTTCGCGAGGTTCTTGCCGACGAGCGGCAGCAGCACCTCGTCGACGAGCCGGTTGCGCACGAACGACGTGAGCACGCGCGGCACGAGCTCCGACAGGCGCAGCCTCGCTCGCTCGCGCGCGGCGACCTCGAGCTTGTGCTTGCGGAGCGCGACGAACCTCGGGGCGCGCAGGGTGGCGTGCGCGACGACGCGCGGCAGCAGCTCGTCGAGCGAGATGGTGAGCGCGCGGTCACGCACGCGCGGGTGCCGGCCGAGCAGCCCCGTCACCTCGACGGACGTCTGGCTCGAGCTCTCGTAGCGATCGACCTCGCCCTCGGTCAGCCACAGCGCCGCCGCCTCCCACGCGTGCGACAGGCCGATGCCCCTCCGTGAGGCGTGCGCGACCACGTGATCGCGGCACAGCGCGAGCGCGGTCGCGCGCGGGAGGGTGGGAAGATCGAGCGCGAGCTCCCGGCGCCCGCCGAGGGCCTCGAGCTCGGCTACCACCGCGGCGAGCAGCTTCACGGCCTCGGGGGAGGTCGTGAACGTCAGCTGCTCTCGGGAGATCTGCGCGATGAGGTACGCGGCGGCGCTCCTCGCCACCACAGGCGACAGGCCGACGCCGCTCTCGTCCCCGATCCGCGGGCCGAGCTCGTCGACGAGGGCGCGGCGGTTGCTCGAATCGCCGAGCTCGTCGGCGAGCCGCGTCGCGGCCCTCGCCCTGCGCCGCACCGTGTCTCGCGCGGCGGGGTCGAGCGTCACCCACCAGAGGACGGCCGCGGCGCGCGCGTCGGGCGAGTAGCGCATCAGCCCGACGGTGCCGGCGAGGTGCAGCACGCGCTCGAGGATGCGCGCCGCGTCCGCGTCGTGCACGCCGCGCTCGTACCCCTCCTCGATCCGAGCCTCCGCGCGTCCGCGCACGAGCGCGAGCAGGCGCGCGGGGTCGATGGCCTCTTCGCGCAGCTTCGCGACCGACAGGCCGTCCTCGCCGGCCTCGGCCGCCAGGAAGATGGACACCGCCAGGTACTCGGCGCGGTACACCTCGGCGGACTCGGACACGAGCGTGTCGTCCCAGAGATCACGCGACGCCTCGATCAGCTCGTCGGTGATGGGCTCGAAGTAGTCGGTGCCGGTGAGGTGCGCGGCGAGTCCTCCCTCGCGAGGCACGAGCACGAGGTCGAGCGGCTCCTTCGTGACGCGGAACGCGTGCGCGCCGAAGCGCACGGTGCCCTCCTCGCCGCCGAGATCGCGGTCGTCGCGCAGCTTGCGGCGCGCGTCCTGGCGGGCAGACGCGAGCTGCGTCGCGAGCTCCTCGGCGCGCACCGTGTCGCCGAGCAGGAGCAGCTCAGCGCGCAGATCGTTCACGCGCATCACGGTCGGATCGCTGGCGAAGTACGCGTTCAGCTCCTCGGGCGAGCCGAGGGTGCGCGCGCGCGAGACGATCCCCGCGAGCACGCGCGCCGCGGCCTTCGACAGCGCGGCCGCGCGCCGCTGCCGCTCGTCGAGCAGGGCCTGTCGCCGCGCGCCGAAGGCGTCCTGCACCTCCTGCCGCCGCTCGGTCAGCGTGACCACGACCTCGTCGAGCTCGCCGAACCTGCCCTCGATCTCCTCGATCGTGAGGAGGATCTTCGCGAGCTCCTCCTGCGTCCGCTCGGGCGTGTCGCAGGAGGAGAGCGCCGCCGAGACCGACTGGGAGAGCAGCGACAGCTGCACGCCGAGCTCGGCCTCGCCCTCGCGCCGGCCGAGCTCCTTCTTGCGAGCGTCGAGCGTCGCCCGCGCGCGGTTCTGCTGCGCGAAGGCCGCGCTCACCGACTCGAGGATCTTCGTGCGCGCCGTTGCGTCGTCGACCTTCAGCCCCGAGATCACCTCCGCGAGCAGCGACAGCCCGGACGACACCGTCTCGAGATCCTTCGCGTAGGGCGCGAGCTCGGACACCTTCGTCACGGCGTCCATCTCGGTGACGGCGCGGTCGAGGCGCTGGCACAGCTCCGCGAACGCGTCGCGGCCGAGCAGGAACTTCACGCACGCGGCGCTCGCGCGGTCGAACGCCGCGCGCGCGCCCGTCTCGAGCGCGTCGACGGCCGCGACGTCGACCTCTCGCAGCTCGCGCAGCGACAGCACCTCGCCGAGCACGCGGCGACGATCGGTGAGCGCGACGAGGAACCCGTCGACCGACGCCACCCCGTCGACGTCCTCCTGCTCGAGCGCGGCGAGCCGCTGCTTCGCGCCCTCGACCTGCTCGCGGGCGCGCGCGCGGATGGCCTCGATCTTCTCGAACTCGTCGAGCACGGCCTCGGCGGCCTTGCCGACCGCGCGCGCCGTCGACGCGAGGTCGTCCGCCTCCGCGTGAGCGAACCAGTACGCGCCGTCGAGCAGCCGCCCGACGGCGCGCACGAGCTCCTCGTACGACTGGCGCGTCGGGGACGGATTCGCCGCCTGGCGCGCCAGCTGCAGCGCGTCGGAGACGCCGCGGACGAGCTCCGCGTTGCCCACCTTCGCGAGGTACGAGCCGTCCGTCTTGATCTGCGCGGCCCAGTCGGCGCTCGTGAACGGCGTGCGCCACACCTGCACCGGGTGCGTGCGCGTCGGCTCGCTCGACGCGCGGAACACCGTCAGCGTCCCGTCAGGGAACAGGCTGTACCCGTTGCACCGCAGCGGCGCCTCGACCTCTCGGCGGATGAGGTTGTAGTGCAGGATGAGGTACTGCCCGTCGGTGTCTCGGTAGAAGACGTAGGCGACGTCCTCGCCGTTCGGCGCCTTGATGACCCGCTCGAAGGTCATCCCCGCGTCGTCGCCGTCGAAGATCTTGTGCTCGCCCGTCTCGAGGTAGACCCCGCCGGGGAACACGACGCCGTGGCCCTCCGGCAGCGACAGGCACGCGGCGCCGATCGCGTCGACGCGCGCGACGCGCCGCCGCCGGACGTCGACGACGAGGTGCCGGTACGCGAGCTCGCGGAAGGGCTTCACGCGAAGGAGCACGAGCGCGCCCACCTTCGCGAACCACACCTCCGCGTCGTCGAGCGTCTGGTTCCCGTCGTCGACGGGCTCGCGGTAGATGCCCTGCCCCTCCTTCGTGTTGTTCTCGACCTTGACGGTGAGATCGCCGCCGACGGTGTCGACGAACACCTCGTCGAGCACGTTGACGTGGGGGAACTTGCCCGCCACGTGCGCGTCGCGCCCGGCGAGCTTCCATGCGAAATCGTGCGGCTTCGGCGGCGCGTAGTCCTCCTCGCCGCGCGCGTCGACGTAGGCGACCGCGCCCTTCGCGTCGACGGAGAACCGGAGCACCTTCACGTCGCGCGCGGAGGCGCCGATCTGCATCGCGACGAGCAGGCGCGTCTCGGTGTGGCGCAGCTGCGTGAGCCGCGCGCCCTTCATGTAGCGGAAGACGTCGGCCACCTCGCGCTGGAACTCCGCGTTCGCGAGGAAGGCGAGCGGGCCCTCGAACGGCACCTGTGACAGGTCGAACGCGTCGCCCGTCCGCTCGAACTTGTACGCCGCGAGCACGTCGGCGACGCGCGTCTCCTCGCGCAGGCCGAGGAACACCTCGAAGCCGAACAGCATGTGCCCGGCGACGCTGACCATGTCGCGCGGGACGCACGCGTTCTCGGTCCGCACGCGCTCGTTCGCGATGAGCGCGTGCTCCGCCCCGCCGAAGATCTCCTTGCGGCGCGCGTTGACCTTGGTGGCCTTCTCCTCGAGCGTCCGCGCCTCCGCGAGCAGGCGCGCGCGGAGGACCTCGTAGCTGCCGCCGGCGGGCTGGCTCTCGTCGGCCAACGCCTCACCCCTGGGGCTTCTGCAGCAGGCTCTCGAGGCGCTGGCGCGCGGCGGGGTCGGCCTTGCTCAGGAACTGCGAGATCATCGCGGCGATCGCCGGATCCTTCGCCATCGGGCCGCCGAGCACGTCGCCCGCGAGCTGCCGCACGGTGTCGCTCTGGTCGAGCACGCCCTCGATCGACTGACCGACGCCGACGGCCTTGATGAAGCGGTCGAAGAACTGCCCGTCGCCGCCGACGATGTTGATCTTGGCGTGCCCGAACGCCTCCTTCAGCACGACGGCCTGGGCCGCGGCGATGTCCTTGCGGTTGCGGATGCTCTCGAGCTCGACGGTCTTCTCCTTGTCGAGCTTGAGCCGGAACTCCTCGTGCCCGCGGCCGACGTCGTCGAGCGCCTTCATGCTCGCGGCCTTCTCGGCCAGGCCCGCGGCCTCGGCGAGCAGCTTCTCGCGCACGACGGTCGCCTCGGCGGCGCCGTGCTTCTCGGTGGCGGCGGCGTCGGCCTCCTTCACGCGGGCCTGCGCGAGGCCGCGCTGCTCCTCGCCCGCGGCCTCGGCGAGCAGCTTCTCGCGCACGACGCTCGCCTGGGCCTTGCCTTGCTTCTCGGTCGCCAGCGCGTCGGCCTCCTTCACCTTCACGGTGGCGAGGCCCTCGGCGGCGGTCTCCGCCTGCTTGCCCTCGGCGAGCCGGATCTTCGCGCGCGCGAGCTTG
>JADLFU010000223.1 GCA_020849655.1 Polyangiaceae bacterium | reverse complement strand
GGTACCGGGCCCTCCCCACCATGCGCCCAGAGCGAGTGAGCTTGCTGATGCTGGCCTACGCGGAGGTGCTGCGAGAGCATGAAGATTTGAGCGAGGTTTTCGGGGCAATTTGAGGGGATGCTTCAGGCTCGAGCCAACACAGCGCCGATGTCGAGGGCTACCGGCAGGCGCTCAGTGAGCGGGACTCGATCATCGCGCGACTCGCGCGACTGGGCCAGGCAAACGCCGCTCCGCTGGGGGAGAAGGAGGCGCTCGAGGCCGCCCTCGCCAACGAGATGAACGAGATTGACCTGCTGAGGCGCCGCCAGCCGCCAGCCGGCTTGACCCGATCGGTGCGCACGCCGAGGATACGCCATGCGCACGCACGCTCGCGTCCTCGCCGTCACCCTCCTGTCACTCGCGACCTCGACGGCGTCGGCGGCGCCGCCCGAGCTGCGGCCCACGCTGGTTACACGCTCGCTCGACAACGGCCTCTCGCTGGTCGTCGAGGAGGCGCGCCGCTCGCCGCTCGTCGCGATCCACGTCGCCATCGCGGGCGGCACCGCCGAGGATCCGATCGATCGGAGGGGGCTTTCGGCGGTCGCCGCGGAGTACCTCGAGCACGAGGCGTCCACGCGCCACGTCGCGCGCGCGGCGCGCGCCGAGCTGTTTCGCGAGCTGGGGGTGGCGCCCGTCTCGCCGGAGGTGCGCGTCGAGGTGGATCGCACGATCCTCACACTGCGCGTGCCGCCCGCCCAGCTCGAGCTCGCGCTGTGGGTGCTCTCGGATCTGCTCGCGTTCGCGCACGACGGGGTCGAGCCCTCGGGGGTCGCGCGGCAGCGGGCGGCGGTCGCGGCGGCGGGCGCGCGCCTGGCGCAGCGGCAGCAGATCGAGCGGGCGCGCGCCGCGCTGCTCGTCGCCGACGATCACCCGCTCGGGCGCGGCGCGCTCGCAGACGCGGCCGCGATCGAGGTGGCCGACGTGCGCGCGCACCTGAGAGACCGCCTCGGCCCGGAGCGCACGACCCTCGCCGTCGTCGGCGACGTCGACGCCGCGCGCACGTCGGCGCTGGTCGACAAGTACTTCGGGCCCATCGTCCGCGGCGCGGAGCCTCCCCGCCGCGCCGCGCCGCCGCTCGCGCCGAGGGCCGCGTCGGGCGTCCTCCACGTCAAGGGCGTGTCGCGGGGAGTGCGGGTCTCGTGGCTGACCGCGCCGCTGTACGAGGCGGACGACGTCGCGCTCGACGTCCTCTACCAGGCGCTGACGCCGCGGCTCGTCGAGCTGCTCTCGCGCCACGGCGTGACGGCCTCGTTCGCCGCGGCGCGCGAGCGCTCGACGACCCTCGGCAGCCACTTCGACGTCGAGGTCACGTCGACGGCCCCGACCGCCGACGTGGTCGGCGCCATCGACGCCGCGATCGCCGACGTCGCGCGCGGCCTCGACGACGCCGGGCTCCGGGCGGCCAGGGCGACGATGCTCCGCAAGACGGCGTTCGCGGCGGAGACGGCCGCCGGGCGCGCGGCGCTGTACGCCGACTCCTCCGCGCAGACCAGGGACGCGTTGTTCGTCAACAAGTACCTCGCGGCGTACGAGGCCGTCACCGCCGATTCACTCGCACAGGTCGTGCGCCGCGCGCTCGTGCGGTCCCGGCGCGTCGTGTTGACAGTGGTGCCGGACGCCGACGCGCCAGCGGGTGGGCGCCTCGAGCTGGGCGGAGGTGACAAGTGAAGAGCTTCCGGTCGACCGCGCCCTTGCTGGCCGTCGCGCTCGCCGCCTGCGCGTCCGCGCCCCCGGCGCCGCCGCCCCCTCCGCCCTCGCCGGTCGTCGCCGTCTCCGTCGCCTCGGCGCCGCCGCCCGCGCCGCCTCGCCCGGAGACGCCCGACGCGGAGTTTCGCCGCCACCCTCCTCCCGTCGACCCCGCGCCCGCCGTCGCGCGCCCCATGCCAGTCGAGGAGGCGAGGACGCTGTCGGGCATCCGGGTCCTCGCGTCGCCGGAGGCCGCCTTCCCCATCGCGTCGCTGCAGCTGGTCGTGCGCTGGTCCCGCGACACCGGCCCGGGGGAGGCGACGGCGCTGCAGCGCGCTGTGTCCCGGAGGGGGCAAGGATCGGTCCTGTCGGCGCTCGAGGCGGTCGGCGCCGTCGCGCTCGTCGAGGCGCACCCGGACGCGCTGCACATCGCGGCGAACCTCCCCTCCTCGGAGCTGCCGCGCGCGGTCGAGGTGCTCGGGCGGTTCATCGCGGCGCCCTCGTTCGGCGATGAGGACAGGGTGGAGCTCGGCGTGCGAGGCGTCGACGTCGCGGAGGAGGCCGCGCGCCTCGCGCTCCCCGCCGACCACCCCTACGCCCGCTTCCTGGTTCGAACACAAGTGATCAAACCTGACATCCTTCTCCGAAGGCTCCGGGCGTTGCTGGCGTCGGACGGCGTCTCGGTGGTGGTGGCCGGCGCCGCGCGTGCGGGCGAGGTCGCGGCGCTCCTCGACGCCGCGCTGCCAAGGCACAGGGCGACGGCCCTCTCGGAGCCGCCCGCGGATCGTCCGCTCCGCCCTGGCGCGGTGCTCGTCGACACGCAGCTCGGGCCGGACGTGTCGCTCGTCGGGCTCGGGCCGCCCCGCGGGCACGCGGACTACGCGGCGGCGCTCGTCGCGACGTCGCTGCTGTCACGGGCCGGGGCGACGCGCTGGTCGTCCGTGGGGTGGTCGAGCCCGCTCGTCACGGCCCGCTACCAGGCGGCGCGGGCGGCGACCCCGTGGGTGGTGTCGGTCGGGGTGGCGGGCGACCGCGTCGGCGACGCCGCGGAGGGGCTGCTGGCGAGCGTTCGTGAGCTGACAGTGACGGACGAGGAGCTCGCGGCCGCCGTCCGTCCCTGGCTGACGTGGACCGACACGCTGCTCGACCGCCAGTCCGACCAGGCGTGGGCGCTCGCGCGGATGGTGGCGGAGGGGAGCCCCGACCCCGCGAAGCTCCGCGCCGCGCTCCTCGCGCTCAGGCCCGCGGACCTCCGCCGGGTGCTGGACGAGCGGCTCGCGAAGAAGCAGGTGCGCCTCGTCGTCCGCGGGCCCGCGAAGACCCTGCTCGCCGGGGCGACGAAGGCGGGGTTCGGCGCCGTGCGCGTGGTGAAGGAGTGAGGGGGTGAGTTGACGTCGCGGGTGCATCGCGCGATGTTGCGTGCATGAGGGGCTTTGCGCGTCGCGCCGCGTTCGTGGGCGGGCTGGTGTTCGCGGTCTGTGGAGCGACCGCGTGCTCGGGAGGCGACGAGGACGCCGCGGGCGCGGGCGGCGCCGGGGGGAGCGGCGTCCACGGCGCAGGCGCGGCAGGCGCGGCCGGCAAGGCTGCGGGCGCCGCCGGCGCAGCGGGCGGGCTGGCCGGCGCGGCCGGCGCAGCGGGCGGGCTGGCTGGCGCGGCCGGCGCATCCGGCAAGGCGAGCGCCGCGGGCGCCGCAGGAGCGGGGGCCGGCGGGGCGGCGACCGGAGGCTCAGCGGGCGCCTCGGGCGGCGGCGCGGGGGCAGGCAACTCCGGCGCGTCGGGCTCGGCGGGTCAGGCTGGATGCAAGGCGACGGCCGACTGCGCCGGCAAGTCGACGCTGACGACGCCCGCCGGCTGCGCCGAGCCGTACTGCGACGTGTCGGCGGGGGCGTGCAGGTTCCGGTCGCGGGACACGGACGGCGACGGGCACCGCGCGTCGAAGTGTGTTGCCAACGATGCGACGCCGATCGAGCTGGGCGCCGACTGCGACGACGCGAACCCGCAGGTGAGCCCGGATGGGTGGGACGGCCCGAAGGGGGATGGCAAGCCCGAGCATTGCGCCGACGGCATCGATCAGAACTGCTCTGGAGGCGACGGGGACCAGAAGCTGTCGAACGGCGCGAGCTGCACATGCACGCCAGGAGACGTCGTGTCGTGCTCTGAGCTGTCGAACGGGCAGCCAGTCAGCTTCCCGAAGCTGGACGGCACCGGCAAGCCGCTCGGCGCGTGCAAGGCGGGCGCGAAGGCGTGCCAGGGCGACGGCACGTGGGGCCCGTGCGCGGGGACGATCGGCCCGATCGCGGAGTCGTGCAACTCGCTCGACGACGACTGCGACGGGCAGACGGACGAGGGCTCGCCGCCGGACGCCCCGTTCTGGTCGTATGACGCCGATCTCGACCTGTTCGCGCCGAGGGGCTGGAAGAAGGTGAGGTCGTGCGCTGCCCCGACCGCGCCGCCGGAAGAGTGCCCGACGTGCGACGTCTCGAGGTGGATCGACTCCAACCTGCCGGCCACCGATTGCGATGACTCGATCCTCGAGGTCAACCCCGGGGCGAGCGAGTCTTGCAACGGCATCGACGACGACTGCGACGACAAGATCGACGACGCTGACATCAACGTCGCGGGGCAAGTCATCCGTTACTATGACGCGGACGGCGACAACCATGGCGACAAGACGATCGCGGGCCTGAAGACGTGCGTGGCGCCCGTGGCGCCGCCGTCGTGTCCGAGCTGCGACCCCGCCAAGTGGAAGGACAGCATCCCGAACGACGACTGCGACGACACCGTGGCGGAGATCTTCCCCGGCAAGGCGGAGGTGTGCGACGGCTACGACAACAACTGCAACGGGCAGACGGACGAGGGCGCGACGGACTTCGCGATCTGGTGGTTTGACGGCGACGGCGACAACCACGCCCCGTTGGGCGCGACGGCCAAGACACAGTGCTCCAACCCTGGCAACGACGGCGCGAACTGCCCCGGCGGCGTCGGACCCTGCACAGGCGCGTGGAAGCAGAACCTCGTCGCGGACGACTGCGACGACGGCGACGCACTCCGCGCGCCCGGCAAGGCCGAGATCTGCGACAAGAAGGACAACGACTGCAACGGAAGCGTGGACGACAACGCGGCGAGCGTGCCGCAGTGGTCGTACGACGCGGACGCCGACGGCTTCTCGCCGCAGGGCGCGTCTGCGCTCACACAGTGCTTCAACCCGGGGGAGCAGGTGGCGAACTGCCCCGGTCAGACCGTGGCGTGCCCCGAGAAGTGGAAGGCGGCGGTGCTGCCGGCGACGGACTGCAACGATCTGGACGTGACCACGTACCCCGGCGCGTGGGACGGCCCGCTGTCGGCGCCGCGGGCGTACGGGTTCAAGAAGCCCGGGCTCACGGGGTACTTCTTCAACGGTGTGACGAGCGGCCTCCCCGCGAGCAACGCCGGCGCGACGCAGGTGATGACCGACGTCCACGCCGTGGACGTGAACCTCGGCACCGGCGCGGTGTCGTCGGGCGTCGGGCGTGACAACTGGGCGGTGCGGTACGAGGGCACGCTGGTCGTCGAGCAGGCGGGCAGCTACACGTTCCACACCTCCACCGCGGACGGAGCGTATCGGCTGAAGGTGAACGGCGTCACGGTGACGGACCAGTGGGCGGCGACGTCGACGGGCGCCGTGGACTCGCCAGCGCAGGCGCTGTCGGCCGGTGAGGTGCCGATCGTGCTCGAGGCGTACGACGTGGTGGGGGCGTTCTCGTTGAGGCTGGAGTGGTCGAGCGCGTCGGTGACGCGGCAGGTGGTGACGGCCGTGTTCCAGCCTGGTATCGGCGCGAAGCCGAACCGCTGCGGCGGTGACAACAACTGCAACGCCACGCTGGACGACAGCCTCGTCGTCGACGGCGCGCTGTCGCTGTCGTGCTCGTCGGAGTGCACGCCGGGCGCGCTGCGCCCGTGTGGCAACGGCGTGGGCGAGTGCAAGGAGGGTGTGCAGGCGTGCGACACGACCGGCAAGTGGGCTGCGGCGTGCGACGGCGCGGTGTTGCCGACCGCCGAGACGTGCGATCTGAAGGACAACGACTGCAACGGCGAGGTCGACAACGGGATCACGTGCGCGTGCGCCAACGGGCAGACGCAGCTGTGCGGCGTGTGTCAGGATGGCCAGCAGACGTGCTGGGGGGGCGCGTGGGGGGCGTGCACGTCGCCTGACTCGCGCGTCGACTTCTGCCCTGACCTCGACGCGGACGGCTACTGCTGGTTCGGTGAGGCGTACGCGCCGCATACGTACAGCGGGTGCAAGGAGTACTGCGCCAACGCCGGCGCCCCTGCCAATCAGCGCCCGCCGCTCGGCGAGAACTGGAAGCTGAAGGCCGCGTGCCCCGCGTCGGGCGACTGCCGCGACGACGCGGCGAAGGGCGGCGCGGCGAAGCCGGGCGGCGCGGACGAGGAGGCGCTGAAGGCGGCCGACGGAATCTGCGACAACCTCGACAACGACTGCGACGGCACCACCGACGGCGGCAGCGCGTGTCTCGACGACGTGTGTCCGCTGGATCTCCGCGCCGTCGAGGTCTTCCCGCTCGATCGCACCGGGAGCGGCCTTGACAACCTCCCCGCGTGCAACGCCGCCCTCGACACGGGCTACTCGGTCAGCGGCGCGACGCTGAAGCTAGGGTCCGCGCACTACGCTTGCTCCGTCACGGGGCTCAGCATGCACACGACCGTCTCGCCCGGGCGCGTCGATCGGACGCTGTCCCAGCAGACGATCTCGCCGACCGGATGGGGCCTGCCGGGCGGGTGCACGGGCACGACGTCGAACTTCACGTGCAAGCTGACCTGGTACGACAGCTCGATCGGGATTGACACGGGGATACTCGGTCCGCTTGCCTACCAATGCCAGGGCAGGGGCGCCTCGACGGCGCTCAATTGCGCGCAGAGTCCGGTCGTGTCCGACTGCGGCGGGTGCGACCTCATCCCGTCGCTGAACAACTGCCTCGCCGTGCGCGTACTTCCGAAGCCCTGACGGCAGTTGGTCAGCCCGGTCAGCCCCGCTACTTCGCGGCGGGCTTCCTGGGCGCTGCCTTGTTCGCCACGGGCTTCTTCGCCACGGGCTTCTTCGCAGCGGGCTTCTTGGCAGCGATGGGCTTCTTGCCAGCGACGGGCTTCTTCGCAGCGGGCTTCTTCGCTGCGGGCTTCTTCGCAGCGGGCTTCTTCGCAGCGGGCTTCTTCGCAGCGGGCTTCTTCGCTGCGGGCTTCTTCGTCGCAGGTTTCCCGGCAGCTGGCTTCCTGGCAGCCGGCGACTTCGCGGCGCCCTTCTTCGCGGCTGGCTTCGGCGCGCCGACCACCGCGGCGATCGCGTCGTCGAGGTCAGAGAGCTGGAACGGCTTGTCGAGGTAGCGATCGGCGCCGAACAGGGGAGACGTCATCTCGTTGAGGCGCTCGCCGATGCCGGTGATCATGATGACCTTCGTGTGCGTGAGGTCGCGCGACTCGCGGATCTTGCGGCACACCTCCCAGCCGCTCATCCCCGGCATCATCACGTCGAGCAGGACGAGATCGGGGCGGTGGCGCTCGGCCTGGTCCCACGCCTCCTCGCCGTCGCGCGCGACCGTGACGGCGAAGCCGAGGGTCTTCGTGTGCTGCGCGATCAGGGACAGCATCGCCGGCTCGTCGTCTGCCACCAGGACCACCTTCGTCGTCTCGTTCGTCATCGAGCGCGGATCTTGGGTGCGCCCGCGCTGCACGGTCAAGCAGCATCGGCACGGCCGCGCGTGTAGAGGCCGTCCCCGTGAGCCTGCTCATCGCGCTCGTG
Source organism: Polyangiaceae bacterium (assembly GCA_020849655.1). Lineage (GTDB taxonomy): Bacteria > Myxococcota_A > Polyangia > Polyangiales > Polyangiaceae > JADLFU01. Next base: position 34,912 of record JADLFU010000223.1, on the reverse strand, counting down.
CTCGGCGTCGTCGAGGGCCTGACGGAGTTCCTCCCCGTCTCGTCGACGGGGCACCTCGTCCTCGCGGAGCACCTGCTCGGCGCCGCCGGCGAGGCGTCTGCGTCGTTCGCCATCGTCATCCAGCTGGGCGCGCTGCTCGCCGTGGTGGTGCACTACCGCGCGCTCCTCGGGCGGCACGCGCGGGGCGCGCTGCGGGCCGAGCGCGAGAGCCTGCGCCTCTTCGGGGCGCTCGTCGTCGCGTTCTTGCCGGTCGCGGTCGTGGGGTTGCTGCTCCGCAAGGTGATCAAGGCCCACCTGTTCGGCGTCGGGCCCGTCGTCGTCGCGCTCGTCACCGGCGGCGTCGTGATGATCGCGTCGTCGCTGATCGCGAGGGCGCGGCGCGCGACCCGGCTCGACGGCCTCGCGCACGTCACGCTCCGCCGCGCGCTCGTGATCGGGGCGGGGCAGTGCCTGTCGCTCTGGCCTGGCACGTCGCGCTCGATGTGCACGATCCTCGCCGGGGAGGCCGCGGGGCTCTCGACGACGACGGCGGCGGAGTTCTCCTTCTTGCTGTCGCTGCCGACGCTGGGCGCCGCCACCGTGTACGAGCTCGCGAAGTCGCACCGGGAGCTCGCGGCGGGCGTCAGCGCGGGCGCGCTCGTCGTCGGGATGGTGACGTCGTTCCTCGTCGCGTGGGCGGTGATCGCAGGCTTCTTGCGCCTGCTGCCGCGCGTCGGGCTGTGGCCGTTCGGCGTGTACCGGGTCGCGCTCGGCGCGGTCGTCGCGCTCGCGCTCTACCGTTGATCGGCGCGCGCCGCGCGTGGGAGAGTCGGCCGCGCGTGGCCCGCTTCCTCGTCACCGGCGGCGCCGGCTTCATCGGCTCGAACCTCGTCGCGGCGCTCGCGCGCGCGGGAGAGCGCGTCGTCGCGCTCGACGATCTGTCGACGGGCCGCTGGTCGCTCGTCGACAGGCTGCTCCGCCCGGGCGACGCCGAGGTCGAGCGGCACACGGCGAGCATCGTCGACGGCGCGGCGGTGGCGCGCGCGATGCGGGGCGTCGAGGTCGTGTTCCACGAGGCCGCGCAGGCGTCGGTCGAGCAGAGCCTCGTCGATCCGCTGGGGTGCGAGGAGGTCAACGTGCGCGGCCTGCTCACCGTGCTCGAGGCCGCGCGCGACGCGGGCGTGCGCCGCGTCGTGTTCACGAGCTCGTGCGCGGTCTATGGCGACGAGCCGTCCAGCCCGAAGACCGAGCAGAGCCCGGCGCGCCCGCTCTCGCCGTATGCGGTGACGAAGCTCGCCGGCGAGCTGCACCTCGCGGCGTGGGCGCGCCTGCACGGCCGGGAGGCGCTGTCGTTCCGCAACTTCAACACGTTCGGCCCGAACCAGCTCCCCGACGGCCCCTACGCCGCCGCCATCCCTCGGTTCGTCTGGGCGTGGCTCGGCGGCGAGCCGGCGCGCGTGCACGGCGACGGCCGCCAGTCGCGAGATTTCGTCCATGTCGACGACGTCGTACGCGCCAACCTCGCGGCCGCGTCGTCGACGCGCGCGCTCTTGGGCGAGGTGGTCAACCTCGCGAGCGGCCGCGAGACCACCGTGCTCGACGTCCTCGCGTCGCTGCGCGCGCTCGGGCTCGACGGCGGCGTGGAGCACACCGCGCCGCGCCGGGGCGACATCCGGCGCTCGTGCGCGTCGCTCGAGCTCGCGTCGAGCCTGCTCGGCTACTCGCCGCGCGTCGCGTGGAGCGAGGGGCTGTCGTCCACCGTCGACTTCCTCCGCGACGCGCGAGCCGGGCGGGTCGCGGGCTAGCCTTCGCGACGACGCCTGCGCGACGCGAGCGCGAGGGCCGCGAGCGCGACGACGGCGGCGCCGCCGGGATCGTCACCCGCGATCGCGCAGCCGCTGCCTTCGATGACGCCCTCCTCGGGCGGCTCGGACGCGGCCTGTCCCGCGCCGCCGCTGCCCGCGCTCCCCGGGCTGCCTGCCTTGCCTGCGCTGCCCGCTTGCCCCGCGCCTGAGCTGCCCGCCTTGCCTGCTCCTGCGCTGCCTGCAGCGCCCGCCTGACCAGCGCCCGCGCTGCCTGCCTTGCCCGCGGCGCCCGCCTGACCAGCGCCCGCGCTGCCTGCCTTGCCCGCGGCGCCCGCCTGACCTGCGCCTGCGCTGCCTGCCTTGCCCGCGGCGCCCGCCGTGCCTGCGCCTGCGCTGCCTGCCTTGCCTGCGGTCCCGGCGGCCCCTGCCTTGCCGGCCTCGCCCGCGTTGCCTGCGCCGCTCGACCCTGCCTTGCCAGCCTCGCCCGCGGCGCCCGCGCCGCCCGCGCCCGCTGCACCGCCCGCGCCGCCCGCGCCGCCTTCGCAGGCGTCCCCCACGCCGTCCTTGTCTGCGTCCGCCTGGTCGGTGTTCGGCACGAGCACGCAGTTGTCCTTCGCGTTCGCCACGTCGTCGGCGTCGAGATCGCCGAGCGGGCCGTCATCGTCGTTGGGATCGAGGAAGTTCGCGATCCCGTCGCCGTCCCGGTCGCCGACCCCCTCCTTGCCGTCCAGCTCGCCGTCGCCGTCCGCGTCGGTGTCACGCCAGTTGGGGATCCCGTCGCCGTCGACGTCCGCGGGCGATCCCGAGGCAGCAGCGGCGGTGAGCTCCTGCTTCGTCAGCAGGCCGTCGTCGTCGTCGTCGTCGTCCAGCGGATCGATCTTCGAGTCCTTGTCGGTGTCGATCGCGGCGCCTCCTGGCGCCTCCTGGCCGTCACCGACGCCGTCGCCGTCGGTGTCAGGATTCTTTGGTTCGGTCCCGAGCGCGGCCTCCTCTGCGTTCGTGAGGCCGTCGCCGTCCGCGTCGCCGCACGGCGCGTCGGGCTTGCAGTCCTCGCACTTCGTCGCGGCGCACCAGCGCGTGGGCCCACAGTCCGCGTCGGCGAGGCACTCGACGCAGCGCTTCGGGCTCGCGCCGACGTCGCAGCGGCCGGTCGCGCACCTCGGGTCGGCGTCGCACTCGTCGACCACCGTCGTCGTCGGGGCGCCGTCCCCCGGCGTCGCGCCGGAGACCCAGCTCGACGCGGGCGCGCCGAGGGCCCCCGCCGCGGAGACCTGCGCCTGGTTCGCGAGCGAGCCCACCGCGGCCGCCTCGACCTTCACGACGAACCTCACGGTGGCGGACTCGCCGGGCGCGAGCGCGCCCGCCGCGCCGAGCCGGACGGTGACGGTGCGCGTCCCGCCGTCGTACTCGCCCTCGTCGTCGCCTGCCGCGTCGGTCTTCGGGCCCGCGCCCGCGCCGGCGGTGATCTCGATCGAGCCGGGCTCGAACGTCACGCCGGCGGGCAGCGCGTCGACGAGCGCGGTCTGGGCGCTCGCGTCGTCGCCGTCGTTGCGCACGACGATCGTGTACGCGAGCCGGTCGCCCACGAGCAACGCGCCGCCGTCGAGATCGGTCGCGGTCTTCGTCGTGCCGGTGAAGTCAGGTTTGTAGGTGGTGATCGACGTGACGAACGCCGCCAGATAGAACGCGTCACCGGAGCTCTTCGCCTGCAGCACGGCGCTCTTCTGCCCGGGGCCGAGCTTCGAGGTGATGTCGACGACGTCGAGGTCGACGCCGGACAGGCTCGCGGCTTCGCCGCTCGTCTGCGGCAGGTCTCCGGCCACCGTGACGGCCGCCCCGAGGTACCCGCGCGTGCTGTTGAAGAAATTGTCGCTCGGGCTCAGCGGATCACCGAGCGGGGCGCCGCCGCTAAAGAACAGCTGATCGCCGGGGATCGACGCGTCGCCCTCGAACGCGACGACGCCGAGCTTGCCCGAGAAGCCCGCGTTCGGGACGAGGAACCCCGAGAGCGTCGCGGTCGCGTCCGTCGAGCCCGTCACGGCGTCCAGGCCGTCGAAGAGCGTGAGGTTCCGCAGCGGCGCGGCCGGATCGGCGTAGAGCACCACGAGCGCCCAGCCTGCGAACGCGACCGACTCGTTCTTGTTCGCGAGCGCGTCGACGCCGACGTCGGACACGACGAACACGCCGGGCCCTGCTTGCTGCACGAACGCGGTGACGTCGGCGATCCCGGTGTAGGCGTCGCTCGTGCTCGTGCGCGTGGAGGCCGCCTTCACCACCGTCGAGGCGCCCATCGGGCGCGCGAGCGTCACGGTGTCGTCCGGACCCGCGCCGCGCGTCGCGCCCCACAAGAGGTACGCGTGCGTGACCGTCGCGCCCGCGGGCAGGGACAGCGAGGCCGCGCTGCTCGCCTGGGCGGGCGTGACGGCCGTGCTCGCCAGGGCGGCGCCGGGCGTCGGCCAGTCGGCGCGCCAGAGCACGTCGGGCGCGGTGTCGTCGGTGCCCGATCCGCACGGGCCGACCGAGCCCGCCGACGGCAGCGGGACCCCGGGGCCGCAGTCCTGCCCCAGCGTGTTGCCGATGAGCGCGAAGTCTCCGCGCTGATCGACGCTGACGCGGAGCGTGGGCGCCGCGTGCGCGAGGGGCGCAGAGAGGCAGAGGGCGGGCACAGAGAGCAAGAGGCGAAGACGCATGGCCCCAGGGTGCCGCCATGACGGGGGGATGCCAAGGGGCGAACGACGTCAGCTCAGCGGCAGCTGGCGACCAGGCGCGCGCCGGTCGACGACAGGGCGACGAGCGGCCACGCGGCGATCGCGCCGCCCGGCGCGCGCAGGGCGGGAGAGGGCGGCTGCCGCAGGCGCGCGGAGAGCGCCTCCGTGCACGCGCGGTCCGGCTCGACCCGCGCGCGCAGCTCCACGTCGCCGAGGGTCGCGCCCGCGAGCGACGGCCCGTAGCCGAAGGGAGCCTCGACGAGCCAGCCGTCGTCGTCCTCCCTGCACACCGGCGGCGGCGCGCCGCCGAAGTCCGCGCGGCCCAGGCGGGTTGGGGCACCCTCCGCCCCGGTGTCAGGATCGATAGGAAAGAGCAGCAAGTCCTCGTCGCTCTGCTCGAACGTCCCCTGGCCGCGGACGACCAGCCCGAGGGCCCGCGAGCGCGCCCGCCGCGTCAGCCTGACCAGCGGCGCCGATCCGTGGCGAGGCAGCCGCGCGAGCACGCGGGCGCCCGCGTCGTCGAGGCGCACGACGACGAGCTCGTTCGCGCGGCTGACGAGCAAGAACCACGTGTCGTCGAGCACCACCGCGCTCGCGCTCGGCGGGATGATCCGACCGAGCTCGAGCTCCTCGGAGAGCGGTCGCTGCGTCAGCGAGCGCCCGTCCGACGCGCCGAAGAGCGCGCACGCGTCGCGGCCGCTCCTGCACGCCGAGAAGAGGACGCCCGCGCCGCCCGGATCGGCGAGCCCGTGCAGCACGAGCCCGCTCCCCTCGCGCCCGAGCGCGTCGAGCAGCGCAGGCTCGTCCGGCCACGGCGCGCGCGTGACGGCGGTCGAGCGCACCGCGCGCTCGCGGGCGAACCGATCGACGAAGCGCGCGACGAAGCGCGTCCCTCCCGCCTTCGCGCCCGCCCACGCGTACAGCTGCGCGCTCGCGCCGAGCGAGGGCTCCACCAGCGCGCGGGTGCCAGCGGGGATCACGGGCGGCGCCGCGCCGAAGAACGCCCGCAGGTGCGGCGCCTCGCGCGCGGGCACGGGCCGCGGCTCGGGATCGATCGAGACGAGCTCGCACCGGAGGCCACGCGGGCGCCGCGTCAGACCCTTCGACGCCGGGAGCGCGCGGTCCTCGGGCGCCGTCAGCTCCTCGGGGTCGCGCGCGGAGCCCCAGCCCACGCGCAGCCACGGGTGATCGAACGACACCACGCACCCGGCCTGCCCGCAGCGCAGCGCCTTGCCGCTGAGCGCGCCCTGCCCCGCATCGGGCAGCTCCATCGCGTCCCAGGTGAGCCCTCCGTCGCGCGTCTCGAGCGCGCGCCCGCGCCGCGGATCGAGCGCGACACCGACCTGTCCGCTCACGCTGATGAGCGGCTCCGTCCGTGGAGCGCCGTCGCGCACCTCGCCGCCCTTCGTCACCCGCACGCCGACGAGCGTCCCGCCGGCCTCGACCCACGCAGCGAGCTCGCCGTCGCCGGCCTCCTGCACGCCCTCCAGCCAGAGCCCCTGCCGGAGCGTCGGGTGCCCCGGCAGCGAGAGCGGCGCGCTCGTGACCTTACCCGCCCGATCGACGATCGCGATCGACCCATCGTCGGCGCCGCGCGGCGGGACGAGCACCGCGGCCGCGCCGTCGGCGAGGGCGACCACGCGGCTCGCGCCCACCTCGCCGGTGATGCGCACGTCGCGGGCGGCGCCGTCCGGGCTCACGACGCACACGAGATCCGGCCGCGCGGGCCCGTCGGCGCAGCCGCCCGACACGGCCAACCCGCCGGTGCCCGACGGCGACACCCGGCGCGCGTCGGGCCACGACCGCGCCAGGCGCGCGGAGGTCGGCGGGACGAGCCCGTACACGCGCGTCCCGCGCCCCTCGCCGCCACACACGAACCCAACATCTGCCCCGAAGCGGACGGCGTGACAGGTGGCGTCCTCCTCGTCGGGGAGCGCGCGCGTCTTCGCCAGCACCTCGCCGTCGCTCGCACGCACGACCGCCACCCAGCCGCGGCGCGCGACGACCAGCGCGTCGTCCGAGAGCGGCCACCCGGACTCCACGGCCACGCGCAGCGCGGGAGCGCCGAGCGGCGGCGGCGGCAGCGGTCGCGGCTCGACGTGCGGCGCGGTGACGGCGCCGAGGGGCGCGGGCTCGCCGTCCGGCCCCACGCTGAAGCGCCCGGACGGGGTGATCGCGAGCAGCTGATCGCCGTCGGCCGTGACGGCGCGCGCGCCGGGCAGCTCGACCTTCGAGAACGACCGACCTCCGTCGTGCGTCTCGACGAGCCCCCAGAGATCGAGCAGCAGGAGCGCGCGGTTCGGCGGCGCGTACGCCCCGCCCGCGAACCGCGTGAACGGCGGCAGCGGCGCGGGCTCGACCGCGCGCCCCGTGGCGAGATCGACCGCGTCGACGCGATCGCGCGTGGCGATGAGCAGGCGATCGCGCGCGGGCACCAGCGTGACGGGTGACGACGGCGCGCGCGCCACCAGCGTCAGCTCTCCGAGGAAGGACGGCGCGTGGTGGACGAGCGACGGGCTCCCCGGCGACGCGAACACGTACCCGCCGCCGAGCCGCGCCGGGATCGGGAGCGCGGTCGCCGCCTTCGTGAAGGGCAGCAGCCTGCGCGCGACGCGCAGCGAGCCGTCGGGGCTCTCCTCGACCCGCGCCCGGCCGACCATGCCTCGCCGCGTGCCGTCGGGGAGCAGCTCGATCACCTCGCCTCGTCCGAGCGACGCGGGGGTCCACCGCGCGCGATCCACCGGCGTCAGCATCGCCGCGGGCGCGCGCGTCGGCGCCGGCGTGGGCGCGGTCGGGCGCGCGGGCGCAGCGCACGCGGCGAGCGCGAGCGGCGCGAGGCGCGCGAGCGACGACGAGGGGCCGCGCCGCGGCATCGTCAGCGCCCGGTGAACACGGCCGCGCGACGCTCGACGAACGACGCGAGCCCCTCGCGCGCGTCGTCGCTCGCGAGCATGGGCCCGAGCCGCTCGAGCAGCCGCCGCGCCTCCTCTCCCTCCTCGGTCGGCAGCGCGGCCCTCGCAGACTGCAGCGTCGCCTGCACGCCGAGCGGCGCCTGCGCGGCGATCCGCGTTGCCAGCTCGACCGCCCGCGCGACGTGCTCGCCCGGCCGCGTGACCTCCTGCACGAGGCCGATGCGGTGCGCCTCCGCCGCGCCCAGCTCGTCGCCGGTGAGCAGGTAGCGCATCGCGTTCGACCACCCGATCTCGCGCGGCAGGCGCACCGTGGCGCCGCCGACCGGGAAGATGCCGCGCTTGATCTCGATCTGCCCGAGCCGCACGTCGTCGGCCGCGACGCGCACGTCGGTCGCGAGCAGCAGCTCGATGCCGATCGTGAAGCAGATGCCGGAGACCGCGCACACGACGGGCTTCGAGACCCGCTGCCCGGCGAGCCCGAGCGGATCGAGGCCGTCGCTCGGCACGTCCCACGCGCCCGACGCGAACACCGGCGTCCACGCGGCGAGATCGAGCCCCGCGGTGAAGTGCGCGCCATGCGCGAACAGCACCCCGACCCGCGCCTCGGGATCGTCGTCGAGCCGCTTGTAGGCCCGCGCGAGCGCCCGGTAGAGCTCGAGGTCGAACGCGTTGCGCTTCGCCTCGCGCGACAGCCCCATCATCAAGACGTGGCCGCGCAGCTCGACGGTGACCTGTCCCTCGCTCATCGCGGTCGTAGCTAGCAGACCCGGCGCGCGGCCACAAAAGCGCCGCGGGCGAGCCGACGAACGCCGACCCGCCCGCGCGAGGACCGAGCTCGGTCCGAGCGGCTAACTCGCCGCAGCCCTTGCCCGGCTGCGCCGGCGCCGACGCCTTGCCGATCATCGTCTGCTCCGCCTCGAAGCCGAGGCCGATCGAGATGCCGTCGCAGGTGCCCGCGCCCTGCGAGCCGTCCTTCTTCATGTCGGACGCGCCCTTGATCTGCGAGAGCACGTTGTCGATCGTGGTGCCGTCGCAGAGGCTCGACGAGATCTTGCCTGCGATGCTCTTGATGCCGGTCGTCAGCTCCTCGGTGTCGAGGACGCCCGAGATGATGCCGTTCGACGCGGTCTTGTGATCGTCCGAGTACTTCTGCGTCACGATCGCCTGGTTGATCGTCAGCTTCAGCGTCTGGCCCGAGAGCGAGAGGTTGAGCGCGACCGTGCCCTTGGCGCCCGACACCCAGAGGTTGTCGACGACGTAGCTGGTGGGGAACTTGACGGTCGAGTGGAGCGCGTCGCCCTTGCCCGTCTTGTCGCCGTCGAGCGCCTCGGGGTAGGGCTCCCACTCGTAGGTGCCCCACGACGTCGGCGCGACCTCGCCGCCGTTCGCGTCGCGCTGGCCCGACGCGGCGAACAGCTCCGCGACGAGCGGGCTGTACGCCTTGCCGGCGCCGAGCTTCTCGACGCGGACGAGCACGCTGAACGAGCCGCCGACGATCGAGTCGTTGATGGTCTCCTCGGCGTCGGGCGCGAGGCCCAGGATGATCGGGACGATGTTCTTGCCGAACGAGTTGTCCTCGCCCTTCGGCCCGTCGAGGACGACGTCCTTCTTCTTGCCGCCCGGCTGGAGCGTGCAGTGCGCCGGATCCTCCGGGTTGCTGAACTTCATGCCGTCGATGGCGTAGGCCTGCTTGAAGACGTCGGCGGCCTCCTTGCCGAGGAAGATCTTCTTCACGCCCTGGATGTTCGAGGTCGCGCCGTCGCCCGGGGGAGCGCCCGTGGGCGCCGGCGGGATGTTGTTCGAGACGGTCGCCGCCGGCGTGCCGCCGCCGGAGCCGCCTGCCGCCGCGCCGCCCGCGCCGCTGCCGGCCGCGCCCGTCGTGCCGCCCGGGGCCGCGTCGCCGCTGCTGCTGCCGCCACAGGCGACGCCCGCGACGCCCATCGCCACCACGCTCAAAACGCTCCACTTCTTCGAAAGCATGCTTGAATCTCCTTACTTGGCGAACCCAGCCACCGTTGCGTTGCGCCCCGCGTCAGCGAGGGGGCAGTCAGCCCGAGCGCACTCTACGAAAAGGCGGGGGCTCGGCAAGGACGATGCAACGGGTTTCAGACGAATTCGACCTTCCGTGGCGGAATCTGCCGTCACCGGCGGAATCTCTCCTCGCCCGGCGCCTCGCGATCTCCTCGACACCTCCGCGCGATCAGGGGCAGGCTCCGCCAGACTCCCGCCATGAGCAGCCCGACTCCCCCCAGGCACGTGGCGATCATCCTCGACGGCAACGGTCGCTGGGCCAACGCGCGCGGCCTCGTGCGGGTGGCGGGGCACAAGGTCGGCGCCGACCGGGTGCGGGAGGTCGTCCGCGCGGCGGGCGAGGCGGGCGTCGAGGTGCTGACGGTGTACGCGCTCAGCCTCGACAACAAGCGCCGGCCCGAGGCGGAGGTGTCCGCGCTGTACGAGCTGCTCGAGCGGTTCGCGGTCTCCGAGGAGCGGGAGCTCCGCGAGCGCGGCGTCCGGGTCGAGGTCGTCGGTGACGTGGCGTCGCTCCCCGGGACCTGCCAGCGCGCGATCGCGGGGCTCGTCGCCGCCACCTCCGGCGGTCGCGACATGCTGTTCCGGCTCGCGGTCGCGTACGGCGCGCGCGAGGACCTCGCCCAGGCGGTGCGCGCGATCGCCGGGCGCGTGCAGCGCGGCGAGCTGTCGCCGGGCGAGATCACCATCGACACGGTGCAGGACGCCCTGTGGACGCGCGGCGCGCCGAACCCCGACCTCGTGATCCGCACCGGCGGCGACCATCGCCTGAGCGATTTTCTGCTGCTCGAGTGCGCCTACGCGGAGCTCTACTTCGTCGACACGCCGTGGCCCGAGTTTCGCGCGCAGGATCTCCACGCCGCGCTCGCGGCGTATGGACGGCGCGAGCGGCGGTTCGGGCTCGTGGCCGAGGGCTGACGGCGCTAGCGGGACGCGATGGCCCGGTTCGCAGCGATCGACATCGGCTCGAACGCGATGCGCCTGCGCGTCGTCGAGGCCGAGCGCCCGGAGGACGGCCGCCCGCTCGAGTACGCCGAGCTGGCCGCGTCGCGCGCGTCGGTGCGGCTCGGGCACGACGTGTTCCTCACGGGCGCGCTGCGGCCCGCCGTCATCTCGTCGGCCGTGCAGGCGCTGAAGGAGTTTCGCCGCGTCCTCGACGACGCCAAGATCGACGCGTACCGCGCCGTCGCGACGTCGGCGATGCGCGAGGCCGAGAACGCCGAGGTGCTCGTCGAGCGGGCGGAGCGCGAGGCCGGCGTGAAGATCGAGATCATCGAGGGCGTCGAGGAGGCGCGCCTCGTGCAGCTCGCGGTGTCGCGCCGCGTGCGCCTCGGCGACCGGCGCGCGCTCCTGCTCGACGTGGGCGGCGGCTCGACCGAGCTGACCCTGCTCGAGGCGGGCGAGCTGCGGGCGTCGCAGTCGCTGCAGGTGGGCACGGTGCGCGTGCTCGAGTCGTTCTTCGACCGCGAGCTGCCGGTCGACGCGCGCCACGCCGAGCTCGCCGAGGAGTTCGTCGAGCGCGTGTTCGCCGAGGCGCTCGACGAGTTCGCGAGGGCCGCGCCGGAGGTCATCGTCGCGACGGGTGGCACCATCGACACGCTCGCCACCCTCTGCCCGCGCGCGGGCGAGGAGCGCCCGACCATCGACGTCGCGAGGGCGCGCCAGCTGCTGCCCGAGCTGCGACGCCTGACCGTGAAGGAGCGCATGGCGACGTACGGCCTGCGCGAGGACCGCGCCGACACCATCATCCCGGCGGCGATCATCCTCCTGCACGTCGCGCGGTGGCTCGACCGTGACTCGATCGTCGTGCCCGGCACCGGGCTGCGCGACGGCGTGCTCGAGGACCTCGCCGACCGGCATTTCGCGCGGCAGAGCGGCGCGGAGGAGGCCGTGATGAAGGCGTGCCTGCGGCTCGGCCGCCGGTTCAAGTTCGACGAGCGCCACGGCGCGCACGTGATGCGGCTCGTGACGACCCTGTTCGACGAGCTGCGCGAGCTGCACGGGCTCTCGGCGCGCGACAGGGTGCTCCTGCGCGCGGCCGCGCTCCTGCACGACATCGGCGACTTCATCCGCTACGAGGGGCACCACAAGCACTCCGCGTACATCGTGTCGCACTCCGACATCATGGGCGTGACGCCGGGCGAGCGCGCCGTCGTCGCGTCGATCGTCAGGTACCACCGCAAGGGCGCGCCGGACGCGTCGCACCCGGGGTTCCGCGAGCTCGACCGCGACGACCGCGCGCGCGTGCGCTCGCTCGCGTCGCTCCTGCGCATCGCCGACGCGCTCGACCGCGAGCACCGCCAGAAGATCAAGGGGCTGCGCGCGTCGGTCGCGGGCGGCAGGCTGCGGCTCGAGCTCGACAGCGACCGGCGGCACGCGCTCGAGACGTGGACGGTGGCGCGCAAGGCCGAGCTGTTCCGCGCGGTGTTCGACCTCGAGCTCGAGATCGTCGAGCGCGCGTGAGGGGCGCCTCGACCGCGCGCGCGAGGGGCGTTAGAGAGCGCGCATGACCAAGCCTCGCGTCGGCGTCGTCGCGTACTGGAAGGGCTACGATCGCCGGATGTACCTGAAGGCCGCGCGCCTCGCGGACGAGCTCGGGTACGACTCGTTCTGGGTGCCCGAGGCGTGGGGCTACGACGTGTTCCCGCTCATCGCCGAGATGGCCAGGGACACCCGCCGCATCAAGCTCGGCACCGGCATCATCAACGTGTTCTCGCGCTCGCCGGGCCTCATCGCGATGAGCGCGGCGACGCTCGACGAGATCAGCGGCGGGCGGTTCTTGCTCGGCATGGGGACGAGCGCCCACCGCGTGATCGAGGGGTTCCACGGCCGGCCGTTCGACAGGCCGCTGACGCAGGTGAAGGACACCATCAAGGTCGTGCGCGGCCTGCTCCGCGGCGACTCGCTCGACCAGTGCGGCGCGGAGCTGCACCGCTACCGGCCCTTCAAGCTCGCGACCCGCGGCCCCCATCGCGTGCCCATCTACATCGCCGCGCTGAAGCAGAAGGCGATCGAGGCCGTGGGTGAGCTCGCCGACGGGTGGATGCCGGCGTTCTGGCCGTACGCGGAGCTGCACCGCGGCCTCGCGTCGCTGCACGAGGGCGCCCGGCGCGCGGGTCGCGATCCGTCGAGCGTCGACGTCGCGCTCATCACTGCGGCCATCCCGATGGGGCGGCGCGGCGCGACGAAGATCGCGAAGGAGATCATCTCGTTCTACGTCGGCGGGATGGGCGATTTCTACCGCGAGCTGCTGAGCGGGCTCGGGTTCCGCGACGAGTGCGCGCGCATCACGGAGCTCTACGCGAACCACGCGACCCGCGCGCAGGCGAAGGACGCCGTGCCCGACGCGATGGTCGAGGCGATGACGGTGTCGGGCGACCCGCTCGAGTGCCGCGCGCGCCTCGCGACGCTCGGGGCGCATGGCGTCGACACGCCGCTGCTAGGTCTGCCGGCCACCCAGTCCTGGCCCGCGACCGCCGCGTACCTGCACGCGATGGCGCCGGGCCGGCTGCCCAGCGTCGCCCAGGTGGTCGCGACCGGCGTCGTGCGCGCGGCCGACGGCGTCGTCGCGCTGCGGGGGCGCTGAGCGGTAGAACCAAGCAAATTCAGGCGACTGCGAGGTGTGAGTGGGAGACTCTCGCCGATTTGTTGGCCCAGCGCGCGCGGTCCCCGCAGCTTGCGCGCATGCTGATGTTCGTCCTCGCCGCCCTCGCCGCGCTCGTCGTCGCAGACCTGACCCAGCTGGGCCACGCGCGCCGCGAGGGCTGAGCCGGATCCCCCGCGTGAACGCCGGCCGCGCGCGCCGCAACCTACCCGCGCGTGCAGTCGGCCCTCACCCTCGGCCTCACGAGGCCCCCGCGGGCGAACCTCATGGATGACGCGAGCGCGCTCGTCGCGCGGGCCCGCGCGGGCGACCGCGGGGCGTTCACCGAGATCTTTCGCCGCCACCGCGCCGACGTCGCCCGGCTCGTGCACCGGATGATGGGCCGGCAGCCGGAGCTGGTCGAAGATCTCGTGCAGGAGGTGTTCCTGCAGGTGCACCGGTCGCTCGGCGAGTTCCGGGGCGACGCGAAGTTCTCCACGTGGCTCCACCGGGTCACCGTGAACGTCGTGCTGATGGCGCGTCGCGCGGCGGGCAGCCGCCCCCAGCTCACGGACGAGCTCCCGGAGGGCGCGCCGTCGACCTCGCCGCTGCCGGACGAAGACGCCGCCCGCCTGCGCAGGATGCGCGCGTTCCAGCGGTGCGTCGACGCGCTCGCCGAGAAGAAGCGGACGGTGTTCGTGCTGCACGATCTCGAGGGGATGACCTCGGCCGAGATCTCCGAGATCGTCGGCGCGCCGGCGCTCACGGTGCGGACGCGCCTCTTCTACGCGAGGCAGGAGCTGGCCGCCGCGATGAAGCTCGAGCCGTCCCTCGCGGGGCTCGGCGCCGTGACGAAGGAGAGGCCATGACCGACGAGGATCGAGTCCCCTACGGAGACGAGGTGACCCGCGACGACGCGGCGCTGCTCGAGCGCCTGTCGGGTGAGCTGCGCGACGAGCCCGGCCCGTCGATCGATTTCGACGCGATGGCGCCGAGGCTGCTCGCGCGCGTCGAGCAGCAGGCGAGGGGCGACGCGCGCAGGCGGTGGGCGTGGGGTGGCGCGTCGGTCGTCGCGCTCTCCGCGGCTGCAGCGTGGCTGTTCGTCGCGCCGAGGGCGCCTGCGCCGGCCGCGCCCGTGGCGGCGGTCGCGCCTCCGATCGCGTCGGCCGCGGTGGGGGTGCGGGTCGACGGCGCGCGCGCGTTCGCGCGTCCGGGGTTCGCGTCGTGGAGCTTCGACGAGGCCGCGAGCGCCGACGTCGACGACACGCCGGAGCGCGTGACGGTCAGGCTGAGGCGCGGCAGCGTGCGCGTCGAGGTGGTGCCAGGGCACGCGTCAGAGCGGTTCGTCGTCGTGGCGGCGGGCGCGCGCGTCGCGGTGCACGGCACGGTGTTCAAGGTGTCCCTGGCGGAGCGCGTGCGGGTCGACGTCGAGCGCGGCGTGGTCGCGGTCGGCCCCGTCGATCGGCCCGCGACGTGGACGCTGAACGCGCCGTCGGGCGGCACGTTCTCGCGGGACGCGTCCTCGGGCGAGGTCGGCGCGCTCGAGCCCTTCTCGCCGTCGTCGGTCGACGCCGCGTCCTCGAGGCCGCAGCCGGCTCGGTCGGCCCCGCGCGAGGTCACGCTCGAGCCCGCGGCGCTGCGCGAGCGCGTGCGCGCCGTCGCGCAGGCCTGCTTCTCGAGGCGAATGGCCGGCGCCGCCGCCGAGATCACGTTCGACACGAGGGCCACGCTGACCTCCACCGCCCGCGGGCTGACGCTCGCGTTCTCGCCGCCGCTCGAGCCCTCGGTCGAGCAGTGCGTGCGGGACGGCGCCGCGGGGCTGCGCGCCCAGCCGGGCGTCGACGAGCTCAGCCTGTCGCTCGTGGGCCGCCGCTGACGTCCGCGCGCAGGCGCTCCTCGAGCATCGCGTTGGTCTCCGCGCCGATCAGCACCGCGAACATCAGCAGCCAGAGCCAGAGCATCGTCATTGCGACGGCGGCGAGCCCGCCGTAGAGCGTCGCGTACCGCGCGAGGTTCCGGACGTAGAACGCGAACCCGTACGACAGTGCGACCCACAGCCCGAGCGTCGCCACGGCACCAGGCAGCACCACCGCGCGCCGCCGCTGCGCCGCGGTGCGGAAGAACAGCGAGAGCGCCGCGACGACGAAGATGGGCGGCAGCAGCGTCGTGAAGAACTGCCCGCCGCCGACGAGCCGCGACAGGGCGAGCGTGACCGCGCCGAGCACCGCGATCGATGCGACGCCGCCGATGACCCAGCCGATCGCGAGCAGGCGGCGCCGCCAGAACGGCGGGGGCGGCGCGCCGAAGACCTGCGACAGCTCGGCGATCGCGGCCGAGAGCCCCGACGACGTGACCCAGAGGAACACGAGCGCGCTCACCGGCGGGATCGCGGCCGAGCCCCTCACGAGCCGCGGGAGCTCGGCGCGCACGAGATCGCGCACCGGCGGCGCGGCGGCGTCGAGGACCGCGCCGAGCACGACGTCCGCCGGCGAGTCGAGCTTCGAGATCGCCCAGCCCGCCACGGCGAGCAGCGGGATCACGCTGAGGAAAGCGTCGAACGCGATCGCGCTCGCGGCGCGCGGCGCGTCGTGGTCGAGGAGCCTGACGGCCAGCGCTCTCACGAACGCGGCCGCGTCCCGCGCGCGGATCGAGGGCTCGCTCACCGAGGCGCCTGGATAGCCGAGCGCGCGCGGGAGGTCACCGGCGGCGAGGGCCGTGTATCGTCGCGTCCCATGGAGTTCCAGCGACCGCCGCCCGACGTGCTGCCCCACGGCCTGCGGGTCCTGAAGATGCTCGCGATGGCGGACGGGCGCTTCGACGCGTCGGAGCGGGCGCTGCTCGAGACCGCCCAGCGCCTGTTCGGCGGCGACCACGATCTCGACGCGCTGACGGCCATCTCGCCGGACGAGCTCGCGCGCCGCGTGCAAGGCCCCGCGCTGCGGCGGCAGCTCGTGCGCGCGATGGTGATCGTGTCGCTCGTCGACGGCGAGGTGAGCACGGAGGAGGCGCGCATGCTCGAGATCTACGCGGGCGCGCTCGGCGTCGACACGCCGGATCTGACGCTGATGCGCCACCTCGCGGACAGGCACCTCGTGCGCGCCCGCTTCGACCTCGCGCGCCGGTTCTTCGCGCGGGAGAAGATGATCGAGCTGACCCGGGAGAAGGGCCTCGGCTGGCTCGCGCGCTCGCTCGCGGCGATGGCCGGGCTGCGCGAAGACGCCGAGATCGCGGGGCGCTACCGCGCGCTCGCGGGGTGCCCCGAGGGGTCGCTCGGGCGCGCGTACGCGGAGTTCGTCACGAGCAACGGGTTCAGCTTCCCTGGCGAGAAGGGCAGCCCGCCCGAGGTCATCACGCTGCACGATCTCACGCACGTCCTGTCGGGTTACGGCACCGATCCGCACGGCGAGCTCGAGGTGCTCGCGTTCCACGCGGGGTGCCAGCGCGAGGAGAAGGATCCGTTCGCGTTCCTGATGTTCGGCATCGCGGAGTTCCACCTCGGCATCGCGGTCTCGCCCGTCGCCACGGGCGCGCGGGGCATGCTCGATCCGCCGCGGGTCTTCGCGGCGCTCCAGCGGGGGCTGGCCTGCAAGATCGATCCGACCGACGGCTGGGATCCCTGGCCGCTGATGGACCGACCGCTGGTCGAGCTGCGGGCGGAGGTCGGGATCGTCTGATCGCGCGACCGGCGCGCGCGCGGGCGGTGGCCAGTGCAGCGGCGGGCGCATCCGTGGTAGACGCTCGGCGGTGCGCGCGCTCGGACTGCTCTCGGTGCTGGCGCTCGCCGCGTGCGGAGACGCCGGCGGCGGCGACAAGCTCGATCACCCCGTGAAGGGCTCGGTCCTCGGCGACGGCCGCATCGCAGATCTGACGTCTCCCCCGGGCGGGGCGCCGCCGCCGACCTCGATCGTGCACGTCACCGCGCGCGTGACGGCGATCGACGCGTATGACGAGACGGGGCAGGGGCAGCAGGGCGCGATCTACGTCGCCGACGTCTCCGCCGAGCCCGGGCCGTTCCAGGCGGTGCAGCTCTTCAAGCCCGCGTTCTCGCCGCCGTCCTTCCGCCCGATCGTCGACGACGTCGTCGACGTCTCGGGCATCTTCGAGGAGTTCCAGATCCCGAACCTCGCGTTCCTCGATCCGACGTGGAAGACCCCGCAGCTGTCCGGCTCGACGCTGTCGCTGCGCATCGACGCGGCGGGCAGCCAGCCGGGCGCGCGGCCGCCGCTCGAGGATCTGTTCACCTACGGCGCCGGGAAGAAATGGATCAGCCAGCTGGTCACGCTCGAGGACGTCGTGCTCACCGCGGCGCCGAAGGGCTCGAGCGGCCGGCTCGCCGCGCCGTTCGCGTGGCCGGGAGGGGGCGCGCCGCCCGTCGAGGAGGGCGTCAAGCCCGTCGACGCGCCCGGCATCTCGAACGAGCTCTTCGACATCGGCAAGCTCGGCCTCACCGCGAACCAGCGTCTGAAGCGCGTCACCGGCATCGTCACGATGTTCTCGGGGCTGCACGTCGCCCCTCGCGACGCCTCCGACGTCGAGCTGTGAGGCGCGCGGCGTCTCTCGCCGCGTGCGCTGCGCTCGTCGGCTGCGCGCCCGCGCCGCAGGGTCGGCCGCCGTCCGCGCCCGCGGCCCAGGAGCGCCCGGAGCTCTCGGCGCTGGCCGCGCGATCCTTCGACCGGCGGCCCGTCGTCGTCGCGATGGCGCGAGAGGGCGATCCCGCCGGCGCGCTCGCGGTCGACGTGGCGCTGCCCGATCTCGTCGCGGCGACGGGGCTCCTCGCCGTGGTCGAGGTGCGGCTCGCGAAGGCGGGGGTCCAGGGCGTCGACGGGCAGGCGGATCGGCTCGGCCTGCGGGTGCGCGTCGTCGTGCCCGACGGGGAGGCCGCAGAGCGGGCGACGCGCGAGGTGCTCCGCGCGCTGACGTCGCCGATCGCAGAGGAAGGAGCCGCGATCCGCCTCGCCGCGGCGCGCACGGCGGCGCTCACCCCGGCGGACGATCCCGCGCTGCGCCCCCTGCTCGACTGCACCGGCGAGGCGCGCCTCGCGGGCGAGCCACGCGCCGAGGTCACCGCGACCTCGCTCGAGGCCGCGCGCGAGCGCTCCGGGGGCTGGGCGACGGTGACAGTTGGATGTGTTGGCTCTGCTGCGGTGGGGGCGAAGGTCGCGGAGGCCGTGGCCCGCGCCGAGCCCTGGCAGCGGGAGGGCGCGCGCGCGGGCGCGGAGCTCGTGTCCGCGGAGCTCGCGTACGTGGAGCCGACCCGTCGCCGCGGCACGACGCGCGTCGTCGTCGCGCGCGCGTCGGGCGATCCGTTCGACGCGCTCACGGTGGCCTCCCCCGACCAGCTGCGAGCCGTGACCGCGCACCTCGCGCGCGCGGGCGCGCCGGGGCTCGCCCGCGCGCAGGCGACCGCGCACGCTCGAGGATCGTGCACGGCGCTCGAGGTCGAGGTGGACGGCGAGGCAGAGGACGCCGCCAGGGTCGCCCGGCTGCTCCGGGACGAGCTCGCGCGCCCGGTCGTCGCCGATCCGTCCGCGATCGCGCGCGCCGTCTCGAGCCAGGCCGATCCGCGCGACGCGGCGGCGGCGGCGGCGTTGATGGGCAGGGCCGCGCGCGCCGACGCCCGCCCGAGGATCCTCGCCGCGCTGGGCGTCGCACCGCCGAGGGGCAAGGCGCCCGATCTCGACGCCGCGAGGCGTGACGCGCAGGCGAGCCTCGTGCGCGCGCTCTCGGTGAGCCAGCCCTCGTCCTCGGGCGTGGAGGTGCGCGCGGCGGCGGAGCCGGGGCAGCGTGAGGCGTGGGTCGCGCTCGGCTCGACGTGCCCCATCCCTGATGCCGACGCGGGGGCGGGGCTGACGGCCGCGGTCGTCACCGCGCAGGCGTCCCGCGAGCTGGACGGCGTCACGCTCGAGCCGTGGGTGTCGCCCACCGACGCGGGGATCCTCGCGCACGCGCCCCCGCGCGCCGGCGAGCTCGCCGCCGATCACGTGCGGCGGGTCGCCCGGGCCGCCGCGGTCGCGCTGCTCTCGGGGCCTCCCGCGGCAGAGGCGCTGGAGCGCGCGCGTGTCGCGTTGCTGGTCCGCCTCGATGAGCCGTCGCTGCGCGCGCAAGAGCCGGTGGTGGGGGCGCTCGCTCGCGGGCGGGTCAGCCACTTCCTTCCCTGGGGTACGACCGACGGACTCGCGCGCGTCGCGCCCGCGCGGTCACGCTGGGCGGCGCTGGCGAGCGGGCCGCTGCGAGCGGCGGTCGTGGCGACCTCCAGCGTCGATCACGCCACGGCCGCAGCTGAGGTGATCGAGCGTCTGGCCCGCGGATCGGAGGCTCGCGCGTGCCCGTCGGTGGGCGCCTGGGAGCGGCCCGCGCCCGGCGCGCGCGCGGCGTCGCTGCCCGTCGGGCTCGGCCCGCGCGCGTACGTCGTCGCCCAGCTCGACGGTCGAGACCGAGTCCTCGCGGCCGCGCTCGCGGCGTGGGCCGGCGATCCCGACGCGGCGGCCACCCGGGCCGCGCGCGCCCAGGGCGTGACCGCGAGGGCGTACCTGCTCGGCGAGGGGGCCGCCACGCTCCTCGTGGTCGAGCTCTCCGGTCCGGCGCTGGCGCTCGAGACCGCGGCGTCGGAGCTCTCCGCCTCGCTCGCGGCAGCGGCGAAGGCTCCGGGTGAGGCCGAGCTCGCCCGCGCGATCGCCGCTGCTCGCGAGGACGACTGGCGCGCCCGCGCGACCCCGCGGCGTCGTGTCCTCGACCGCTTCCGTGGCGGCGCGGCCAGCTCGCCGCCGACTCCCGCGGCGCTCACCGAGCTCGCGCGGCGCGCGTTCGCCGTCGGCAACACCTCCGTCGTCAGCGCCCTGGGCGCCGCTTCACCCGCACAATCCCCGGCGAGCGCCGAGCAGAAGAAGTAGAAAGAGCGGCATGTCGCCCAAGCTTGCCCTCTCCTCGTGCGGTGTCGTGTGTGCCCTGCTGGTCGGCTGCGGCGGCGGGGACGGAGGCAGTGAGCAGCTCGGCGGGAGCGCCGCCAGCGCCGGTGCGGCCAGCGCCGGGCGCGCCGGCGCGGGCGGGTCTGTCGGAGGTTCGTCGGGCGCGGGCGGCGCGGCAGCGGGCACGGGCGGCGCGGCAGCGGGCGCGGGCGGGGCTGCAGGGGGCGCGGGCGCGGGGGGCGCTGCAGCGGGCACGGGCGGCGCGGCAGCGGGCACGGGCGGCGCGGCAGCGGGCGCAGGCGGCGCAGGCGCAGGCAGCGGAGGGGCCTCCGCGGGCACGAGCGGCATGGCTGGCGGAGGCGCGGGGGGTGCAGCGGCCGGCGCGGGCGGCGCGGTGGCCGGGGCCGCGGGGGCGCCCGCAGGAGCCGGTGGGGCCGCGGGCGCCGCGGCAGGGCAGGGGGGCAGTCCGGCGACCCCGCCGCCCACTGTCACCCTCGGCGCGACCGACCGCACGCTGTTGCTGGGCGCGGTCGTCACCCCCGACACCGCGTTCGACGGCGAGGTGCTCGTGGTGGGTGACAAGATCTCGTGCGTCGGCCCGGCCGGGGCGTGCGGATCGTTGCCCGAGGCGAGCGGCGCCACCGTGATCACGACGAACGGCGTCATCGCGCCCGGCCTGATCGACACCCACAACCACATCCTCTTCGACGTCTTCGACGACGACGACTGGATGCCGTTGATGTCGTACGACGACCACAACGACTGGCCCAAGGAGGCGCGCTACGCCGCGATGCTCGACGTGAAACAGTGCCTCGAGGACGCCTCGCAGGGCAAGCCCGCGTGGTGCCCCGCCAAGTGGGACGGCGCCGCCAACAGCCTCAAGTGCGAGCTCGACAAGTGGGGCGAGCTGAAGGGCATGATCGCCGGCACCACCTCGATCGTCGGCCTCCCGGGCACCTCGGGGCCGTGCTTCGCGTCGCTGTCACGCAGCGTCGACGTCTCGCAGAACGATCTCGGCGTCGACTGGGTGCAGACGAGCGCGCTGTTCCCGCCGTCCGGCGCCGCAGGGGTGTGCGCCAACTTCGCCGACAAGGACACCCACGCCTTCCTCGTGCACTGCGGCGAGGGCATCACGGGGGGCGCCGCCGACGGCGAGTTCGCGACGCTCTCGGGCCTGGGCACGCCGGCCGGCTGCCTGCTGTCGCAGCAGACGGCCATCACGCACGGGACGGCGTTCACGCAGGCGGACTTCCAGGTGATGGTCGACAGGGGCATGAAGCTCACCTGGTCGCCGCGCTCCAACTGGGCGCTCTACGGCAAGACCACCGACATCCCGGCCGCGCTGTCAGTGAAGGACGCGATGGGCAACGGGCTCGTCATCAGCCTCGGGCCCGACTGGTCGATGGGCGGCAGCGTCAACATGCTCGACGAGATGCGCTTCGCTGCCAAGTGGGACGACGATCACTTCGGCGATCTGCTCACGTCGAAGGACATCCTGACGATGGCGACGGTCAACGGCGCGAAGGTGCTCGCGTACGAGGACCGCCTCGGGCAGCTGAAGGCGGGCTACCTCGCGGATCTGTTCGTCGTCCCCGGCTCGCTCGCGACCGCCTACGACGACGTGCTCGCCGCGCGCCCGAAGGACGTCCGCGCGGTGATGGTGGGCGGCAAGCTCCTGTACGGGCACCCGGCGCTGAAGCCCGCGGCCCCCGCGAACCCGGGCTGCGAGGATCTCGACGTCTGCGGCACGAGCCGCTTCGTGTGCGTGGCCGAGGCGTCGAGCAGCGACAAGCTCGGGCAGACCCACGCGGACATCAAGGGCATCCTCGAGGCGGCGATGCAGGAGGTCGACCAGGCCGCCGGCGTACAGTGGAAGTTCGCCCCGCTCGCGCCGCTCGTGAACTGCGCGCGCTGACCCGGCCGACGACGGGGCCCACTCGCCATGTGTGAGCTGCTCGGGATGGAGTGCAACGTCCCCACCGACATCGTGTTCAGCTTCTCGGCGCTGTCGCTCCGCGGCGGGCTCCGGGGCCCGCACGGCGACGGCTGGGGCCTCGCGCTGTACGAGGGCAAGGCGGCGCGGGTCTTCCTCGAGCCGGCCGCGGCGGCGCGCTCGCCGCTCGCGCGGTTCGTGCGCGACAACCCCATCAAGACGCTGCTCGCCGTCGCGCACGTGCGCAAGAAGACGCGCGGCAACACCAGCCTCGCCAACACCCACCCGTTCGTCCGGGAGCTGTGGGGGCGCCAGTGGGTGTTCGCGCACAACGGCACCGTGAAGGACGCGCGCCGCCGGCCGCTCGGCCGCTTCACGCCCGTCGGTGACACCGACAGCGAGCACGCGTTCTGCGCGCTGCTCGACGGGCTCGAGCGGAGGTTCCCCGCGTACCCGCGCCGCCGGACGGAGCTCTGGCGCGCGGTCGCCGAGCTCGGCGGCGAGATCGGGCGAGGCGGCACGTTCAATTTTCTCCTGGGCGACGGCGCGCACCTGTTCGCGCGGTGCGCGACCAGGCTCTGCTACATCATCCGCAAGGCGCCGTTCAAGCGCGCGACGCTCGCCGACGAAGACCTGGCCGTCGACTTCGCGGAGGTCACGACCCCGCGCGACCGCGTCGCCGTCGTCGCGACCGCGCCCCTCACCCGCGACGAGGCGTGGGTGGTCGGCGAGCCCGGCACGCTGTGGGTGTTCGACGGCGGCGCCTGCCGGGCCACGCTGCCGAGCCGTTGACGCACGGCAGAAAGCGGCTAACCAGCGCCGCATGTCGACCCTGGTCTCGGTCGCCGAGCTCGGCGCCCACGTCGGAGGCGAAGTCACGCTGCGCGGCTGGTTGTACAACAAGCGATCGGGGAAGAACGTGCATTTCCTCGAGGTGCGTGACGGCTCGGGCACGGCGCAGATCGTCGTCGGCGCGGGCGACGTGCCGAAGGAGACGTTCGCCGCCTGCGACGCGCTCACGCAGGAGACCTCGCTCACCGTCACCGGCACGGTGCACGCGCACCCGAAGCGCCCAGGCGTCGTCGAGGTGCACGGCACGGGGCTCACGGTCGTCGGCCGGCCGACGGGGGAGTTCCCCATCTCGCCGAAGGACCACGGCACCGATTTCTTGATGGACCACCGGCACCTCTGGCTCCGCTCGAAGCGGCAGCACGCCATCCTGCGGGTGCGCCACACCATCATCAAGGCGGTGCGTGACTTCTTCGACGGGCGCGGCTTCACCCTGGTCGACGCGCCGATCTTCACGCCCAACGCGTGCGAGGGCACGAGCACGCTGTTTGAGACCGACTACCACGGCGATCCCGCGTACCTCACGCAGTCGGGGCAGCTGTACATGGAGGCGGCGGCCGCGGCCGTGGGCAAGGCCTACTGCTTCGGGCCCACGTTCCGCGCGGAGAAGTCGAAGACCCGCCGCCACCTCGCCGAGTTCTGGATGGTCGAGCCCGAGGTCGCGTACATGGATCTCGCGGGCGACATGGAGCTCGCCGAGGACATGCTGGTGTTCATCGTCGAGCGGGTGCTCGCCGAGCGACGCCCCGAGCTCGCCGTGCTCGAGCGCGACGTCACGAAGCTCGAATCGGTGAAGAAGCCGTTCCCTCGCATCACGTATGAGGAGGCCATCGCCGTCCTCGCCCGAGCCGGCAACCCCGCGAAGTACGGCGACGACATCGGCGGCGACGAGGAGACGCTGATCTCGAGCGCCTACGATCGGCCCGTGATGGTCCACCGCTACCCGCGCGAGATCAAGGCCTTCTACATGAAGGGCGATCCCGACGACGAGCGCGCCGCCCTGTGCGTCGACGTGCTCGCGCCCGAGGGCTACGGCGAGATCATCGGCGGCGGCCAGCGCGAGGACGACCTAGAAATCCTCACGCGCAAGATCACCGAGCACCGGCTTCCGCTGGAGGCGTTCCAGTGGTACTTCGATCTGCGCCGCTACGGGACGTTCCCGCACGCTGGCTTCGGGATGGGCATCGAGCGCTGCGTCGCCTGGATCTGCAAGCTGCCGCACGTTCGCGAGACCATCCCCTTCCCCCGCATGTTGAACAGGCTGTCCCCATGACCTCCGTCACCTTCTCCTCCGCCGATCCGCTCCCCACGAGGCTCGAGGGCCCCGTGTTCGGCGCGCTGCGCTTCGTGCGCCTGACGTCCGAGTTCCTCTGGGGGGTCGCGAACATCGAGGTCGCCGGCGCGCGCCACGGCGAGCTCGCCGCGAAGAAGGAGTTCGCGCTCGCGGTCGGGCGCCTCGCGCGCACGCTCGGCGTCGAGATCGTGGTCGACGGCGAGATCGATCCGGACGCCGACGAGATCCGCGTCGCGAACCACACGAGCTACCTCGACATCTTCGTGCTCGGGAGCCTGCGCACCGGGCGGTTCCTCTCCCGGCACGACGTCGGCGACTGGCCGCTCGTCGGCCGCGTGGCGAAGCGCATCGGCACGCTGTTCGTCGACCGCGAGTCGAGCGAGAGCCGCACCGAGGCGCTCGGCGCGCTCGGCAAGGCCGCGCGCAACGGCGCCGTGCTCGTGTTCCCCGAGGGCAAGACCTACAAGAAGCCCGGCGCGTTCAAGCTCGGCGCGTTCGTCGTCGCGCGCGCCGCGAAGCGCCCCGTGCGCCCGATCGCGATGCACTGGAGCGACGTCGAGGCGGCCGCGTGGGTCGACGACATGACGCTGCCGCCACACCTCTTCCAGCGGCTCTCGGGCGGGTTCATCCGCGTGCGCGTGCAGCCGCTCGCGACGCTGGATCCCGCCGGTCGCCCCGCCGCGCAGGTCGCGAAGGAGGCGCGCTCGGCGATCCTCTCCGCGCTCGCCGCCGGCTGAGGGGGTCGCGAGCGCTCGGCCGCCGCTGTCCCGGAGCCCTCCCCAGGTGTGGGTGCGCTCGGCGCCGCGGAGCGCGGAGGAGGACGCCGCGTCCACGGACGCCGCGTCCACGTCCACCCCGTGGAGGTCGATTTTCAGCGAAGAATGCGGTGGTTCACGCTGGCCCGCCGCGTGCTTTCACGCCTCGCATGCGCTGCACGCTGCACGACGCCATCGCGGATCTGCTCGGTCGGCACCCCGCGACGCTGGTCGCGTTGGCGGAGCGCGCGGGCGTGCGGTTGCCTCCAGCGGCGCTCGCGGAGCTCGCCGACACGGATCTCTCGCAGACAGCGCCCGTGGAGCTGCGGGCCGACCGGGTGATCGTGTTCCGCGACGCGCGGCGACGCGTGCTCGCAGCCGCGATCGCCGAGGTGCAGGGCCGGCGCGATGACGACAAGCCTTACGTATGGCCGGCCTACGTCGCGACGCTGCGCGCGCGGCTGCGGTGCCCGGTGCACCTCTTCGTGGTGGCGCTGACGCCGGCGGTGGAGCGCTGGGCGAGCCGCCGGATCGAGCTGGAGACCGGGAGCGCGCTGTGGCCGACCGTGCTGGGGCCGTCGCGCATGCCGAGGCTGGAGGAGAGCGAGGCGGCGGAGGCGTGGGCGCTGGCGGTGCTGTCGGCGCTGGTGCACGCGCGCGCGCCCGACGCGCTGGAGCTGGCGGGCCGCGCGCTCCTGGCGGCGAGCGCGCGCGCCGACGAGGAGGAGCGCGCGCTCTACTTCAACCTCATCTGGACCAGGATGAACGAGCCCGCGCGGGCCGCGTTGAACATGGATTTCGGGGGCACAAGGAGCGAGTGTCGGAGCCCGAAGCGGAATTCGAGCTGGATTGGGCTGGAACCGCGCGCAGGCGTGGCCGTGCCACGTCGAGCACGGTTGCACCCAAGGCAGCCGAAGGACGCGAGGAATCCGGCGCTCGCGACGAAGGGACCCCGAAATCCATGTCGAAGGAGCACCTCATGAACAAGCGCTACGACGTCGAGAGCGATCTCTCTCGCTACTGGAAGCAGGTCGGCCGCGAAGCTGGGCGTGAAGAGGGTCGCGAAGAGGGTCGCGAGGAAGGCCTCGCGCGGCTCGCGCGGTCGGTGCTGCTCGTCCTCGAGGCGCGCGGGCTGGCGGTGTCGGAGGCGACGCGGCGCCGGGTGCTCGCGGTGCGCGACGCGGACGCGCTCGACGAGCTGGTGCGCCGCGCGGCCGTCGTCACGCGCGCGCCTGCGCTGTTCGCCGCGGGGCGCGCGCGCTGAGCGCCGCGGCGGCGCGTTGACGCGCGCGCGGCGGACGTGCACGTCGCGCGGCATGACCCCCAAGGCGCGCGTGCAGCGCGAGTTCGGCCGCTCCCGAGAGGTGCACCCCCGCGCGATCACCGGCAAGCAGTCGGCGCGCGAGGTGCTC
This sequence comes from Polyangiaceae bacterium, assembly GCA_020849655.1. Taxonomy (GTDB): domain Bacteria; phylum Myxococcota_A; class Polyangia; order Polyangiales; family Polyangiaceae; genus JADLFU01. The sequence continues at coordinate 8,749 of JADLFU010000223.1, read as the reverse complement.
GCGAACGCCTTCCCCGCGTACGTCGGCCGGCAGGAGCGGACGGCGTTCGAGCTGATGAAGCGCAGCGTCGACTCGGACGCCGCGGTGTTCCTCACGCTGAGCGGCGCGATGACCCCGGCGGGGCTCCACCAGTCGTGCCTCATCCCGCTGCTCGAGCGCGGCATCGTCGACTGCATCACGACGACCGGCGCGAACCTCTACCACGACGCGCACCGCATCATCGGCTACCGCATCCGCGAGATCGATCCCAACGCGGGCGACGTGCGGCTGCGCCTCGCGCGCATCATCCGCATCTACGATCTCGGGTTCCCCGAGGAGACGCTGCTCGAGACCGACAAACTGTTCTCGGCCATCCTGCAGAAGCCCGCGTTTCAGCGGCGGATGACGACGCCGGAGCTCCACTACCTGCTCGGGCGAGAGATGGCCGCGATCGAGGATGCGCTCGGCGTCGAGCAGCCGTCGCTCCTCTCCACCGCGTACCGCATGGGCGTGCCGATCTTCGTCGGCGCGGTGCAGGACGGATCGATCTTTCTCAACATCGTGAAGCTGAAGCGCCTGCTCGGCGACGCCTTCAAGCTGGAGCTCGACGTCGCCGAGGACGTGTTCGCGATGGCGGCGGCGCAGTACCACTGCTTCGGCACGCTGAAGAAGACGATGGCGGTGTGGATCCTCGGCGGCGGCGTGCCGAAGAACTACACGCTGCAGGGCGAGCCGCTGCTCGATCAGATCCTCGGCGTGCCGACCGACGGCTTCGACATCGACGTGCAGCTCTGCGTCGACCCGGTCGACAACGGCGCGCTCTCGAGCTGCCCGGCGGGCGAGGGGCACACGTGGGGCAAGGTCAGCGCCGAGAGCGTCGCGCGCGGCAGCGTGTACGTGCACGCGGACGTGACCGCCGTGTTCCCGTGGCTCACGCACGCGCTGCTCGAGGACCCGAAGGCGAAGAAGCGCCCGCTGCGGCTCATCGACGAGCTCGCGAGCGCGACGCGCGAGCTCGGCCGTCAGGTCGACAAGCGCCGCGCGCAGCTGCAGAAGACGATCGTGTTCGCCGCGGCGGACGGCGCCCCGCGCTCCAGGCGCTCTCGTCCGAGGTCGTCCTCGAAGAAGCCCACGGCGAAGAAGGCGGCGCCCGCGGCGGGGAAGGCGGCGAAGAAGGCGGCGTCCGCGGTGAAGCTGCCGGTGCGCGCGGTGAAGAAGGCGGCGAAGGAGCCGGTGTGGGCGACCATCGCGGCGAGGGCGGTGAAGAAGGCGGCGAAGGAGTCGGCACCCGCGGCGAAGAAGCGGCAGAAGTGACGGGGCGGTAGATCGTCGGGGCGCGCGGCGCGTCGGAAGGGTTCACCATGCGCACGACGTCGCTCCTCCCGCTCCTGCTCGTGTCCCTGCTCGCCGTCGCGTGCGCCGACGCCAGCGCCTCCGAGCCGTCGCCCGAGGTGGCGGGGGCGCGCGCGCGCCGGCCTCCCCCTCCGCACCCGCCGATCTCGGCGCGCGCCCGCGTCGAGGTCGTCCGCGCGTCCGGCGCGAGGCTGCCGACGTTCGAGCACGAGGGCCGCACCTACGTCGAGGGCGTGCGCGGCGAGCGCTACAAGATCCGCGTCAGCAACCCGACCGGCGAGCGCGTCGAGGCCGTCGTGTCGGTCGACGGGCTCGACGCGATCGACGGGCGCTCAGCGAGCCGCGACAAGCGTGGCTACGTGATCGAGCCGTTCGGCACGCTGGAGCTCGAGGGGTTCCGCACGTCTCGGTCGGAGGTCGCCGCGTTCCGCTTCTCGAGCGTCCGCGACTCGTACGCGGCGCGGAAGGGGCAGCCCGACGACGTCGGCGTGATCGGCGTCCTCTTGTTCCGTGAGCGGGCGCCGATCGTGCAGCGCGCAGAGCCCCCCCGCCCGTCGGCCGCGCCGCGGGCTGGCTCCGGCGCACGCTCGGAGGAGCGCGGACGCGCGGACGATCGCCCCGGCCTCGGCACGAGCTTCGGTGAGCGTCGCAGCTCGCGGGTCGTCGACACGGCGTTCGTCCGCGACTCCGCCGCGCCGTTCGCGAGGCACACGCTGCGCTACGACGATCGCGACGGCCTCGTCGCGGCGGGCGTCATCCCCGAGCGGCGCGAGGAGCCGGAGATCGCCGTGCGGCGGCGCGCGGAGCCGTTCCCGATGGATCGCCGGTTCGCCGAGCCCCCTCCCTGAGCATGCTGATCCAGGAGCGCGGGCGCCGGCTGCGCTAGCCTCGCCGGCGATGCGCTCCCGGTACCTCGCCCTGCTCGCGCTCATCGTCCCCGCCGCGTGCTCGTCCTCGCCAGGTGACGAGGCCGCGCCGCCCGCCGTCGCCGAGCTGCCGTCGAGCGCGCGGGTCGACCCGTTCGTCGGCACCGACGGGTTCGGCTACTCGTTCGGCAGCGCGTTCGTCGGCGCGCTCGCGCCGAACGGCCTCGCGAAGCTCGGGCCGGACACGCGCGGCCCCGCGGGCACGCTCGTCTCGCAGCACTACTCCGGCTACTGGCACCAGGACGACGAGCTGCTCGCCGTCTCGCACCTGCACCTGCACGGCACGGGCGCGACCGACTACGGCGTGCTCGGCGTGATGCCGCTCGTCGCGCGCGATCCCGCGAAGCGCCGCGCAGCGGACCACGTCGTGAAGATGGACAAGGCGACCGAGCAGGCGTCACCGGGGCGCTACGCCGTCACGCTCGCCAACGGTGTCGGCGTGGAGCTCGGCGCGACGACGCGCGTCGGCGTGCACCGCTACACGTTCCCGGCGGGATCGGATCCGTGGCTGTTCGTCGATCTCGCGCACCACCTCTCCGGCGGCGCGGTGAAGGACGCGCGCCTCGCGGTCGAGCCGGGCGGGCGCCGGGTCACGGGGAAGCTCCGCAGCCTCGGCGCGATGAGCGACGGCTTCGGCGGCTACGACGTGTACTTCGACATGCGCCTGCGCACGCCGTTCGCCGACCACGTCGTCACCACCGAGGCTGGAGACCTGGGCGCCGCGGGCGAGGCGACGGGCGACGAGGTGGCCGTCGCGCTGCACTTCCCGACCGCGACGGAGGTCGAGGTCGCGGTCGGCCTCTCGCTCGTCGACGCAGACGGCGCGACGAAGAACCTCGAGGCCGAGGTGGGAGACGCGCGCCTGTCGGAGATCGTCACGCAGACGGCCGCCTCCTTTCGCGCGCTCACCGACAAGGTGCGGGTCTACGGCGGCGACGAGCGCGACCGCACCGCCGTGAAGACCGGCGTCTACCACGCGTACATGATGCCGAGCGTGACGAGCGACGTCGACGGGCGCTTCACCGGCCCCGACGGCGCGGTGCACGTGGCCTCGCTGCACCGTCAGATGAGCGATCTCTCGCTCTGGGACACCTACCGCACGCTGCACCCATTCTACGATCTCGTGTCGCACGACGTCGCGCGGGACGCGGCACAGAGCCTGATCGAGTTCGCGAAGATCGCCGGGTACTTCCCTCGCTGGCCGATCGCGACCGGCGAGGCGGGGACGATGCTCGGCTCGAGCGCCGAGATCGTGCTCGCCGACGCCGTCCTCAAGGGCGTGCCCGGCGTCGACGGCGCGCTCGCGTACTCGCTCCTGCGCCCCGCCGCGATGGACCCGGTCGCGCCGCCCGGGGGGAGGGGCGGCCGCAGCGGCGTCGACGACTACCTCACGCTCGGCTACGTGCCCGCGACGGTCGGCCGCAGCGTCTCGCTCACCGTGGAGTTCGCGCACGACGACTTCGCGCTGTCGAACCTCGCGCTCCTGCTCGGGCGCGAGGACGACCGCGCCGTCCTCGCGGCGCGGCGCAGGGGCTACATGGCGCTCTTCGACGAGTCGTCCGGCACGCTCCGCTCACGCACGAAGGACGGCGCGCTCGCGAAGCCGGACTCGAGGCCCGACGACTTCACCAGCGAGTTCGCCGAGGCCAACGCGACGCAGACGGTGTGGGGCGTGCCGCACGACGCCCTCGGGCTCGCGGCGCTGATGGGCGGCCCCGACGCGATGGCCGCGCGCCTCGACGGGCTCTTCGAGGCGTCGAAGGCGACCTGGGAGGAGATCGATCCCGGCGACTCGCTCCGCCGCGGCCTCGTGCAGAAGGGCTTCTGGCCCGCGAACGAGCCGTGCCTCCACATGCCGTATCTGTTCGCGCAGATCGGGCGGCCCGCGCTGACGCAGCGGTGGGTGCGCTGGGTGCTCTCCGCGTACTTCAGCGAGCGGCCTGACGGCCTGCCCGGCAACGACGACGGCGGCACCATGAGCACGTTCCTCGTCTTCTCGTCGCTCGGCCTGTACCCGCTCGCCGGCAGCGCTCGCTACACGCTGGGCTCGCCGGTGTTCCCGCGGGCGGAGATCGACGTGCCGGGCGGGACGTTCACCATCGTCGCCGACGGCGCGTCTCGCGACGCCGTCTATGTCCAGTCGGTGACGCTCGACGGCGCGCCCGTCACGCGCCCCGAGCTGCACCACAGCGATCTCAGGCCCGGCCGCGTGCTCCGCTTCGTGATGGGGACGGAGCCGTCGAGCTGGGGGACCTTCTAGCACTGCCCACAAAACGAAAGAGGCCGACTTGATAGCCGGCCTCTCGTCGTCGCCTGGGGGCGAGTCAGCTCACTTCTTCGACTCGGCGATCTTGCCGACCATGAAGCTGACGTTCGGGTAGCCGGCGGACGCGGCCGTCTGGAACACGCTCTTCACGACCAGCGCCGGGACCTCCTTGTCGACCTGGAGGATGACGACGCCGGGGAAGTCCTTGTTGCTGGGGTTGAGCTTCTTCCAGTCGTCCTTCAGGGACTTCAGCGCGTTGTAGAGCTCGTCGATGCGCGGCATCACGCGGCCCGCCTCCTCGACCGCGCGGGTCGAGCCGACGGGGTGCTCGTTGACGAGGATCTGGCTGCCGTTGATGGCGACCATCGGCGCCGTCACCATGTCGATGGTGTTCTCGGCCATCGGCAGGGTGATCGACTTGTTGATGGGCGTCTCGCCGGAGGACGAGAAGCTCATCAGCAGGAAGATGACGACCGTGACCAGGTAGTCGATCATGCTGGTCAGGTTGAGCGAGGCGGCCACGCCGCGGTGGCCTCCGCCGGTCACCTTCTTCTTCACGAAGGCGAGGCGGACCCCGTGCATCAGGCGCCGTCCGGGTTTCTCAATCGCGGGCATCTGTCGCTCCTCTCAGTTCGACGTCATCGAGAAGGTGACGTTCATCGCGGGGTAGAGCTTCTCGCCGCCGCCGGGGAAGGGCCGCTTCGTGCTGTAGACAGCGTCGATCACCGCGATGATCTCCTTGTACGGCGTCTTGTTGTCACAGTGAAGGACGGCCTGGTCCATCTTCTTGTCGGTCGGGTCGCGGTGCGCGCCGTTGGCCTTCCACTCCTCGGAGATCTTCGTCGCAAGATCGGGGAACCGCGTCTGCGCGGCGCGCCCCTCGCCCACCGTCACCGGCTTGCGCGGCACATCGACGCTGCTGACGACCGCGTTGCCCTTGCGCCACGACAGCACGAACTTCTCCTCCGACGCGATCGTCAGGTGGAGCATCGGCTGCGGCTCCTGCGGGGTCGTCTCCGTGTCCCGCGGGGGCCCTGGCACCTGCGCGTCGGCGTTCAGCCGGGACATCGTCGACCACACCGCCGTGATCAAGAGGAAGCAGATCAGACACATCAACAGATCGATCATCGGGATCATGTTGATCTCCGAGTCGACCGACCTTCGGCCTCCGCCGCCGCCCTCTACGCTTACACCGCCCATCGACGTGTCCTCCTGGGGTCCATTGAGATGCTGGGAGGAGCCCCCGCGGGCGCTACGGCGACCCCGCGGAGGCCCTGGGTGAACATCGGCGGTAAGCCGCCCTCGATGCCGGTCATGTTGACCTTCTGGCGGTTCTGCACGACGAGGTTGAGCACCTGCACGCTCGCCTCGTTGATGTCGTCCTCCAGCTGCTGCGTCTTGCCGTTGAGGATCGCGTAGCCGAGGAGGCCGATGATCGCGACGATGAGGCCGAACGCGGTGCAGTTCATGGCCTCCGAGATGCCCTGCGCGAGGATGCGCGCCTTCTGGCTCGGGTCGACCGACTCGCCGGAGACGGCGCCGAACGACATGATGAGGCCCGTGACGGTGCCGAGCAGACCCGAGAGCATCGCGAGGTTCGCGAGCAGCGCGAGGTAGCCGGTGCGGTGCACGATCTTCGGGATCTCGCGGAGCGCGGCCTCGTCCATCGCGGCCTGGACCTCCTCGTCGGGGCGGTTGACCTTCACGAGGCCGGCCTGGACGATGCGCGCGAGCGGGGCGTTCACCGCGGAGCACATCTTCACGGCCTTCGCGATGTCACCGGCGAGGATGCACTTCTGCATCGTCGCGAGGAAGACCTCCTTGTTGGTGCTCGACCCGAACAGGTAGATCGCGCGCTCGATGATGATGCCGATCGTAACGATGTTCCAGAACAGGATGGGCCACATGCCCCAGCCGCCTTCTTGGAAATGGTGCCACAGCTTAGCCATTGGTGATGTTCCTCCCGACGTTCGGGTGTGGGCGGGTTGTCACCCAACCCGTGTTTGGGCGCATCTTGGGAAGCCGGGGCGCAGTCCGTCAAGTGAGAAGAGAATTGCTCTGGATGTTCGCGCTCAGCCGAAAAAATCCACTCCCTCGCCGGGGTGGAATGTTCTGTTGGCATATGAATCCGGGGTGGAAAATGCCATGTCAATGTGATGATGCAGTGACGTTGGACAGATTCCAGCATCGACGATTTCCGCTTCCGCGCGACGTGAAAATCGGCATCGCGGTCAGCCGCGCGCCGGGAGAGAGAGCGCGGCGCGGAGCGCGGGCTTCTGCACCTTGCCGAGCGCGTTCCGCGGCAGCTCGTCGACCACGCGCGCCTCGTGCGGCAGCTTGTACGGCGCCAGGCGCGCCGCGGCGAACTCGCGCAGCGCCTGGGTGGAGAGGTCCGCCTCCGAGCCCGGGCGCCTGACGACGGCGGCGACGACGCGCTCGCCCCAGCGAGGATCCTCGACGCCGACGACGGCGACGTCCGCGATCGCCGGGTGCTGGCGGAGCGCCTCCTCGATCTCGAGCGCCGAGAGCTTGTAACCGCCGCTCTTCAGGATGTCGACGCTCGTGCGGCCGAGGATCTTCACGTAGCCCGCGGGGTCGAGCGTCGCCGTGTCTCCGGTGCAGAACCACCCGTCGGCGAAGGCCGCGGCGGTCGCGTCCCCCCTGCGAAAGTACCCCGCGAACACGGACGGGCCGCGCACGCGGATTTCGCCCGGCTCGCCTGGCGCCGCGTCGCCGCCCTGCTCGTCGACGACGCGCAGGGAGACGGTCGGGAGCGGCACGCCGACGGTGCCAGGGCGCCGCTCGCCGCGGAGGGGGTTGGCCGCGCCCACGCCGATCTCCGTCATCCCGAAGCGCTCGAGCGGGACCGCCCCCGTCAGCTCGCGCCACCGTTCGGCGAGCCCCACGGGCAGGGCCGCGGAGCCGCTCGTCGCGAGGCGCAGGCCGGCGGCCGCGCGCGCCCGCGACCGTCGCTCGTCCGCGCCCTGGGCGTCGAGATCCTCGAACAGCCGGTGGTACATCGTCGGGACGGCCATCCACACGGTGGCCGAGGAGAGCCGCTCCCAGATCCTGCGCCGATCGAAGCGCGGCGCGAGCTCCACCGTCGCCTCGGCCCAGAGCGCGGTCAGCAGCGCGATCGAGATGCCGTGCAGGTGGTGGAGCGGCAGCGCGTGCAGCAGCCGATCGTCGCGGGTCACCTCCCACGCGTCGGCGAGCAGCCCCGCCTGCGTCGAGAGGTTCGTGTGGGTGAGCAGCGCGCCCTTCGGGCGGCCGGTGGTGCCGCTCGTGTAGAGCATCATCGCGAGCTCGCGCTCGTCGACCCGCGGCTCGAACGCGCGCGGGGGCAGCGCCTCCGGCGCGAGCGCGGGGGCGCCTGTCCACGCCGCGCGCGCCGCGAGCGACGCGCCCACGAGCGAGAGGGACGGCTCGGCGTCGCGAGAGAGCGCCCGGATCTCGGCCTCCGGGTGCAGCGGCGACAGCGGCACCGCGACGCCGCCGCTCATCATCACGCCGAGGAACGACGCGACCCACGCGACGCCGGGCTCGCAGAGCAGCGCCACGCGCGCGCCGGGTGTCAGCCCTCCGTCGACGAGCGCGCCGGCGACGCCCCCGGCCCGCGCGAGGAGCGCTTCGTAGGTGCAGGCGCCGTCCTCGGCGACGAGCGCGGGACGCGGCGAGCGGGCGAGGGTCGCCAGGCGATCGAGCAGCGCGGTCACGGCCGCGTCTTGCGCCCTCGACGACGCGAGAGCAAGGCACGCGCGAATGCCGCCCCCGCCCAGCTTCCCTGTGCGACTCGTCGCGGCGCGCGCGCTCGCGCCCGCCGTCCGCGAGCTGACGTTCGAGCGAGAGGACGGGCCGCTGGCGTTCGAGCCCGGGCAGTGGCTCAACCTGCACGTGCCGCTCGCGGACGGCGCGATCAAGCGCGCGTACTCGATCGCGTCGCCGCCCGACGGCACGGCGCGGTTCTCGCTCGCGGTCACACGGGTCGAGCGCGGCGCCGCGTCCCGCGCGCTGCACGAGCTGCCGGTCGGCGCGCGCCTCGTCGCCGACGGGCCCGCGGGGTTCTTCACCCGCCCGGCCGACGCGGGGCACCCGTCGCTGTTCGTCGGCACCGGCACGGGCCTCACGCCGCTCCGCTCGATGCTGCTCGCCGCCGTCGCGCGTGGGGCGACCGAACCGCTGTGGGTGCTGCTCGGCGTCCGCCACGAGGAGGACGCCCTCTACG